>JBJEAF010000043.1:14790-16523 GCA_051868755.1 Alloprevotella sp.
CTATAGAAAACCACAGCCGTCGCCCCCTCCCGCAACTGAACCCTCTTCCTTCCCGACCATCCCCATGCTACATTCACCCTTTAACCACGACAAAGACATTCTCGAACGGCTGAAACATCCCGAACAGGAGGCCGAACGCCGCAAGACGAGCCGCAACCTTTTTCTGCGCAACATTCTCAACAGCATCTTTATCCTGCTGGCCATCGTAGCCATGCTGGGCATCGTACTCACCGATGCCGCCGAAGGCGGACTGACCAAGTGGTACGGCGTAGGACTCTTTGCCGTTGTAGTGAAAATGGTGGAGGTGGTGCTACGAATGCCGGGAAACAAACGATAGCACACGCGCAGTGCCGCCAAACGCCTTTCCGGTCCCAGCGACACCGCTACACGCACATATAATAGCCACAAACGCATGACAAGAGAAGATATCATTCAGCCCGAGAATCTGGTGTACCAGAAGCCCAGACTCTTGAACGACATGACCATGCACTACTGTCCGGGCTGCTCGCACGGCGTGGTACACAAGCTCATTGCCGAAGTGATTGACGAAATGGGAATGCAAGACCACAGCATCGGCATCAGCCCCGTGGGCTGCGGTGTGTTTGCCTACCGCTACATCGACATAGACTGGCAGGAGGCAGCCCATGGCCGTGCACCGGCTTTGGCAACAGCCTGCAAGCGGCTCTGGCCCGACCGCCTCGTGTTCACCTATCAGGGTGACGGCGACCTCGCAGCCATTGGTACGGCCGAAACCATCCACGCCCTGAACCGAGGTGAGAACATCACCATTATCTATATCAACAATGCCATCTACGGCATGACGGGCGGCCAAATGGCACCCACCACGCTCGAAGGCATGAAGACGGTCACCTGTCCCTACGGACGTGACCCGAAAATCCACGGCTATCCGCTGAACATGTCGGAAATCGCTGCCCAGCTCAAAGGCACTGCCTATGTGAGCCGGCAGAGTGTACACAGCGTGCCGGCTATCCGCAAAGCCAAGAAGGCCATTCGCCATGCCTTCGAACTGTCCATGCAGGGCAAGGGCTCTAACCTCATTGAGATTGTAGCCACCTGCTCATCGGGCTGGAAACTGCCGCCCGTCAAGGCCAACCAGTGGATGGAGGAGAACATGTTCGACTTCTACAAGGTGGGCGACCTCAAAGACATTGACAAAGAACAACATGCACCCGCACAGCCATGAAACAGGAAATTATCATATCGGGATTCGGCGGACAGGGCGTGCTCTCGCTCGGCAAAATACTGGCCTACGCCGCACTGATGGAAGGCAAGGAGGTGACTTGGATGCCGGCCTACGGACCTGAGCAACGCGGCGGAACGGCCAACGTGACGGTCATCATCAGCAGCGAACCTATCTCCTCGCCCATTCTGAGTGCCTACGACAGTGCCATCCTGCTCAACCAACCCTCGCTCGACAAGTTCGAACCCAAGGTAAAACCACAGGGCGACCTCATCTTCGACAGCTTCGGCATTCTCGACAAGCCCACCCGCTCCGACATACACTCCTGGCAGATTCCGGCCATGGAGACGGCAGCCGAGCTGGGCATGATGAAGTGCTTCAACATGTTTATTCTGGGGGGCTACCTCAAGCTGCACCCCATTGTGGACATTGAAAGCGTCATCAAGGCACTGCGCAAGACGCTGCCCGAACGCCACCACCACCTGCTGCCTATGAACGAACAGGCCATACTCAAGGGTATGGAGATCATTCA
>JBJEAF010000043.1:16623-20513 GCA_051868755.1 Alloprevotella sp.
TATGGCAAACCGCAAACAGCTCAAGAAGAGCATCAAGAAGATTACCGGCGAACTCTTTGCCGACTGCGTGGCTCTCAGCATGTGCCAGCAGGCCGACCCCGAAAAGCTTGACGAACTCATGGCCGAAGTGCTGGTGCTGCACAACGAATATGTAGCGCGCATCAGCCACACCGAACCGGGTTCGGAACGTGCTTTCTACAAGCAGCTGAAACAGGAGTTCACCGAAAAGGTCAACGACCTTTCCAACCGCATCATCCAAGCGTGACACTTCACGCCACACATGCCCTGCGCGCAGAAGGAAGTCTGTAATTCGTTGGGGGAACAAGGCCCTGCCCGAATCATCGGGCTTCGCCACCATGTCCCTCCACGAATTACCGACATCTCCTTTTGCGCGCTTTTTCTAATCCCCCTCCGATTCCCGCATGTTCAAAAAACTCTGCCACTATCTGCTTTTCACCCGCATGGGCTGGAAGGAGGATGTCGACCAGCCGCGCCCCGACAAATGCATCATCTGCGTGGCACCCCACACCAGCAACTGGGACTTCATCATAGGCAAGGCTTACTACTCCGCCTTGGGGCTCCAGTCCAACTTTCTGATGAAGAAGGAATGGTTCTTCTGGCCGTTAGGTCCGCTGTTCCGCCGCATGGGCGGCATACCAGTCGAACGCAGCCGGCGCACCAGCCTGACCGACCAGCTGGCCGATTGGGCCGTACGTTCCGAACGTTTCTCGCTGGCCGTCACCCCTGAAGGCACACGCTCACGGGTCACACAGTGGAAGCGCGGCTTCTACTACATCGCCCTCAAGGCCAAGCTGCCCATCCTGCTCTACGCCATTGACTTCCCCACCAAGACCATCTACTGCAAACGCACGCTGGTGCCCTCGGGCGACGTGGAGAAGGATATGCGCATCATCATGCAATACTACAAAAACTATCAGGGCAAGCATCCCGAAAAATTTGCCGTTGAGCAAATCTGATTCCGGCCAAGCTGCCCCCAAGGCTCATGACTTACAAACAAGAAACCATCAAACCCTACGGAGAAGCCGGAAGCAAGCACGAACAGGTGGAACGCATGTTCAACAGCATCGCCCACTCTTACGACCTGCTCAACCACACGCTTTCGCTGGGCATCGACAAGCATTGGCGCAAGGCGGCCATCAACGCCCTACGCCCCCACGCCCCACGCCGCATTCTCGATGTGGCTACCGGTACGGGCGACTTCGCCCTATTGGCTGCCCGCGAGCTGCAACCCGACGAACTGCTCGGCGTTGACCTGTCGGAAGGCATGATGCAGGTGGGCCGCCGCAAGGTCGAGAAAGCCCGGCTCGGCCACGTCATCCGTTTCCAGCGAGAAGACTGCCTGAACCTTTCGTTTCCTGCCGACAGCTTCGATGCGGTAACGGTGGCCTACGGCATACGCAACTTTGAGAATCTCGACCAGGGACTGCGCGAAATGTGCCGCGTGTTGCGTCCCGGTGGCAAGCTCGTGGTGATTGAACTGACCTCGCCCGTACACTTTCCCATGAAGCAACTTTTCTGGGCCTACTCCCACCTGCTCATGCCCGCACTGGGCAAAATCATATCGCGCGATGCACAGGCCTATTCCTATCTGCCCGCCACCATGGAGGCTTTTCCGCAGGGCGAAGTGATGCAGGGAATCCTGCAAAAGGCTGGCTTCCGCGCCGTCACCTTCAAGCGCTTCACCGGCGGACTCAGCACGCTCTATCTGGCCGAGAAACCGGCAACAGCGGAGAAAACTGACAGTCAAACAGATTTTTGAAGTGAACAAATATCGGGCATACTCCGCACATTGCCGTCAAGGAATATTCACCTCAATTCGCGGACAATTCGCGGACATTCGCGTTATTCTCTTCTTGAACGTGAATTACCGGGAATGAGCCGTGAATTGAAAAAAATATTCACCTCAATTCGCGGACATTCGCGGACATTCGCGTTATTCATGTTTGAACGTGAATTTTTCCGTAACAGCCCGAAAACCAATGAAGACAATGAACAAAACTGACTTACGAATCGTCTATATGGGCACGCCCGACTTTGCCGTTGCCCCCCTGCGCAAGCTGGTAGAAGGCGGCTACAACGTGGTAGGTGTCATCACCATGCCCGACAAACCCATAGGACGCCACCAGACCGAACTCTCGGCTTCGCCCGTCAAGCAATATGCCCTGTCGCAAGGGCTGCGCCTGTTGCAACCCGCCAAGCTCAAGGACCCCGACTTCCTTGAGGAGCTGCGCAGCCTGAAGGCAGACCTGCAAATCGTCGTGGCCTTCCGCATGCTGCCCGAAGTCGTATGGGCCATGCCTCCGCAGGGCACCTTCAACCTCCACGCGGCCCTGCTGCCGCAATACCGGGGGGCCGCTCCCATCAACTGGGCCATCATCAACGGCGACACCGAAACAGGCATAACCACCTTCTTCTTGGACCACCAGATCGACACGGGACGCGTCATCCAGCGGGTCGCCGTGCCTATCCTCGACACCGACAACGCCTCCGACGTGCACGACAAACTCATGCTGCTGGGCAGCGACTTAGTAGTCGAAACGGTCGACCATATCCTGAACGGCACGGTCACGTCCATTCCGCAGAGCGAACTGCAGACCGACGAACCGTTGCGGCCCGCACCCAAAATATTCAAGGAAACCTGCCGCATTGACTGGCATCAAGGTGTGAAACGGGTGTACGACTTTGTGCGCGGCCTCTCGCCCTACCCCGCTGCCTGGACCGAATGGACGGCCAACGGCAAGCAGACCGTGATGAAGATTTACCAGACGGCCAAGGAGTTTGCCGCTGTCAGCGAACCTGTCGGCACGGTGCTCACCGACGGACGCACCTACCTGAAGGTGGCTCTGGCAGACGGCTACCTGCACATCGAATCGCTGCAGTTGGCCGGCAAGAAGCGCATGGCCGTTGCCGACTTCCTGCGCGGTCTGCAGGCCAGCACCGAGCTGCGCGTGAACTGACACCCGCTGATGTTCCCCCGACCCATGAAACAAACCCGGCGAAAACTCCGATGGGGTCCTGTGGCGGCCCTGACTGTCCTGCTGCTCGCTGTAGGCTGTGCGGCTCTGTGGGGCTACACGGCATCCTACCGCAGCAAGCTGTGGCTGCACCGGTGCAACTCACTCGAAAAGCTGCACGAGCAGGAAGCGCGTTTTCTGAATGTCGAAGTCGACGTAGTGGTGCGCCCCGACGGCAGGCTCGATGTGACGCACGATGCCGACACCACCTTCCACTTGGACCTCGAACCCTACTTCAACGAACTCTCGCGCCGCGGTTCGCGGATGTGGATAGACGTGAAGAACCTCGATGTCCACACCGCTCCCCTGCTCCGCAACCGCCTGCAGCAGCTCTGTGCGCGCTATGGTGTCAGCCGTTCGCAGCTCATCCTCGAAAGCCGCAACCTCTCGCAGTTAGCGTCCTTCACGGCCCAAGGCTACTACACCTCCTACTACGTCAGCTTCGCCAAGCCCTCGCAACTCAGTCAGGCCGAAATCGACCGTTGTCTCCAACAGTTGCGCACCATTGCGCGCAGCAGGCAGGTCTGTGCCCTGTCCTTCCCCGGCTGGTGGTACGGTGAGATTCACCGTCACCTGCACGAGCCCATCGACCTGCTCACTTGGAAGCACCGCACCACCGAGGCCGAGCTGCGGCTATGGCCAGCCAACCTTCCCCTGCTGCAAGACCCGCAAGTCAAGGTCATCCTCATCAAGTCGAAAGGCCAATTCCACCGGTAGCCCCCTTCTTCTCCACCTATAACACGACAAGCGTTCAAGGCCCACCGCCCTGAACGCTTGTTATGTGAGTACCCTGTACAAACTATGCGGGTTGGCAACTGGGAGGGCGGGCATCCTGCCCGCCTAAATATAATAAAC
>JBJEAF010000044.1:0-5081 GCA_051868755.1 Alloprevotella sp.
GCGAGTTCTGGTCCATCGGCGTGTTCTGCGTGGAGCGGATCACGATGACGGCATAGGAGGAGTAGCCTATCATCAGCACCAACATGCAGAGCAGCGAGGTGTTCAGGAAACGCTTGCGGAGCAGGTAGTTGCCGCTGCCGTCCTTGAGTTGCAGCACGAAGGCGAGCACACCCAGCAGCACCAGTCCCAACACAATCGAGAGGGCACCGTGGCCCATGAAGGGGATACCGAGCAGGGCTACGCTCAGGCCGTAGAGCACGGTCGTGCGCTTGCGGTTATGGGTCGTGGTGCTCCAGATAGCGGCCAGCACCACGGCAATGAGGATGAGCAGGTAGACCACCACGCCAGTGTTGAAGGGCATACCGAGGTCGTTCACGAAGAACCACTCGAACCAGCCGCCCACCTTGACAATGCCGGGCACCACGCCGTAGAGCACGGCTGCCACGAGCAGCATGGATATGGCCAGGGCCACGAGCGAACCCTTGAGGTTGGCGTCGGGCTTGCGCTTGTAGTAGTAGACCAAGGCAATGGCGGGCAGACAGAGCAGGTTGAGCAGGTGGACACCAATCGACAGACCCGTGAGGTAGAAGATGAGCACCAACCAGCGGTCGGAATGGGGTTCGTCGGCGTGATCCTCCCACTTGAGGATGAGCCAGAACACTAAGGCGGTGAACATCGATGAGTAGGCATAGACCTCACCCTCGACGGCCGAGAACCAGAAGGTGTCGCTCCAGGTGTAGGCCAATGCGCCTGTCAGGCCGCAACCCATGATGAGCAGCGTCTGGGTCCAGTGGGTCACCTGTCCGTTTTCGGTCACGAGCATCCGGGCCAAATGGGTAATGGTCCAGAAGAGGAACAGGATGCAGAGGGCCGAAAGCAGGGCTGACATGATGTTCACACAGAAGGCCACCTTCGTGGGGTCGTCGGTGAACTGTGTGAAGAAGTTGCCTGTTAGCATAAAGAAGGGTGCGCCGGGCGGGTGGCCTACTTCGAGCTTGTAGGCCGTGGTGATGAACTCCGGGCAATCCCAAAAACTTGCCGTGGGCTCTACCGTCATGCAGTAGGTAAAGGCGGCAATGGCAAAGGTAATCCAACCCAAAAGGTTATTTACCAGCTTGAACTGTTTCATGTGAGATGTACACGCTTGTTTGTGGTTATGTATGTTTCGTTTGCTTCGTCCTTGCGTTACGGGCCTGTTAAGGCGGGGCAAAGGTAAGGCTTTTCTTCTTATTTCCCCATGGCTTTCAGCCAATAAAAAACAAGGCCAGGCTTCGGCACACCGAGGTCTGGCTCTGAAATTGTTGGAGGCGGAGGGGCCGGCGGCCTCAGCCGAGGGCATCGATATTGCGCTTCAGCCCTTCGAATTTGGCCCTTTTCACCGCACTTTTTCTGAATAGCTGCCGGTACTGTTCGAGAGTCAGCCCTTTCCAGTCCTCCTTCTGCATCTGCAACAGGGCTTCGCGGGGCAGCAAGTCGGCTATGGTGGTGTCAGAAGCAAAGCGGAGGTTCCAGGGACAGGCCTCGGCGCAACGGTCGCAGCCGTAGAAGCAGGGCGAGAGCGAACGGGCCGCCTCGGGAGGCAGCGCGCCACGGTGCTCAATGGTGAGGTATGACAGGCAGCGGCGGGCATCGAGTGTGCCGTCGCCGCGCAGTGCTCCCGTGGGACAGGCTTCGACACAGCGGCGGCAGCCTGCGCAATGGGACTGCATGGGCGCATCGTAGGCATCGGCCGGATGAACCAGCACTAACTCGCCCAGAAAGTAATAGCTGCCCGCCCGGGGCAGTATGAGCTGCGAATGACGGCCGCGCCAGCCCAGTCCGCACTGCTGTGCCCAATACTTCTCGTCGATGGGGGCCGTGTCGACAAAGACGCGTCCGTCGCAGCCTTCTTCGAGTCCCAACCGCTGCATGAGGCGGCGCAGCATCTGCTTCACCACTTCGTGGTAGTCGGTGCCGTAGGCATAGCGCGCCAACCGGTAGGCCGGCTCTGTGGCCGGGGGCACTCGGTGGGAATAGTAGTTCACGGCCAAGCTGACCACGGTCTTTGCCCCTTCGACGAGCAGGCAGGGGTTGAGCCGCTTGTCGAGGTTGTTTTCGAGATAATGCATGTCGGCCTGGCATCCTTCGGCCAACCAACGCTTCAACTCGGCAGCCCGCTGCGGGTCTACCGACGTGGCCGGCGCCAGGCCGCAGGCCGAGAAGCCCAGTTCGGCGGCCTGCTGTTTGAGGTATGTGGCTGAAAGCATAGCGGTGAATACGTGGAAAAAGACAGGTTCTGTACGGTGAGAATGTCTGACGGGCGTGGCGAGCGGTTAGCGGTAGACCAAGGTGGTGAGCCGCTCTTCGGCATAGACCGCTGCGGCCACCTCCTGCACGGACTGGGCCGTGACCTGCGCGATGGAATTACAGAGGGCGGCTATGTCGCGGTAGCGGTTGTAGTGGGCAAAGGTCTTGCCGAGGGCCAGCGAGTATGCTTCGGGGGCGTCGGTCGAGATGCCGATTTGGCCGAGCAGCTGCTTCTTGGCGGCACGGAGCTGCGATTCGGTGAGAGGATTGTCGATGAATCGGCGCAATTCGCGCGACAGCAACTTGCGGCAACGCGCCACGTCGTGGGCATCGCAACCGAAATAGACGTTCCAGAAGCCGGCATCGGGGTAGGTGTTCAGATAGGAATCGACGCTGTAGACGAGTCCTGCCTTTTCGCGCAGACTGAGATTGAGACGGGAGTTCATGCCCGGTCCCCCGAGCATGTTGTTCAGCAGGGTGAGGGCGAAACGGCGGTCGTCGGTGCCGCCGAAGGTGGGTCCGCCCACCAGCACATGGGCCTGGTGGGTCTGTTTCGACACTTCGCGCAGGGGCTCGGCGGGCACTGCGGGAATGGTCACAGGCTGCGATGCGGGCAGCTGGGGTTCGGCTGCGGGAAAGTCGGAAGTGAGGCGTTCGAGCGTACGGACTACCGTGCGGAAGGGCACGTCACCATATATATAGAAGGCGGCATGACGCGGCTGGTAGTAGGTACGGGCAAACCGCAGGGCATCGGCGGTAGTGTACTCGCGCAACCGCGATGCCTGGCCCAGGATGTCGCGGCCCAAGGGCTGGCCCGGAAACATCATAGCCTCGAACTCGTCGAAGATAAGTTCGGAGGGTGAATCCTGATAACTGTCGATTTCATCGCATATTACCTCGACCTCCTTGTCTATCTCGGCCTGCGGATAGACGCTGTGGAAGACGATGTCGGTGAGCAGGTCGGCAGCGCGCTGGAAGTCGGCTTTCAGCACCGTGGCATAGTACACGGTCTCCTGTTTGGTGGTGAAGGCGTTGAGGTCGCCGCCCACCCGTTCGAGTCCGTTGGTTATGTGACAGGCGCGGCGGCGCTCCGTGCCCTTGAAGGTGAGATGTTCGATAAAGTGGGCCATGCCTGAATCGGCCTCGGCCTCATGACGGGTTCCGGCGCAGACCACATAGCCGCAATACACGACCTGCGAATGGGAGGGTTCGTGCAGGATGCGCAAACCGTTGGGGAGGGTATAGGTTTGGTAGGACATGGTGATAGGGGATGGATTTACTTGCTACTTCCTGAACCACTTGCCCACAACGGGCAGGTTGGAGAGGGGGAAGTCGTAATGCACGATGTGGGCCACAAAGAGGAGGATGCAGCCGGTATTGATGAGCAGGCGCAGCCAGAGCGCATCGACCCAGGCCGCAGCGGCCTGCATCACGCCGAAGAAGAGCAGGGTGATGCCGACATAGACGGCTATGCTCTTCAGGGGATACTGTATGGGATAGTAACGCTGGCCCACCACGTAGCTCAAGGTCATGGCGGTGGCATAACCTGCAAAGCCGGCCCAGGCGCAGGCCATGTAGCCATAGGCGGGAATGAACAGGACGTTCACGGCTATCAGCACAGCACAGCCTGCTCCCGAGAACCAGGCTCCCCAGATGGTCTTGTCGATGAGCTTGTACCAGAACGAGAGGTTGAAGTACACGCCCATCATGATTTCGGCGGCCATGACAATGGGCACGACCTTCAGGCCGGGCCAATAGCTGCGACCGATGATGTGCTTGAGGATGTCGATGTAGCCCATTACCAAGAGGAAGGCCAGCAGGGTGAAGATGAGGAAGAACTTCATGGCCTTGGCGTAGGTGGCACGGTTGTCCTTCGCCTGCTGACGGCCGAACACGAAGGGCTCGTAGGCATAGCGGAAGGCCTGGGTAATCATGGCCATAATCATGGCTATCTTTACGCTGGCCCCGTAGATGCCTAACTGAACCTTGCCTTCCTGCCCCTCCACCAAGCGCGGGAATATCATCTTGTCGGCTGTCTGGTTAAGGATGCCGGCAATGCCCAACACGAGGATGGGCCAGGCGTAGTGCCACATGCGGCGGGCCAGCTGCTTGTCGAAGGTCCAGCGGAAACCGCTTAGCTCCTGCCTGAAGAAAAGGGTGATGAGGGCCGTACAGAACAGGTTGATGGCAAAGGCATAGCCCACACCATAGTCGGGACGGTAAATTTTTGCGATGAATGCGTGCATTCCGGGCTGCTCATACATCCATGGGAGGAGCAGGAAGAACACGAGGTTGAGGGTGATGTTCAGCACGATGAACAGCAGCTTCAAGGAGGCGAACTTGATGGGCCGGCGCTGGTAGCGCAGGTAGGCGAAGGGGATGCACTGGAAGGCATCAATGGCCACACACACGGCCATCATGCCCAAGAACTCGGGGTGGTCGGCATAGTCCAAGGCGGCTGCAATGGGGGTGAGGAAGCCGAACACGGCCAACAGGAAGGCTACTCCCACACCGCCTACCATGAGGAGGGTGGTGGAATAGACGCGCTGGGGCGGCACGTCGCCTTTGTTCACAAAGCGGAAGAAGGTGGTCTCCATGCCGAAGGTGAGCAGCACGAGCAGCAGGGCCACGTAGCTGTAGACTTCGGTGATGACTCCGTAACCGCCGGTCGATGCGGCGAGTTTGGCGGTGTAAAGGGGCACGAGCAGATAATTGAGAAAACGCCCTACGATGCTCGACAGTCCGTAGATGGCGGTGTCCTTGGCCAGGGCCTTCATGCCGCTGCCCTGCGAAGC
>JBJEAF010000045.1:0-20485 GCA_051868755.1 Alloprevotella sp.
GCCAATCTTATCCAAAAGGTCGCTCTAAAAAACAGCAGGCAGCTGGAATAAATGAGTTCACGCATAGGGCATTCTTTAAAACCTAATTTATAGAACACCCCTTTATTTATTAGACGATGCGATGCAACAGGATACTACAATCAGTGCTTCTCCATCTCGTCAAATATAGCCAAGATATTGCCTTTGTACCACGCTATGTCCGTTGGCAGCCAGATGAAGCCATAGAACCGGTGCTGATTGCTTATTTCGGCTTGAGCCTTTATCCCTCGGCGTCAAGGTCTGTGCCTCCTTGCCCTGCGCCCGCCTTGCATGGCCTTGCGTTTGGCACATTCGATGGAGGGCGGCTGTCCGGGCGGCAAGAGGTGGAGGATGGCTTGCAGCTCGGCGGTCAGCTCGGGATAGGGGCGGCATTTGCGGGCTGCCAGCTTGATGAACAGGGCCCGGCAGCTGTCGTGCATCTGCTCATTGGGTATGTTCGTCAGGCAATAGTCGAGCAGGTCCATGCGCGGCTCGGACGGCTCGGGCAGGTCATAGACTAATGTGAGCAGCAGGCCCGGACGGAAAGGAAGGCTGGTCGAAAGCACCCGGTCGATGAAGGCATCGCGAAGGGGAGCGACGTGTTGCAGCTTGTCGGTCCGGCTTAAATGCGTCAGCACCCAGGCGGCATACATGGCCTGGCGCGGTTCGGTGTGTTCGTCGAGCACCATGCGGCACAACAGGCTGATGTCAGCTGCGCGATGGGTGACGCAGCTTACGATGCGCTTGACAGTGGATTTGGCCATGCGTCCGTCCAGTAGCTTGGTCCATTCGGGTTGGTACATGGGGCGGGTGTTTATCGGGCGGTGATGTGGAAACACGACTGTTTCACTTCGTACTTCACGTAGCAGGTGCCCATGAGACGCTGGTCTTCGAGCACTTCGGCCAAGATGGACTTGAACACCGTGACCCAGCGGATTTCGCTGCTTCCGTCATCGTTGATCTGCAAAAAGCGGTTGTAGGAAATGTCGAACGTGGTGCCATACTGGTGGCAGCTGTTTTCGGAGGCGTTGTGGTTCATGCGGCGCAGGCGGCTCACATCGTCCTTGGTGCGCAGCACGGAGGTGACGAGCAGCTTGTGCGGTTCGTAGCCTTTGGTGACTAAGGAATCGTTGAAAGCACGGGCTATTTCGTTCAGCAGGGTGGCTGCCCGTGGCACTAAATAGGGTATGGACTGGTGAAGTGGCTGGATGGCATAGAAGGGGTTGTCGCCCACATAGACGAGTTCCTTCAGGCGGCGTACGGCTTCGTCGCGGTTTTCGATATGGGGGATGCCTAACCGTTGTGCCGTGGCGAGTTGCACATCGTTGAGGTCGGGAAAGGAGGTTTCGAAGCGCCGTACGCTGGTCACGCGGTTCTTCACGGGCTGGCCGTCAGGCCGAAGTAGGGTGAGCTGTGCCCGGGGACGCAGCAACAGACTGTCAACATGACGGGACTGTAACTCTATACTGTCAGGCACATGGCGGGGTGCGGGGGGCTGGACGGTTTCGGGCTGCCGGCTTGTCACTGTGACAAGGGTGAGCGAAGGGTTGACACACCGGGCTATGCCCAATGCGGTGACAATCAGGATGAAAACTAACAGGAATATGCCGCGGTAGGCGGCGGGTTTATCGTTCATGGGAAAGGAGTATTCAAAAGGGGTGATGGATTTAAGCACACAAAAGTAAGGATTTTTCGAATACTTTCAAGGGGATTGCTTAATTTTGCGAGGCAAACGGGCTGATTAGGGTTTCTGGGTTTCAGGTTTCAGGAGGTTCCAGAGGGCTTCAGGAGGTTTCAGAGGGACTCAGGTTTGAATCTTGAACTTTGAACCTTCAACCTTGAACTTTAAACTTTGAACTTTAAAGTATGATAGAAAAGCATTTCATTCTCGAAGAAGCCGACCCCGTGGTATTTTGCGGTGTCAATCATACGAATATCAAGATGCTCCGGGCTCTCTGCCCGAAGCTGCGCATCATGCTGCGCGACAATGTGGTGCGCGTGGTGGGAGGCGAAGAAGACGTGGCTGCTTTCGAAGAAGTGATGCAGCAGCTTGAGGCGCATTGCGCCCGCTATAACCGCCTGAGCGAGGAGGATGTGCTCAACTTGGTGAAAGGACGTGCCGCACAGGCGGACCGCACCGAGGGCGTGATTGTGTACAGTACAGGCGGCAAGCCCATCACGCCGCGCAGCGAGAACCAGCGCAGGTTGGTGGAGGCTTATGCAGCCTGTGACATGATCTTTGCCATCGGTCCTGCCGGTTCGGGCAAGACCTATACGGCCATAGCATTGGCTGTGAGGGCCTTGAAGAACAAGGAGGTGAAAAAGATCATACTCAGCCGTCCGGCTGTAGAGGCTGGAGAGAAGCTTGGCTTCCTGCCCGGCGACATGAAGGAGAAGATTGACCCTTACTTGCAGCCGCTGTACGATGCGCTGCAGGAGATGATTCCGGCCGCCAAGTTGCAGGAGTATATGAACACGAATGTCATTCAGATTGCGCCGTTGGCTTTCATGCGCGGCCGCACGCTGAACGATGCCGTGGTGATTCTGGACGAGGCGCAGAACACGACTTCGGCGCAAATCAAGATGTTCCTGACCCGCATGGGCTGGAACACGAAGATGATTGTGACGGGCGACCGTACCCAGATAGACTTGCCTGCCTCGCAGCGCAGCGGACTGACCGAGGCGCAGCGCATCCTGCAAGGTGTGCCGGGCATAGCGTTCATCGAAATGAATGAGCGCGACATCATTCGCCACAAGTTGGTCACACGCATAGTCGAAGCTTATGCACAGGCCGAGCGCGCCGGACACTCACAAACATCAGCAACAAATATCTAACATATATATAAAAAACAATCTGCTTATGTCAGCTTTAACTCAAACAGATTTCAACTTCCCCGGACAGCAGGGAGTGTATCATGGCAAGGTTCGCGATGTGTATCACTTGGGCGACCGCTTGGTCATGGTGGCCACCGACCGCATTTCGGCCTTCGATGTCATTTTGCCCAAAGGCATCCCCTTCAAGGGACAGGTGCTTAACCAGATTGCCGCCCAGTTTCTGGACGCTACGGCCGACATCTGCCCTAACTGGAAACTGGCTACGCCTGACCCTATGGTCACTGTCGGCCTGCTGTGTGAAGGTTTCCCTGTGGAGATGATTGTGCGCGGCTACCTGTGCGGCAGTGCCTGGCGTGCCTATCAGAAAGGAGTGCGCGAGATTTGCGGCGTCAAGTTGCCCGAAGGCATGAAGGAAAACCAGAAGTTCCCCACACCGATCATCACGCCTACCACCAAGGCCGAAATCGGCGAACACGACGAGGATATTTCGAAGGAAGAAATCCTGGCCCGCGGGCTGGCAACGCCCGAAGAGTATGCCCTGTTGGAGAAATACACGCTGGCTCTCTTTGCCCGTGGCACGGAAATCGCAGCTCAGCGCGGACTCATCTTGGTAGACACGAAGTACGAGTTTGGCAAGCACAATGGCGAAATTTACCTGATGGACGAAATCCATACGCCCGACTCCTCACGCTACTTCTATGCCGAAGGCTACGAGGAACGCTTTGCCAAGGGAGAGCCCCAAAAGCAGCTGTCGAAGGAGTTTGTGCGCGAGTGGCTGCTTAGCAACGGTTTCCAGGTGCATGGTGCTGCCGACCAGCAAGTGCCCGACATGACGCCCGAGGTGGTGAAGAGCATTTCAGACCGTTACATTGAGCTGTATGAGCACATCACCGGCACAGCGTTCGTGCCTGCTCCGGCTGACAATGTGCTGGGTCGCATAGAAGAGAACGTAATGGCTTATCTGGCTTCTTGAGTTTAGCGTCAGAAAGCTTTATTATGTGTCAAGAGAAACATTAGCCTGCGGGTGTCACTGCTGTGGACACTCACAGACGGCTCAGGGCAGCCCGCTCCCAATCATCAGTTGGGGTGGGCTGCCCTGTCATTGTGGCTGTACATATACGGGGAATTATTTCCCGCTATTCAAAGTCCACGCAAGCGCGTTCGGCAATGAATACCATCAGTGCCGAAGCCACGGCTTTGTGGGCCGGGTGCGCGCTGTAGGCTTTGACCTCATCGAGCGAGTCGAAGGAGGAAGTCAGACAGATGTCCCAATGTTCGGCTGGGTTGATGTTGATTCCGACCTCTACCGAACGGATAAAGGGAATGGAGGAAGGCAGGGCTTCAATGCCGCTCTTGAAGGCGGCAGCCGCTTCGGCACGTTGTGCTTCGGCAACGTCGTCGCGGAACTTGAACATGACAATGTGTTTGGTCATCGGGGGAAGGAGGTTTAAAGTTGAAAGTTTAAAGTTGAAGAGTTGAAAGCAACCTAAAACTACTACGGCGTGTGCAGGATGAAGTCGGCAATCTGTTGTAGGGCCTCGGGGTGTATGCTGCCAGGCTGCATGTAGTCGGCGGGCTTGGCCATTTCGGGCAGTTCGCGCAGCAGGTGGTCGAGCTTCGGCAAGAAGCAGAAGCGGGCGTGCCGGTTGTGCGCCAGTGCCTGTTTCCACAGGTTCAGGTCGGCTTCTGTTACTTGATAGTCGTGTCCCCCTTGCAGGAACAGCATGGGCAGTTGTTCCAGTCGGGCCGCAGTGGCGGTAGCCTGATATTGCCGTTGAAAGTCAACATAGCCGTCGGGCAGCTGTTGCATCATGCGGCGGGCCACAGAATCGGCTTGTGCCTCAGCCTCTGCAACCGGTGCTCCTTGTGAGCGGGCTATGTACACTAACTGGTCGTGCAGGGCCTCTTCGAAGGGACGGGCCAAGGCGGCACAGCCTATGATACCGGCCAGGGGGACGGTGGACTGTTCGGCAATGCGGGGCACTAACATGCCGCCCAGGCTGTGGCCCAACACATACACACGGCTGGCATCTATTTGCGGCAGCTGTGCCAGCTGGCGTACCGCCTGTACAGCATCGTCCACCACCTCTGTGTCGTAGTTCAGTACGCCGCCCGACACGCTGGTCGTTTGGGCACCATACACGCGGGTTCGTTTGTCATAGCGCACGACCGCAATGCCCTGCTTGGCCAAACCATGTGCCAGGCAGGCAAACGGCTTGTTCGGTCCTAACGTCTCATCGCGGTCGTTAGGGCCGCTTCCATGCACCAGCACGACCGCAGGCCACTTAGCCGATGAGGTGCTTCGGGGCAGGGTGAGCGTACCGGGCAGTTCGATGCCTTGCAGCTTGACCGTGAAAGGCTTTTCCACATAGGAGCTGTCGGCCGCAGCAGGAGCGGCGGTCTGCTCACTTTGTGGCGGGGCCGGAACGAAATTGAGTCCGGCCAGCAGCAGTTGTTCGTCGAGCACCACGTTGAGCTGCAGCGGTGTGCGCTCAAAGCGCAACACGCTTTGGCATACCTTATAAGGACCTTTTTCGCTCATCGTCCAAGGCTCCTGTCGCTGTAAGGGTCCGGCCTGCGCTTCGAGTTGTTTCCAGATGGCTTGCAACATGGTGGCTGGCAGTTGGGCCTTGACCTGCGGCGTACAGTGAACGAGCACGCTGTCGGCAGTTCCGGCTTGCAGCCATTCCAGATGCTTCTGGGCCATTTCGGTGTAGCGGTCGGCTTGTGCCGTCATGCAGGCAGTTCCCAGCCACCCGGCCAGCAGCGTGCGGCTGAGCCATGAATGTGAGCGGTGAGGAAAGGGCGATTGTGTTGTCATGATGAAAAGCGTTAGGGTTATTCATTTAATGCTCCGCAATGCGGGCAGCGGCCCTTGCGCGGGATAGAGCGTCCGCACACGCCGCAGAGCAGGTGTGAAGGTTGGTGCAGCAGATACTGGCGGATGGCGAAAGTGCAGTAGGCCAGCCAGAGCAGGTAGCCTATATAATAAGGTGTGGTGAAGGTGAAGGTCAGATAGAGCAGCACACACACGCCGCCCAGCGAGGTCAGATAGGCCAGGCGGTCGCCCAAGTCGGGTTGCCGGCGCAGCTCATCGACAACAGCCACCGCCACTATCAGCATCACCCATACAGAGGCTATGAACAGGGCCAGAATGGGCGGCAAGTCCGTGTTGAAGGGGTTGAGCGTGGGGTGATAATAGTATTCAATCCATGTGTCGGGCACGAAGCGCTGCATGCTGCCGTACAGTGTGGCGGAACTGCTGACGCAGAGGCAGAGCAGGGTGGGATAGAAGCTCGGCAGGTCACGGAAGTGGACCATTCGGTAGTGTTTGTGGCGGAAGTATTGGATGAGTCCGCACACGATGGCCAAGGCCAGCACGCACAGCACCACCGTGGAACGTTGGCCCGAGAAGTGGTGAATGAATTTCGAAATCGGGTCGTCGGGCACCACGCGTTTGAGCAGTGCGCTTTCGTGCGTCCAGCCTTGCGTCAGCTGGTCGCGTGCCACCTTCACCCACACGGAGTCGGTCGAGTCGGTAGGCACATACATCACTTTGGCCACGACCAGCTTGTCGCGCTGCCTGATGCGTACTGTGTCGTTATAGAGCAGGGCGTAGTCGGTAGCATCGGTCAGTGGAGGCGCAGCGAGCAGGGCCAGCGAATCGGTGGCTTGGAAGTTGTAGCCAATCCAATAGTGGTGGGAGATGTAGAAGTTCACCGAGTCGACAGCGCCTTCGCCCGAGGCCGTCCAGTGGTCGGGCTTGTTGGAGTGAGAATAATAGCAGGCCGTGCAGAGCACCGTGAGGAGCAGCAAGGGAAGGCTGCGAAGGAGAGGAACAGGGCGTTTCATGGGGGAAGGGGTTGTTTTAAGTATTAAGTGTTAGTGATTAGTGATTAGGTGGCCTTGTCGCTGTAAACCTCAAGAAGGAACTTTATCACTGATCACTAACACTTGATACTTCACAACGCTTAGTCACTAATCACTAATTCATGTTTCGCAGGTACTATCACGTATGAAAAACAAGCGTTCAAGGCACGCCCCGAAGGGGCAACAGCACATAGCCCAGGGCATCGCCCTGGGTAGGTTAACCGCCGTAAATGCGCCCTGCAAGGGCAAAAGCGTATGTTCGCAACGCTTGTCTACTAACGCTTTTGCCCTTGCAGGGCGAACTTTATCGCCTCGTTCTACCCAGGGCGATGCCCTGGGCTATGCGCTCGTTGCCCCTTCGGGGCGTGCCTTGAACGCTCGTTAACTATCTGCAACTACTTGCGAAACTTGAATCACTAATACTTAACACTTAATTTAAGGACTTGCATTTCGCAGCGTTGGCAGTCGAAGCGCAGCGGGAAAGTGCGTCCGTCGGGCAGTCGCAAGGACAGCGGGCCTGGCACTGAACGGTCGGTGCGCAGACAAATGCCCAAAGCATGACGAATGCAGTGGCGGCAGGTCATCAGCACCGTCTCGCCTGGAGGTTCGGACAGTTCGAAGGCTGGTTCAACGGTTTGTGCACCATGGCTCAGGTAGAAGTCGCGCGCCAGCCGGTTGGCCACGTTGGCCGTGAAGTGCACTTGGGACGGAGTCAGTTCGCGCAGCCGCTGGTCGTCAGGTTGCGCCGCCAGCTCAGCATGATAGGTCTGCTCATGGTTGCGCAGCAAGGCTTCGCACACCGTGCGCCGCCATTCCGTGAGCACCGAAGCTGGAATGAAGCGTTCGCCTTCGGTCTGTATGTCTATCGCCTTGGCTGTCCAGCAGGTGTCGCCCAGTTTGCCCAGTTGCCGTTCGATAGCGGCACGTTGGGCGGTGTGGGCCGCCTCATGCGGCTGGTCGAAGTGCAGTACCGCCTGGCAGCCACATTCATCGCGCATGGCCAGGTCATAACCGGTCGGCGTTTCGCGCAGAGTTATCCATGCGTCGAGCATGCGCTTAGCCGATTCGCGGGCAAGTTGGCGGTCGAAGGCGAAGTCCAGGTTGCGGTGCAGCGGAGTGCCTGGCAGCAGGGGCGGCATTTGGGCCGGGAAGACCCGGTTGCCTTCCACGCGGTTCACGCGGAAGCCTTTCAGCTTGCCGTCATGGCCTACAAAGCAGAGACCGTCGCCTGCTGTGAGCGGGGGTGTTTGCGCCGACAGCGGTTCAAAGACAAACGAGCGGCGTTCTACCCGCTTGACTTTTCCCACCTGAGGCCCTGTGGCCTTGGGCGAATGGAAGGCATGGATGGGGCGGTCCGTGCGACCGTACAGGAAGTAGTCGGTAAATCCTCGGTTGAAGCTGCGCTGTACGTCTGGTTCGAAGAGTAGGCGGGTCGTGCCGCATGAAGCCCGCACGTAGTCCTCCTGACGGCGTGTCAGGATTTCGTCAATCCGCTGCCTGTACCAGGCCGTCACGTTCTTCACATACTCCACATCCTTGAGCCGTCCTTCGATTTTGAAGGAGCGAATCCCCGCGTCCATCATTTCTTCCAGTGCCTCGGTGCGGTTCATGTCGCGCAGTGACAGCAGGTGGCGGTCGGTCACTAAGGTGCGTCCCTTCCCGTCAACCAAGTCAAAGGCCAGGCGGCAGAACTGTGCACAGCGTCCGCGGTTGGCTGAGCGTGCGAAGCAATGTTGCGAAGCATAGCACCTTCCGCTGTAGCTCACGCAGAGCGCACCGTGTACGAAGGCTTCGAGCGGCACCTTCACGGCCGCTGCGATGTGGCGCATCTGCTGTAGCGAAGTTTCTCGGGCCAGCACAATCTGCTTGAATCCTGCCGCTTCTAACCACTGTGCCTTTTCGGGTGTGCAGTTGTCCATCTGGGTCGATGCGTGCAGGGCGATGGGCGGGAGTTTCATTTGCAGCAGGGCCGTGTCTTGCACAATCAGCGCATCGACACCGGCGTGGTACAGCTGCCATACCTGTTGTTCGGCTTCGGCCAGCTCTTCGTCCCACAGGATAGTGTTGAGCGTCACATAGACACGTGCCCTGAACAGGTGGGCGTAACGGCACAGTTGGGCAATGTCGTCCACACTGTTGCCTGCAGCCGCCCGTGCGCCGAAGTTCGGGCCACCTATATATACAGCATCGGCTCCATGGCGTATGGCTTCGATACCGCAGTGCAGGTCGCGGGCGGGCGAAAGCAGTTCGATGGGTAGCTGAGAGTGTGCTTGCATGGCGTTATCGGGAAAATGGAGGAATCAAGTGAGATAGATGAGAGTGTGTCAGACTTTGCCGAAAAGTGCTTTTGCCTGCTTGCGGGCCGGTTTGCCTGTTTCGGTGCGGGGCAGGCTGTCCACCCGCAGCCAGCACCGGGGTTGTTCGTAGCGGTCCAGCCTTTCGCGACACAGGGCGGCCAGTTCTTCGGTCAGGTCGTGACCAGCTTCATAGACCAAGGCTATGGCTTCGCCCAACCGCTCGTCGGGTGCTGCGGTAATCAGGAAGGGAACGGGCAGGTCCGTCAGTTTGGCCTCGATGGCTTCGGCCTGCATTTTCAGCCCGCCCGAGTCAATCACATTGTCGCGACGGCCCAGTATGCGGAAACTCCCGTCGGGCAACAGTTCGGCCAGGTCGTTGGTCACTAACAGCCCCTCATGGACCTGAGGCGCCTCGATTTGCAGTGTACCCTGCGGTGACAGCGACACCCGTACACCCTCCAACGGCCTGTAGGCTGTAGAGGCCGTAGGCCCGTTCAGCCGCCGCAGGGCAATGTGCGACAGCGTTTCCGTCATGCCGTAGGTGCTCCACACGGCGTGGGGAAACGTTTGCAGGGCAGTTTCCAGCTCGGCAGTAATGGGGCCTCCGCCAATAATCAGGCAAAGGGTGCGGCGCAGCAGCGACCGTTCATGAGGCACGCGCAGCGACTCATACACCTGCATCGGAGTGAGGGCAGCGAAGTCAGGTGCTTCGTGCAGCCCGGCATAGGGGTGCAGGCTGGGCACTACCGGCAAGAGCTGCAACTGGGCGGCCAGCGAGCGCACCACCATCATTTGTCCTGCAATGTAGCGCAGGGGCATGGCCAGCAAGGCCGTGTTGCCGGGTTGCAGGCCGAGGGCCGACACTGTGGCTTGCGCGCTGTTCCACATGCAGACCTTGTCTGCCTGCATGGGGCGTGGTTGTCCCGTGCTGCCCGAAGTGTGTACGGTGAGGGTAGGGCAGGGCTTTTGCCAGCGTGTCTTGAAGTCTTCCACTTCCTGCACAAAGTCCCTTAGCTTCGCGTCGCCATACCACAGCCTGTCGCCTTCCATGCTCAGCTTCGTTTGTTCGTAGTTGTTGACAAACAGCTGCCCAGTGCCCAGACCTTGCGGCAGGGCTGAATCAGGGTCGGCTGCTGCGCACCATTGCGCAATGGCATTCAAGCCTACATTGCTTTCGAGCGCGGAGGTCGTCCAGTAGCCGATTCCCCTTTCGCGGGCTAACTGCATCCATTCGGCAGCACCGGTGAAGGCTCCGTGCAGCGTAGGTTTCAGGATGATGAACTGCGGTTTGATTTCGTCCAGCAGTTCCACCTTCCGTGCTTCCTCGTTCACTCCGATCAGCTCTTCATCGAGCGCAATGGGCAGGGGCGTTTGGCGGCACAGGCGGGCCATTTCGTGCCATTGGCCTTGTCGGATGGGCTGCTCGATGCTGTGAATGTCGTAGCGTGCCAGTTGTTCGAGCACGTGCGGTGCCTGCTGTGGCGTAAAGGCCCCGTTGGCATCCACCCGCAGCTCAACAGTCTGTGCGTTATAGCGGCTGCGCAGACTGCGTATCAGCGCCAGTTCACTGTCCAGGCCAATCGCTCCGATTTTCAGTTTGACGCAGGCAAAGCCCTGGGCGAGTTTCTCTTCCATGCGCCGGCACATTTCATCGTAGCTGCCCATCCACACCAGTCCGTTGATGCGAATGCCCCGTTGGCCCTGTGTGAAGGCCGAAGGGTAGAGCAGCCGGTAGTCGCCACGCAGCGAGCCGGCAGCCGAACGGAATGCCGATTGCAGGCCGAAGAGCATGGAGGGAAAGTCGCGCAGTGCTTCGGCATCGAGATTCTGTGTGCGCTCCACTTCGCGGCACACAGCCAGCAGGCGTTCTTCGTAGTCGGCCGAATAGTCGCAGCTCAGGTCAGGTAGCGGTGCGCATTCGCCCAGTCCCGTAAAGTGTATTTGCGGCTCGGCCGATGTGAGCAGTATGTACCATACGTGGCGTTCGGTGTACACACCTCGTGAGGTGCCTGCCGGCTGCTTGAAGCGCAGGGTGCGTGGAATGACGCGTAGGCGAAAGGGTAGAAAGTGCATGGCAGTGTGGTCTAAAGTTGAGAGTTGAAAGTTGAGAGTTGAGAGTTTATAGTTGAGAGTCTATAATTGGGAGTTTAAAGTCGAGAGTTTATAGTTTCAGCTTTCAACTTTGAAACATCAGGTCAGGGCAGCTTGGGGTACTTCGAGAAGTCCGGCTTGCGTTTTTCCAGAAAGGCACGTCCGCCTTCCTGAGCCTCGTCCAGCATGTAGTAAAGCATGGTAGCATCGCCGGCCAGCTCCTGAATGCCTGCTTGTCCGTCCAGTTCCGCATTCAGTCCGGCCTTGATCATGCGCAAGGCCAAGGGCGAACGTTCCATCATCGTCATGGCCCAGTCCACCACCTCGTCCTCTAACTGGTCGAATGGCACGACCTTGTTGACCATGCCCATTTCGAGTGCCTCGGCAGCCGAATACTGTCGGCACAGGAACCAAATCTCGCGTGCTTTCTTCTGACCCACGATGCGTGCCAGATAGGATGCGCCGAAGCCGGCATCGAAGGAACCGACCTTGGGCCCGGTCTGTCCGAAGATGGCGTTGTCCGAAGCAATGGTCAGGTCGCATACTAAGTGCAGCACGTGGCCGCCGCCAATGGCATAGCCGTTTACCATGGCGATGACAGGCTTCGGCAGCGAGCGTATCTGCTTCTGTACGTCCAGCACGTTCAGGCGGGGCACGCCGTCGCCGCCTACATAGCCGCCACGGCCTTTCACATGCATGTCGCCTCCCGAGCAGAAGGCCTTGTCGCCGGCTCCGGTCAGCACCACCACGCCAATGTGCTGTGCTTCGCGGCAATAGCGCAGTGCATCCGACATCTCGGCCACCGTGAGGGGCGTAAAGGCGTTGCGGTAGCGCGGACGGTTCAGGGTGATGCGGGCAATGCCGCTCCACTCGTCAAACAGTATTTCTTCATACTTCTTGATAGGTTTCCATTCTCTCATAGTGGTATCTTTTTTCAGGTTGTCAGTTCAGAAACGGGTCAGGGACAAGGCGGCAACGCCACTTCGAGCAACTGGGCACGTCCTTCAGCCCGGAGCCATTGCCGCATGGCGGGCACAAACGCTTCGGTGCTGTCCACACAGTGGTAGCCCAGATGGAAGGTGCGGGCCAGGCCTTCGGCCGTGAAGGGCTGTCTGCCGGCTGAGATGAACTCGCTCATGGCAGGTGAGGCAGCCAGACCCGGCAGTTGGTGGAATATGCCGCCGCCATGATTGTTGAGCAGCAGGATGCGCAGGTTGGGCGGCAGCTGGGTGTTCCACAGCGCGTTGGCATCGTAGAAGAAGCTCAGGTCGCCCAGCGCCACGATGCTCGGTCCCCACATTTTCAGCGCGTAGCCCACGGCTGTCGACAGGCTGCCCTCAATGCCGTTGGTGCCCCGGTTGGCGAAGATGGGGAAATCGCCGCTTTCGAAGATGCGCGAGGCAACCCGAACCGTGCTGCTGTTGCCCAGATGCAACGTATAGCCGGTAGAGACTTCGGACAGCACTGTGCGCAAGGCACCGAATGCCTGCATCATGCCGCTCTCGGTAGAGGGTACAGGCTGCCTGTAGCGCAGACACGCCTGCTGGTAGAAGGCTTGTGCGTGTTTTACCCCCTCGTGGTGGGACGGCAGTTCGGCTGCTAACTGTTGCAGCACGGGCAGCGGCGCGCACGCCACCTCTGTGTCGAGATGACAGAAGGTGTCGGTCAGCTCGCGGTCGAGTGCCACGCGGATGACCTGGCAGTTGCTTTGCCTCAGCCTTTGCTTGAACCGTTTGTGGATGAAGTTTCCGCCTGCATGCAGCACAAGGTCGGGCATGAGGTCCGGCCGGTTATCAGGCAGGTTGTCGAAGACTTCCATGCGCAGAGAGCCTTTGATGTCGGCCAGGATTTCGGGCAACACCAACAGCTGTGCCTGTCGGTCGAGTGCTTCGGCCACAGCACGCAGGTCGCCCTCTTCATATTGGCCCACAATCAGGGCCGGCAGGCGCGCTTCGGCTATTTGTTGTACCAGTTCGTCGGGCAAGGGGCTGTGGGCAGCGGGCGTGATGCGGCTGATGACCCGCTCTTGGGGCAGTGCTTGGGTGTTGAAGCCGAACAGCGGTTCTGACAGCGGGACATTCAGGTGCGCCGGGCCGCCTCCGGCTTCATACAGGGCCAGCAGGGCGGCGTTAATCAGCCGGTTATTGGCCCAATGTAGTTCGGAAGTATGAGGCTCGAAGAGGTCGAAGGTCGGGGCATAGGGCTGCAGGGCACTGCGCTGGGGCAGTGTCTGTCCGTCGTATTGGCCAATCCATTGGGCCGGACGGTCAGCCGAGATGACTAACAGCGGCCTGTGGCGGTAGTAGGCTTCGGCCACAGCGGGTAGGGTGGCCAGCAGGGCAGAGCCTGATGTGACGCATACGGCAGTGGCCCTTTCGGTGGCCAAACCGATACCCAGGGCCACGAAGGCGGCACTGCGCTCGTCGGTTACGGCATGCAGGCACAGGCCCGCCTGCTTGAAGTCGTGCAGCAGGGGAGCATTGCGCGAGCCGGGGCAGGCTACTATGTCGGTGATGCCGTGCGCCTGTAGCAGGGCGGTCAGCTGGTTGGTTTGGGGGAAGTTGGCGTACATGGGGGCGGAGGTGTTGGGGCTCTTGGGGGCTTTAAGGGGCGGGGAGCTGCGCGCCCGGCAGCTGAACTGCCGGGAACGGTGGTCATGCGCAGGGTTGGGAGATAAGGGGAGGCTGCGAGCCCGGCAGCTGAACTGGCGGGAACGGTGGTCATGCGCTTGTTGGGGAGACCGGGGGGCGCGCATAAGGGGAAGGCGGAGGCAGCCGGCAGCGGCTCTCTTTACAGCACCTCCATCATGGTCTGCATTTTGCGGCAGGTTTCCTCCCACTCGTCGGCCAGCTTGCTGCCAGGCATGATGCCTCCGCCGGCATAGAGGGTGGCCGCTGTCTGGTCGAAGGCCATGCAGCGCAGCGACACATACAGGCGGGTTTCGCCTTGCAGTCCGAGCGGGCCGCTGAAGCCGGCATAGTAGCGTCGGCTGCTGTCTTCGTCGGCTGCAATGGCGGCCAGCGCTGCTTCGCGCGGCACGCCGCATACGGCTGGGGTGGGGTGAAGGCGCAACAGCAGCTTGCACACGTCATCGGCTTCGGGCAGGTCGAAGCTGAAGTCCGTACACAGGTGCTGGATGTTTCCGGCCCTTCGGCTGTAGGTAGCCGACAGCTGTACGTCGGTTGCCAGTCCTTGCAGCTGTGCAGCCACGAAGTCGGCCACGATAGCCTGTTCCTTCCGGTTCTTGTCGTTCCACTGCGGCGGCGTGTCGGCTGCGTAGGGCAGCGTTCCGGCCAGTGCCACCGTGTGCCACTGTGTGCCGAGGCGTTCCAGCAGCGGTTCGGGCGTAGCCACAATCCAGTGTCCCGTCTGTGGGGTGTACCACAATGCCACGAAGCAGTCGGGCCGCAGCTGGCAGGCTTTGGCAAACAGGCGGTGCGGGTCGAGGCCCGCTCCTTGCAGGTGCAGCCTTCGCGACAGCACCACCTTGGTCAGTTCGCCGCGTTCCAACCGGGCGTGTGCCGCTTCGAAGGCCTTCTGATAGAGTCTGAAGCGTTCGGCTTCATCGGTGCAGAAGGTCTTTGCGGGTGCAGCGGGCTGGTCGCAGGTGCAGAGTGGCAGGCAGTCCGCCTCATCGGGAATGATGAACACGATGGGCGTTTCAGCCGTTACCCGAAAGGGCATCACTACATAGCCTCCCGTCGGCGGGATTGCTTGCAGCGTGGTCGCACACAGCGGGGCGGAGTATTGCCTGATATGATGATAGGAAGTGCTGTGCGGCGTGCGGTAGAGCACGTACGCCTGGCACTGCCCGGATAGGGTGGACGGCATGATGCGCTTCTTTATAATCCTGGGGCGAACGGTTGGGCCGTTCGGTCAACATGCTTATAAACTCAAAACTCTCGACTTTCAACTCAAGGCTTTATTTTCCCAATACGCGCTTGGCTTCTTCCCAGATTTCGTCCATTTCGGCCAGCGTCATATCGGTGAGTTGCCTTCCTTGCTTCAGCGTGTGCGCTTCGAGGTAGTTGAAGCGGGCCGTGAACTTCTGGTTGGTGCGCTCCAGTGCGTTGTCGGGATTGATCTTGTAGAGCCGGGCCGCATTGATGAGGCTGAACAGCACATCGCCAAATTCGGCTTCGGCCTTGTCCTTGTCCATGTTCTCTACCTCGGCTTCAAATTCGGCCAGTTCTTCCTTCACTTTCTCCCACACCTGCGAGCGTTCTTCCCAGTCAAAGCCCACGTTGCGGGCCTTGTCCTGTATGCGGTAGGCTTTGATGAGCGAGGGCAGGGCAGCGGGCACTCCGGAGAGCACGCTCTTGTTGCCGTCCTTCTCTTTCTGCTTGATCAGCTCCCACTGCTGGATAACCTGTTGTGCCGTTTCGGCTTGGGTGGCCGTTTCGCCCTGAGGCGGATAAACGTGCGGGTGGCGGAAAATCAGTTTGTCGCACAGCGCGTGGCACACATCGGCCATGTCGAACTGTTCCTTCTCGTCGGCAATCTTGGCATAGAAGCATACGTGCAGCAGCACGTCGCCCAGTTCCTTGCAAATATCCTTGGTCTCGCCGCGCATCAGGGCGTCGCAAAGCTCATAGGTTTCTTCAATCGTGTTGGGCCGCAGGCTCTCGTTGGTCTGCTTGCGGTCCCACGGACATTTCTCGCGCAGCGTGTCGAGCACGTCGAGCAGGCGGCCAAAAGCCTCCATTTTTTCTTGTCGGGTGTGCATGGTTTCTATCAATAAGTGGGGCAGGGCGAAGCGTTACCCCTTAAAAAACAAGAGGCAAAGTTACACTTTTCCTATTGATATAGCTATTTTTGCGGCATGGAAAAGTTCGAAGTCCACATTTTGGGATGCGGAAGCGCCAAGCCCACCCAGCGTCATAACCCCTCGGCCCAGTTGGTAAACCTTCGCGAGAAGCTCTATCTCATCGATTGCGGCGAAGGCACGCAGCTGCAGTTTCAGCGTGCGCGCCAGAGCTTTTCACGGCTCAACCACATCTTTCTCAGCCATTTGCACGGCGACCACCTCTTTGGTCTGATTGGCTTGCTGTCCACGCTCTCGCTGACGGGACGCACTGCTCCGATGCATCTTTATGCCCATGCGCCGTTGGAGGGGCTGCTGCGTCCGTGGCTCGATTTTTTCTGTGCGGGCATCCATTTCGAGGTCGTGTTCCATCCGCTGCCTGAAGGCAACGAGTCGCAGTTGGTCTTTGCCGACCGTTCCGTACAGGTGTGGAGCATACCGTTGCGGCATCGGGTGCCCAGTTGTGGCTTCCTGTTTCGCGAAACACCCCTCTTGCCACACATCAGGCGCGACATGATAGACTTCTTGCAGATTCCCTACTACGCCATCAACAGCATCAAGCAGGGCGAGGGCTGGACGACCCCCGAGGGGCGGCATTATGCCCACGAAGAGCTGGTCATTCCTGCCGATCCGCCGCGCAGCTATGCCTACTGCTCCGACACGTCCTATCGGCCCGCCAACGCTCCCTTGCTGTCGGGCGTTGACCTGCTCTATCACGAGGCCACCTTTGGCGAAGACCGGGCCGCAAGGGCTGCCGAAACCTGTCACTCGACAGCGCGTCAGGCTGCGATGTTGGCCAAGGAGGCGGGCGTGAAGCGTCTGCTCATAGGCCATTATTCTTCGCGTTATGCCGACGAGCAATGCCTGCTCGACGAGGCGCGGCAGGTGTTTCCCGACACGCTGTTGGCCAATGAGGGCATGACCTTGCAGGTATAGCTCCGGCGCATCACAGCTCTCCAACTCCGATTCCAAAGGACTCAGTTGGACCCAAGAAACACTCATGAACGCAAGGCAAATCTTGTTAGAGCTTTGCATTCATGAGTGCTTTCTTTTTGCCTTTAAAATCAGATGAAAACGCGGATGCTTTATGACAGCCTTACTTCAAGTAAAACAAATCGACGTGTCAGCAAACTGCCACGGCATGTCAGCAAACTGCCACGGCACTTAGAAAAGACAACTCGGCATATAGGAAAAACAACTCGGCACTTAGGATTTTCTAAGCGGCATGTAGGAAAAACAACTCGGGCGCTTGGGACGAACAACTCGGCACTCCGTTGGACGACTGTCTGCGGGCGGCTCATCATATAGAAATGCCATGCGGTGGGAATCGGGATTGAGCGTTCACGATTCCAACCGCATGGCAATGACTCCTTATAGGGGTGTTCTATAAATTAGGCCGAGCTGGATGCTGGATTTTTAGAGATGACATTTTGTAAGTGGAGGAAAGAGCATAGCGGGCTATGCGACTGACGAGACTTGCAAAAGGTCGCTCTAAAAAACAGCAGACAGCCGGAATAAATGAGTTCACTCATGGGGCGGTCTTTAAAACCTAATTTATAGAACACCCCTATATATAGGAGTAGGTGAGTGGTTGTTGCCCGGTGGGCAGCCTGCTGGTGTCAGTCGAACAGGTTGTCAGACTTGCCGGTCTCCTTGGTCTGCGCCGGTTGCGCAGCCGGTTCGGCGGGCTTGGCCGCCTCTTCTTTTTCCTCGGCCGGTTTGCTCCGGTTGTCCTCCATTAGATCATCAACGGGGTCGTCTGCAGTCGTCATGTCCAACGAGTCAGCCGACAGCGAGTCGGGTTCGGCTGCACGGGGTGTGTAGGTGGCTTGGTAAGATGAGGCATCGATGTCGGCAGGCGGGTCGCCATATTTGCGCAGATACTTGCTGGCCAACGAAGCGTCGTCCATCACGGAGCGCATGAACTGGGCCACGATAGGCAAGGCCGTGCGGCTTCCCTGACCGAGAGCTCCGGTGCGGAAGTGTATGCTGCGGTATTCGCCGCCTACCCAGGCTCCGGCCACCAGGCTGGGTGTGACACCCACAAACCAGGCATCGGAGTGGTTGTTTGACGTACCAGTCTTGCCGCCCATGTCGAGCCGGGAGGCGAACGGGCCTAAATACATGCCTGCGGCCAAGGTCTGCGAGGTGCCGCCACCGTCGCGCACGCCGGCTTCGAGCAGCTTCTGCATGTAGAAGGCGGCCTTTTCGTCCAGCGCGCGCTTTTGTTCGCCGTAGCCTTCAAACACAACCGATCCTTCGGCATCGACAATCTTCGTGACCAGCACAGGTTCGACGTGGATGCCGTTGTTGGCCACTGTGCCGTAGGCGTTGACCAGCTCAAACAGGTTCACGTC
Source organism: Alloprevotella sp. (assembly GCA_051868755.1). Lineage (GTDB taxonomy): Bacteria > Bacteroidota > Bacteroidia > Bacteroidales > Bacteroidaceae > Alloprevotella. The sequence continues at coordinate 18,273 of JBJEAF010000045.1, forward strand.
GCTCGAACCCAGAGCCAGCGAAGGCGCATCGTCGAGCGGTGAGAGTATGCCCATATCCTGTGCGGTCTGAATGACGTTGAAGATGCCCACTTCCTGGCCCAGCTTCACGGCAATGGTATTGACGCTCTGGGCAAAGGCTGACCGCAAGGGCAGGTTTGCTTCGGAGTAGCGGCCGTTGGCATTGTGCGGCTGCCATACCGTCATGGTGTCACGCTTCTTGTCGTACACGTCCATGCGGATGTAGGTGTCGCGGCGGCAGTCGGAGGGCTTGGCCCCCTGCTTCATGGCAGTGGCATAGACAAAGAGCTTGAAGGTCGAACCGGGCTGGCGCATGGACTTGACCTTGTCGTACTTCCAGGTGTTGAAGTCGATGTCGCCCACGTAAGCCTTGACGTAGCCCGTTTCGGGTTCCATGGCCACCAAGCCGGTGTGCATGAACTTGACCATGTAGCGCAGGGAGTCGACGGTCGACATGAACATTTCCTTCTCGCCGTCGTAGCTGAAGAGCTTGACCTTGTGGGGCTTGTTGATGTAGTATTCTACCGAGTCGGGGTCATTGGGATAGCGTGCCTGCAACATCTTGTAGGCATCGGTCTTGCGCACCTTGTCCTCGATGAAGCCCGGTATGAGCTGTCCCTTCTCGTCACGCCAGGGGTCGCCCAGCCCTTTCCAGTGGCGGTCGAAGCTCTGCTGTATCTTGCGCATCTGTTCGCGCACGGACTGTTCGGCGTATGCCTGCATGCGCGAGTCGAGCGTGGTGTAGATTTTCAGCCCGTCGGAGTAGACGTCAAGGTCGGGACAATGCTCTTCGATATACTCCTTCACGGCCTCGCGGAAGTAGAGGGCCTGGCCGTCGTAGGCACTCTCCACATTGAAGTTGAGGCGTATGGGCTGGTCCGAGAGCTGCTTGAGCGTGGCCTCGTCGGCAATGGCGGCCTCGCCGAACAGGGCTTTCAGCTGGGCGCGGTGGGTGTACATGTTGTTCAGCACCACGTTGCGCCGCTTCAGGGAATTTTGCGGGTTGATGCGCGGATTATAGGCCGAGGTGGCCTTGAGCAGTCCTACCAGCACGGCGGCCTCTTCGGGTTTGAGTTTCTGGGGCGTGGTGTTGAAGTAGGTCTTGGCGGCTGTCTTGATGCCGAAGGCGTTAGAGCCGAAGTCGACGGTGTTGGCATACATTTCGAGGATTTCCTGTTTGCTGCAGAGCATTTCGATTTCGGTGGCGATAATCATTTCCTTGCTCTTCATCACCAGGATGCCAACGCCCGGAATCTTGCCCAGCAGACCTGTGGAATAGTGCGTGCGCACCCTGAACATGTTCTTGACCAACTGCTGCGTGATGGTCGATGCACCGCGGGCCTTGCCTTGGGCGGCGTCCTTGGCTGCGGCAAACAGGCCCTGGTAGTCGATGCCATGGTGCTGGTAGAAGCGTTCGTCCTCGGTGGCAATGAGGGCCTGGAAGAACACGGGGCTGATAGAATCGTAGGGAACGGGCGAACGGTTCTCGTTGAAGAACTTGCCCAGCAGCTTGCCGTCAGCACTGTAGATTTCGGATGCAGCAGCCGTCTTGGGGTTCAGAATGTCACTCGTCGACGGTGACTTGCCGAAAAGCCAGAACAGGTTGAACACAACGGCAAAACAGTAGAACACGACAAAGGCAACAAACGACCACACGGCCGTGATGCATTTGTACCACCAGGGCCTGCCGACAAACTGGCCCTTGTACCATCGCCAGCAAGCGCATGTGGCCTTGCCGGCTATCCTGAATGGTGCTCCAAGCACACTCCCGACTCCTCTTGACGTATTGCTCATAGAAGTAGTGTTTGATGATTGTGGCTGCAAATCTACAAAAATGGTTTTGATGAAAGGCCATGCTCCTTTTAAAGTTTGGAAAGAGTTTTTGATAGCGGACCGCTGAAAGACTGCGTGGCTAACTACAAGCCTGCCGCGTCATTCGCTCCAGCAGCCTCCTTCTATATCTGACAAACGTCCCGCTACAGGCCATGTCCATCGGCATTTGCTATGCGCTCGGCGCAGGTCGTACGCCTGCCAGCTTCCGCCACTTTATCCCGGAAAATGCATGGAACGGCAAAAAAAGCGGGGAAAAATTTGGCACGTTCGAAAAAAGCCGTACCTTTGCACTCGCAAAACGAAAAAATGCCGAAATAGCTCAGTTGGTAGAGCATTTCATTCGTAATGAAAGGGTCGCCGGT
>JBJEAF010000046.1:0-14999 GCA_051868755.1 Alloprevotella sp.
AAAAACAACTCGGCACTTAGGAAAAACAATTCGGCACTTAGGAAAAACAATTCGGCACTTAGGAGAAACCGCCACGGCATGTCGGAAAAATGGTCATGCCTCTTCGTAGAAAACAATAGGCAGTTGGGGCGCCTTCTCCGTCCCTGTATGAAAAAAAGAGGCTGGGGGCTTGCACAGTCCCAATTTCTTTCTACCTTTGCGCAGCAATCTGGCTGAACCGGCACAGCTCTATCATCCCGTAAAGGCGGTGCGTTTCAAGCCAGAGTGCGCTTTTCCCCTTCTATATGTAGCATTTTGGGGAATGTCGAAGCGGCAGTAGCTCAGTTGGCAGAGCATTGGCTTCCCAAGCCAAGGGTCGCGGGTTCGAACCCCGTTTGCCGCTCACGGAGCCCCAGCAGACACCACCTTCCGAGCCATGGCAGCAGTAGTATTGGCCATTATGCTTATCGGCCTTGTCCTTATAGCCACTGAGGCGTTCAACCGTATCAACAAAGCTGCTGTGGCCATGTTTGTGGGCGCAAGCTGCTGGATGCTCTACATTGCCTACGGCACAGATTTCGTGCTACAGGAACATCAGGCCGACTATATGGCCTTTCTTTCGTCACAGGGCGCAGACACCGCCCAACCCGTCAAGACTTTTATTGCCCAGCATGTCTTCCTGCGCTACGTGGCGCAGGCAGCCGACATTGTGCTCTTCCTGCTGGCCACTACCACTATCGTAGAGGTGCTGTCGGGCAATGGCTGCTTCGACTTTGCCGCCGAATGGCTGCGTACGCGCAAGCCGCGCAAGCTGCTCTGGAAGCTCGCCCTGCTCGCCTTGGTGCTTTCGGCCAATCTGGACAACCTGGTGACCGTGGTGCTGCTCATCGGCGTGGTACACCCGCTGCTCAGCACGTCGCGCCTGAGGCGCATCTATGCCACGGTCATCGTACTGGCCGCCAACTGCGGCGGTGCGCTCACGGTGATTGGCGACCTTACCAGCCTCACGCTGTGGAACGGCCGGCTCGTCACGCCCACGGGTTACTCCATGGTGCTGGCCCTGCCGCTGTTAGTCGCGCTGGCGGTGATGTTGCGGCTGATGTACCGCTGCCTGCCCGCCCGCATTGAATTTGCCTGCACCACGGCCCCCTATCGGGGCGACGACACGGTGCTCACGCGCTGGCAGCGTCTGCTCATGCTCTTTGTAGGCATAGGCGGCCTGTGGTTCATTCCCACCTTCCACCGCATCACGCAGATGCCGCCCTTTGTGGGTGCACTGTGTGTGCTCGGCCTGCTGTGGACGGTCCACGAGGTGTGCAACCGTCAGCTGCTGGGCAGTGACCGCATGGTGAACCGCCGTGCCCCGCTTGCGCTGCAATATGCCAACCTGCAGAACCTGCTGTTCTTCGTGGGGCTCACCCTCATGTTCGGCGCACTGATCGAAACGGGCTGGGCTGGCAGCTTCGGCCAGTGGATATGCGAGTATGGCAGCAATGCTTATATTGCAGCGGGTGCGGCCACGGCCCTGTCGGGAGTGTTGGGCAGTGTGCCCACCGTCGTGGGCGGCATCAGTCTGTTAGCTGCGCCCCACGGGGCTGAGGCCGCGGCTCCGGCACTGGCTGCGGGCGGCATGTTCTGGCCTTTACTGGGTTATGCGGCCGCACTGGGCGGTTCGCTGTTCTCGACTGGCACGATTGCGGGACTGCTGCTCATGCGCATGGAGGAGGTGAGCTTCGGGTGGTATCTGCGACACATCACGCCCAAGGTGCTGGCAGGATTTGCCGCCGGAGCTGCCGTGTGGCTCATGTATGCGCTGACCATTGACGGACTGTCCTGGAGCGCGGGCAGCTTGTGATTCATTTCCCCCTAACAAGCGTAACTCAACACAAAAGGCAGAGAGGCATACGTAGGAACTGTAACTGTAACTAACAACGATATGGCAAAGATTAGATGTATTGGCGTGCTCACCTCGGGAGGCGACGCGCCTGGCATGAACGCCGCTATCCGGGCCGTGACCCGCAGCGGCATTTGCAACGGATTTAAGATAAAGGCCATCTACCGAGGCTATGAAGGATTGATAAACGACGAGGTGAAGACCTTTACCACAGAGGACGTGAGCAACATCGTGCAGACGGGAGGCACTATCCTGCGTACGGCACGCTGCAAGGAATTCCAGACGGCGGCCGGACGAAAGCGCGCCTACGAAACACTGCGCAAGGAGTCAATCGACGCGCTGATCGTGATTGGCGGCAACGGGTCGCTCACGGGAGCCATGAAGCTGGCCGAGGAGTACGACTTTCCGTGCATCGGCCTGCCGGGCACGATCGACAATGACCTGTATGGCACCGACAACACCATCGGTTACGATACCACGCTGAACACCATTACCGACTGTGTCGACAAGATTCGCGACACGGCCACCTCGCACGAACGCATCTTCTTCGTGGAAGTAATGGGGCGCGATGCCGGGTTCCTGGCCCAGAACAGTGCGATTGCGGCTGGTGCGGAGGCGGCCATCATCCCTGAGGACTCTACGGGCAGCGACCAGCTCATCGAGTTCATGGAGCGCGGCATACGCAAGAGCAAGAAGAGCTGCATCGTCATCGTGAGCGAAAGTCCGAAGTGCGGTGCCATGTACTATGCCGAACGTGTAAACCGGGAATATCCCAACTTCGATGTGCGTGTGTCTATCCTGGGCCACTTGCAGCGCGGCGGCCGTCCGTCGGCACGCGACCGCATATTGGCCTCACAGGTAGGTGTGGGTGCTATCGAAGCCCTGGTTCAGGGACAACGCAACGTAATGGTCGGCGTGCGCAACAACGAAGTGGTGTATGTGCCCTTCATTGATGCTATCGGCAAGCGCAAGCCTATGGACAAGCGGCTCATTAAGGTTCTCGACGAGCTGAGCATATAATACTGCGGAAGCATGGCTGAAGTTTGGATGAGTGCCGCCGGGCTGTTTGCGGCTACGCTGCTGGGTTCGGTGCTGGGGTTCTGCTTCAAAGAACTGCCCCACAAGTGGAATGATGCGGTGCTGGGCTATTGTGCAGGCATTATGCTGGCTGCCTCCACACTGGGCCTCATGGTGCCGGCTTTCGAACAGACAGACCATGTCTGGACCGTGGTGGCCGGCGTGATGATTGGAGCTTTCTTCCTGAACGTGCTTGACCTGATTGTGCCGCACCTGCACACGGTGACGGGGTTGGATGCCGAAGCGCACCGCAACAACAAGAAGCTGAACCGCATCTTGCTCTTCGTGCTGGCCATTGCGCTGCACAAGCTGCCTGAGGGCATGGCTGCCGGTGTGAGTATGAATACGGCAGGTGGCGGCGGGCAGACAGACTGGACCGTTACGGCCGGTATAGCCCTGCAGAATGTGCCCGAGGGCATGGTGGTCATCGCTCCGTTGCTGCTGGCTGGTGTGTCGCGCTGGCGCACGTTTGCCGTAGCCACCGCCATTGGCCTGCTCGAAGCTGTGGGCGTGTGGCTCGGTTTCGCCTTGGGCAACCTGTCGGCGGTATTCTTGCCTGTCATGCTCGGCTTCGCCGGAGGGGCTATGCTCTATGTGACCTCCGATGAGATGATTCCCGAAACCCATGCGCATGGCTATCAGAAGCTGGCCACCTACGCGCTGCTGCTCGGCTTTATGTCGCTGCTGCTCATGGAGCGTTGTTGGTGAGAGCAGAAGTTCTGGAAAGCCGGGCGGCTGCTGTGTCAGCCTGTTCATGGAGTTACAAAAAAGTGGCTGCGCCCTTTGCGATACGACTATCGCGGGCGCAGCCACTTTTTTGTGATGCTTAGGTCATACAGACCCTTCGGTTGGGGGTTATGCCTGTTCGAGCTTCAGCGTCATGGTGCACTGGTCGCACACTTCAGAGGGACCGAAGTACTGGATGGGGCCAGGGTAGACGAAACGGGTGTTGATAGCCCAGTCTTCGCGGTGGGCGGCAAACTCCTTGAAGGGAGCTCCGTCGAGACGAACCAGAGCCTTCTTGATGACGGGCTTCATCTTGCCGTGACGGCGTTCCATGTTCATCATCATGGTGATGGGCACACCGCCGGCAATCCACTGTTCGGCCGGTGCGGTGGTGTTCTTCACGATAGCCATGTAGCCAGTCTTTCCGTTGGCAACGAGCTGGGCGGCACTGGTACCGAGCGCGTAGCAGTAGTCTGCATCATAGTTGGAGGGCGCAGCGCAACGGCCTTCGTAGCCGAAGAAGTGGTGCTGGGCGGCGAACTTGCCGTTGAACTTGCCTTCGGCCTTCCACTCTTCGAGCTTCACGGCTACCATTTCGGAAAGGAGCTTTTCGGTTTCGATGAGTGATACCTGTACGTTGCCGTGGGGGTCGCGTTCCATGGTGAGCTGCTTGGCCACGCCTTCGGGCAGGCTGGCATAGATGGCAGCGTTGTCGGCTGAGAGCTTCGAGAGGATCCAGGCGCGCTGTTCGGCAGCTGCTACAGCAGCGGCTTCGGGAGTGGCCAGCAGGTCATTGAGTTCGGCGATGAGCTTCTTCATGGCGGGGATGAACTCAATGAGTCCTTCGGGGATGAGCACGGTGCCGAAGTTGTTGCCGTTAGCTGCGCGGCGGGCTACGACGTCGGCGATGTAGGTAACGATGTCGTCGAGTGTCTGGTTCTTCTCTTCCACTTCCTCGCTCACGATGCACACGTTGGGCTGGCACTGCAGGGCGCATTCCAGTGCGATGTGGCTGGCCGAACGTCCCATGAGCTTGATGAAGTGCCAGTATTTGCGTGCCGAGTTGGCGTCGCGCTGGATGTTGCCAATCACTTCAGCATAGGTCTTGCAGGCGGTGTCGAAACCGAAGGAAGTTTCAATCTGGTCGTTCTTCAAGTCGCCGTCGATGGTCTTGGGGCAGCCGATGACCTGCACGCCGTAGTTGTGGGCGGCATAGTATTCGGCCAGTACGCAGGCGTTGGTGTTGGAGTCATCGCCGCCGATGATGACAACGGCCTTGATGCCGAGTTCGCGGATGATTTTAAGTCCGCTTTCGAACTGGGCTTCTTCTTCAAGCTTCGTACGTCCCGATCCGATGAGGTCGAAGCCGCCGGTGTTGCGGTACTCATCGATGAGGGCATCGGTCAGTTCGATGTATTTGTGGTCAACCAAACCGCCGGGGCCCATGAGGAAGCCGTAGAGCTTGTTGGCGGCATTCTGCTTCTTGAGTTCGTCGTAAAGGCCGCAGATCACGTTGTGTCCGCCGGGAGCCTGGCCGCCAGAGAGGATGATGCCAATGTTCATAGGGGCATATTCCTTCTTTTCATCGCTGGGCACAAACTCAACGAGGGGCATACCGTAGGTGTTGGGGAAGAGTTTCTTGATTTCCTCCTGGTCGCCGACACTTTCGGTGGCATTTCCTTCTTTAATGCTCACATTGCCGCGCAGACCGGCAGGGAGCTTCGGCTGGTAGGCAGCACGGGCAATCTGTAATGCGCTTTTTTCCATAAGGCTGTACAAAAAAAGAATAGGGGTTTTTGTTTCGGGTATTAGTTATTTGATGATATCGAGTTCGCGGAAAACTTTGCCCAGCGAGGCAACGGCGCGGTCCACCTGTTCTTTGGTGTGGGTGGCCATGAGGGCTACGCGCACTAAGGTGTCGTGGGGCGCACAGGCTGGCGGGATGACAGGATTGATGAACACACCTTCCTCGAAGGCACGTGCAGTGGCGATGAAGGTTTTTTCGGTGTCGCGCACATAGAGCGGAATGATGGGCGATTCGGTTTCGCCGATTTCAAATCCTTCTTCACGGAAACGTTTCAGCGCGTAGCGCGTCACTTCCCACAGTGCTTCGATGCGTTCGGGTTCCTGCTGGATGATGTGGAGAGCCTCCATGGCGCAGGCCGTGGCCGCAGGGGTGTTGGAGGCAGAGAAAATATAGGTGCGGGAGTTGTGGCGGAGCCAGTTGATGATGCTTTCGTCAGCAGCGATGAATCCTCCGATAGAAGCCAGAGACTTGCTGAATGTGCCCATGATGAGGTCCACTTCATCGGTAAGTCCGAAGTAGTCGCATACGCCCCGGCCCTGCTTGCCGAACACGCCTACGCCGTGAGCCTCGTCGACCATGATGGTAGCGTTGTACTTGTGCTTGAGGCGTACGATTTCGGGCAGGTTGGCCAGGTCGCCTTCCATAGAGAACACACCGTCGACCACGATGAGCTTGACAGCCTCAGGCGCACACTTTTGTAGTTGGCGTTCGAGGTCGGCCATGTCGTTGTGTTTGTACTTCAGACAGGTCGAGAACGAAAGACGGCGTCCGTCGACAATCGATGCGTGGTCGCGGTCGTCACAGATGATGTAGTCTTCGCGGCCCGTGAGGCAGGAAATAACGCCGGAATTTACGGTAAAACCGGTGGAGTAGCAGAGGGCGTCTTCTTTGCCGATAAATTGTGCAAGCTCCTTTTCGAGTTGGAGGTGCAGGTCGAGTGTGCCGTTCAGGAAGCGGGAACCGGCGCAGCCCGATCCATACTTCTGCATGGCCTTGATGCCAGCCTGAATGATGCGTTCATCGCCGGTGAGGCCCGTGTAGGCGTTAGAACCGAACATCAGCACATGGTGTCCGCCCATTTCAACTTCTGTTCCTTGCTTGCCTTCGATGGCCCGGAAATAGGGATACACGCCTTTCGCCTGGTATTCCTGCGGCAGGGTGTACTTCGCTAATCTGTCTTGTAAAATTCCCATTATATATCTGGTTGTAACTGAAGGCCTCGAAAAGTGTGGTGTTTTTTGAGGTCTTTCGTTAAATGTTTGCGGCAAAGGTAAGTATAAATCCCTTTAATAGTTTAATATTCCTTGGGAAAAATGCACGTTGAGGCTAAAATTGTGCGGAATCAGGCCGTTTTGATTCATATACTTGAAAAATAAGGAGGTGATGCAGCCGGGGTCGTCCTCCCAAAACCAGGTATTACGGCGGGTGCTGTTGCCTCACCACTTATAAATGCCTAATTTGCAGGCACATCTTTAACTTTTTCGGCAAAACAACGGCCAATAGAAAAAAATGCCATACATTTGCCAAGCGAAACTACAAGCCGGACGCAAGGCTTCGAATGGGAAAAAAGCGTGAAGTTGGCAGGTGCGGAACTTGAACGGCCATGGCCAGGCAGTATGTCCTGACATGGGGTAAACTTGCAGACCTCCGGACTTTCGGTCAAACCAGTTGCCTTGAGTAGCCTGGGTTGTAGCCTCACAACTCTTATCATCCAACTTTAAAACATAGTGTCATGAAAAAAACCATCCTGGTAACCGGCGGTACGGGCTTTATCGGCTCGCACACAACCGTTGAACTGCAAAATGCCGGCTACGATGTTGTGATTGTCGACAACCTGTCGAACTCGAAGGCCGACGTGGTTGACGGCATCGAGCAGATTACGGGCATCCGTCCGGCCTTTGAAGAGGTAGACTGTTGCGACTTGGCCGGTCTGGAAGCCGTTTTCCAGAAGTATCCCGGCATTACGGGCATCATCCACTTTGCCGCCTCCAAGGCTGTGGGCGAAAGTGTCGAGAAGCCTCTCAAGTATTACGAGAACAACTTGCTTTCGCTCATCAACCTGTTGAAGCTCATGCCCAAGTATGACGTGAAGGGCATCATCTTCTCGTCATCGTGCACCGTGTACGGACAGCCTGATCCCGAGAACCTGCCTGTTACTGAAAAGGCTCCTATCAAGAAGGCTGAAAGCCCCTATGGCAACACGAAGCAGATTAACGAGGAGATTATCCAGGACTACATTCACAGCGGAGCAAACATCAGCGCCATCATCCTGCGCTACTTCAATCCCATCGGTTCGCACCCGACGGGCATTATCGGTGAAATGCCGAACGGCGTTCCTGCCAACCTGATTCCCTATCTCACCCAGACGGCTATGGGCATCCGTCCTTGCCTCAAAGTGTTTGGCGATGACTACGATACGCCCGACGGCTCGTGCATCCGCGACTACATCTATGTGCTTGACCTGGCCAAGGCTCACGTAGCTGCTATGGCACGCATCGTGGACGGCAAGAACGCAGAGCCTGTCGAAATCTACAATGTGGGCACAGGCAACGGCGTGAGTGTGCTCGAACTCATCAACACCTTCGAGAAGTGTACGGGCGTGAAGCTGAACTACGAGATTGCTCCTCGCCGTGCAGGCGACATCGAGAAGGTTTGGGGTAATGTCGACAAGGCCAACCAGGTGTTGGGCTGGAAGGCGGTCCACACACTCGAAGAGGCCCTTACTTCGGCCTGGAACTGGCAGCAGAAGCTGCGCGAACGCGGTATCATGTAATCTTACCACTATAAAAGAGCTGCGGCAGTTCTTGCATGAAGAATTGCTGCAGCTCTTTCATGTATGCGCGTGCCACTTCAGTGGTCGGTGCGCACATTTTCATTTTCCCCTGTCTCACCCCGAAATCACCTACGGCCTGTGCAGCCCTACTATCTTGTTGAAGAGGAAGCCTTGCGGCGCAACCTCAGTCTGATAAGCCGCATTGCGCGTGAAGCGGATGTGGAGTTTATATTGGCCTTCAAGGCTTTTGCCCTTTGGCGGACCTTCCCCATCTTCCGCGAATACATTGGCCATACCACGGCATCTTCGCCCTTCGAAGCCCGCTTGGCTGTCGAAGAGTTCGGCTCAAAGGCGCATACCTATTCGCCAGCCTACGAAGCCGACACCTTTGACGAGCTGGTGCGCCATTCGAGCCACATCACCTTCAATTCGTTGAGCCAGCTCGAACGCTTCGGTGCACGGGTGCAGGCTGCGGGACCCGATGCACCGTCGATAGGATTGCGCATCAACCCCGAATACAGCGAGATAGAAACGGAACTCTACAATCCCTGTGCCCCAGGTTCCCGATTCGGCGTATTGGCCTCACAGCTCACACCGGGCAAGCTGCCCGATGGCGTAGAAGGTTTTCATTGCCACTGCCATTGTGAAAGTCCGGCTTCGGCCCTCCAGCACACCTTGCAGCACATTGAGGCCAAGTTCGGGCCTTGGCTGCCCTTGGTGAAGTGGCTGAATCTGGGTGGCGGCCATTTAGTGACGCGTCAGGGCTATGATGTGCAGTTGCTGATAGACGTGCTGCGTGGTTTCCATGCGCGCTATCCGCATTTGCATATCGTGCTTGAACCGGGGTCTGCCTTTGCGTGGCAAACGGGTCCGTTGGTGTCAGAGGTGGTGGATGTCGTTGAGAACCATGGCATTAAGACCGCTATACTGAACGTAAGCTTCACTTGTCACATGCCTGATTGCTTGGAGATGCCTTATCATCCCGCTGTGCGCGGAGCCGAAACGTTGGCCGATGCAGCCGAACAGGGACTGGACCGTGCGCCCTGTGTGTACCGTTTGGGAGGCAACAGTTGTTTGAGCGGTGACTTTATGGGCTATTGGCGGTTCGAAAAGCCCTTGCAGGTGGGTGATTCTGTTATTTTTGAGGACATGATTCACTACACGACGGTCAAGACAAACATGTTTAATGGCATAGCCCATCCTGCTATCAAGATAAAGCGTCTGGACGGTTCTGTGCAGCTTTTGCGCGAGTTTGGCTACGCCGATTACCGCGACCGTATGGATTGAGGCGTTCTCTACCGCTTACTACTTATTATATATAGCCCATGTTGTATCTTCCCCATAACATTCCTGCTTCGGTATCGCTGGCTTCGGCGACATACAGTCTGCCTGGCTGGAATCAGGTTGATGGCCCACTTCGGGTGCTGCTTCTGAACCTGATGCCGCAGAAGGCAGTGACCGAACTTGACATAGCCCGCACGTTGCAGCATACGGGCGTTGATGTTCAGCTGATTCCCGTAAAACTGAAGGGACAGACGTTCAAGACCACGCCCATGGCCCACATGCAGGCGTTCTATCTGGATGTGGAGGACCTGCAGGAGGTATCGTTCGACCGGATGATTGTGACGGGAGCACCGTTGGAGCAGATGCCCTTTGAGCATGTGCGCTATTGGGAACAGTTGTGCCGGGTAATGGACTGGGCCGACAAGCACATTCCGCGCACCCTGTATGTGTGCTGGGGCGCACAGGCAGGTCTGTACCATTTCTATGGCATCGACAAGCACGCCCTGCCCGCCAAGATGTTCGGCATATTCAGACAGCGCGTGCTGCGTGCGGAATCCCCCTTGATGTCGGGACTTCTTCCCGATTTTCCCATGCCTAACTCACGGCATACCGAAGTGCGGCGTGCCGATATAGCCTGCCATGCAGCCGAGGGGTTGCATATAGTGGCAGAAAGTGAAGAGAGTGGGGTAGGAGTGGTTGCCACCGACAACCTGAAACGGACCTTTATTGTGGGGCATTTAGAGTACGAGCCGTATACGTTGCACAACGAGTACCACCGTGATTTGGCCAAACAGCTGCCCATTCACGAACCGGTGCATTATTATAAGGCGGACGGTTCGGTCGATTATTCTTGGGAAAGTGCCGCCCTGCGGTTTTACACCAACTGGCTTGTGGCGAGGGAAGAACGGTAGTTCTCCCCTTCGTTGAAAATAATGGATTATGGAATGAAGCGAAGGCTCTTGTTAGTGAGGGCTTCGCTTCATTCCATAATCCATTACTTTTTATTTGATGATGGTTGGTGGCTGTCAGGCCGATGCCGGGGGAGGATTCGTATGTTCGGATCGTATAGTGATAGGCCCTTTCCAGCTTTTATCGTCTGCGTCGGTTCTTGTGCGTCCACCGGTTGATGGTCCCGTTGAACCGTCTCAGGAGTTTGTAGCCCAGCATCACGCCGTCGTATACAGCGATAGCCCGGTCAGCCTGATTCATCCAATGCTGTAGTTTGCTTCCCGACTCGGCAGGCGGTGCAAACAGCGTGTGCCACTGTTCGGCAATAGACGCCTTGTTCTCGTCAAGGCGGGCATGCAGTGTTTGCAGCTTTTTTTGCAGGAGCTCAGGAGTATAGCAGTTTTGTTTCATGGCGACGTGCGTGCGAGGGTTAAAGTTGAAAGAAAGGGCTAATGTTGCTTGTCTGGTTCCGGCTTGTCAGCGTCTTCGGGTTCGCCCAGAAACAGTTTGGCGAGAAAGTCCGTCACTGGATTCTCAATCCATTCCTTGCGGCGTGCATACAGCACACAGCCCAGAAGCAGATAGAAGCCCACCACCATGGCATAACCGGCAGTGGGGCTGTTCAGCCATTCGCCCAGTGCGGCAGCCGCCATCATGGAGATGAACCACAGGGCCAGAGACCCCAGCATAAAGAGAATGACGCTCAGGGCCAGCACCGTGAGCAGTTTTGACAGCTTGCTGACAGCATCGACCTTGAAGCATTCGGCGCGCAATTCAAGATGCCGGTGAAAGTCGGCCAGCAGTTGTGCAATGGCGTTGATGTGATTATCGGATGAAAACACGGCTCGTAAAGGTGAATGGGTGATGATACCATAAGGGGCGCGGTAGCGTGCCACGCCCGGCAGCTTTGTTCAGTCAAAAGTGCAAACCGGCTGGCAGCAGGCTGCCGGCCGGTTTGTCAAACGGGGTTATTCAGCAGGCTGAAGCTCGTCGGCAATGTCGTCGACAAGGCTTTCCATTTCCTTGCGGTTCAGCTTGATGCCGCGCTTGCGAATAGCTTCGGCAATGCGGTCGCGCGTGTCAGCACCCTTTTCAGGAGCAAACAGAATACCGCAGGCAGCTCCTACGGCAGCACCGCCCAAGAAGGCGGCCAGAATGCTAAGTCCTTTCATAGTCTTACGTTTTAGAAGGTGAATAATCAGTGATTTGAATCCAAAAGTACGGTTTTAAATTGAAAGCAGCCACAAAAAAGCTGTTTTTTTCGCCTAAATCGCGAGATTTCTAACATTTAATCATGTTTAACTACCCGATATGCCTCTCCCCTGCAGGGCTTTTGTAATTTTGTAACGGTTTTTTTATGGGGCATCCTGCAAGAAGGCTGAAAGGTGATTCGCTGTTCAGGAGCAGGCCATACAGTTGCCGCCTTCAGGTAACGGCAGTATGGACAGCCCGGATAGAAGCCTTTACTACGACAGTTATTCATTAAAGTCATATTTCAGAAAAATGAAAAAGAATTTGGTGTGGGCGATTGGTTTGTGCGCCGCCATTGCACTGACCGGCTGTAAGTCGCGTGAAAGTGCTTACCGACAGGCATACGAGCAGGCCATGGCCCAAGACAAGACTCAGCAGAGCGAGCAGCAAGTAGTGACCAACCCTGTTGAAGAACGTCCCGTGACGGTAACGCCTCCGCCGGCAACGAACACCGTGACAGAAGACCACAGCGATGTGCGCGAAATCAAGGGCGACATGACCGTTGTCAGCGGCAATCCGCTCAAGGCTTACAGCGTGGTAGTGGGCAGTTTCCTCACCCAGGCCAATGCCGAGGGTCAGAAGGCCCGTTTGCAGGGCAGCGGCTATGATGCCCGCGTGGTGAAGACCAACGAAACCATTAACGGACAGACGGGTTGGTTCCGCGTGATTGCTTCTTCGTTCGACGACAAGGCATCGGCTGCACAGTCGCGCGACGCACTGAAGAGCTCATATCCCGGAGCATGGCTGCTTTACCGTAAGTAGTGTGCACTGAAAAGTCAGGAATAGGACCAGGCAACAAGTTTTCAGCCTGCCGGACATCCGGCAACTGAACTTGCCTGTCCCGTTCCTGACTTTTTGCATATAGGTTGGTGGATTGAAATATCAAGGTCAAACAACAAGACGGTCAGGCAAAATCAAGGTCAAGAATAAACGAACCCTTCTAATCAACGAGTGCATTTGGAACAGATGAAGCCGCTGTTGGGGCTGAGGCCCGACGAAATGCAGCAGGCTTGCCGCGAATGGGGGCTTCCGGCCTTTGTGGGCAAGCAAATGGCAGGCTGGATTTATCAGAAGCGCGTGCCGCATATCGACGACATGAAGAATGTGGGCAAGGCCGCGCGTGAGCTGTTAAAGCAACATTACACCTTGGGAACAAGTCGGCCGGTGCGGGAGCAGCGGTCGGTCGATGGAACGGTGAAGTACCTGTATGCTACGGCCGACGGGCACTTCATCGAAACCGTGTATATCCCCGATGGCGAACGGGCCACCCTGTGTGTCAGTTCGCAGGTTGGCTGCAAAATGGGATGCGCCTTCTGCATGACGGGTCGTCAGGGCTATGCAGCTTCGTTGTCAGTGGCCGACATACTCAATCAAGTCTATTCGTTGCCCGAGGCCGACACCCTCACCAATGTGGTGTTTATGGGTCAGGGCGAACCATTCGACAATCTCGATGCTGTGTTGCGTGCCATTGAGGTGCTGACAGCCGATTGGGGTTGGGGGTGGAGTGCCAAGCGCATCACCGTGTCGACAGTGGGACTGGCCAAGGGCTTTGAGCGTTTCCTGAATGAGAGCCAGTGTCATCTGGCCGTCAGTCTGCACCACCCCATTCCTGCCGAACGTGCCAAGTTGATGCCGGCCGAACGGGCCTTCAGCCTGACGCAGATGGTCGATGTGCTGCGGCGCTACGACTTCTGCCGCCGCCGTACCGACGGTCCGAAGCCCGCCGAAGGAAGCCGGCAGCGCAGACTATCGTTTGAGTACATCGTGTTTAAGGGCATCAACGACAGCCGTCGTCATGCCGATGCCCTGTTGCGTTTGCTCAGACCGCTCGAATGTCGGGTCAATCTCATTCGCTTCCACGACATACCCGACACACCGCTGCAAGGTGTTGACGACGAGACTATGCGCCAATTACGGGACTATCTCACCTCACATGGCGTGTTCACCACCATCCGTGCTTCGCGCGGACAGGACATCTTTGCCGCCTGCGGACTGCTCAGTACCGCCGAGCAAGAGCGACAGAAATCCTAAAACCCAATATATATTTTCCCATGACAGACCAAAACCAACTGAAAGATATGATACCGGCCCAATCCGAAATGAGGCCGGCGCGTGTAAGGGTAGGCATCACCCAGGGCGACACCAATGGCGTGAGCTGGGAGGTTATTCTGAAGGTGTTTGCCGAAGCCACCATGCTGGAGCTGTGTACACCTATTATATATGGCCATGCCAAGGTGGCAGCCTACCATGCCAAGACATTAGGGCTGAACGCCCCGTTCCGCATCGTGGCCGATGCCGATGATGCTGCCGAGGGGCAGCTCAATTTGGTCAACTGTTCCGACGATGAAGTAAAGGTCGAATATGGCGTTTCGGCTGCCGAAGCCGGACATGCAGCCTTTGTGTCGCTCGAACAGGCAGTCCACGATCTCAAGGAAGGACGCGTCGATGTGCTGGTCACTGCTCCTATCAACAAGAAGAGCATACAGAGCGCCAACTTCCGTTTCCCGGGCCACACCGAATATTTGCAGGCCCGTTTGGGTGACGAAACCACCGAACCGCTCATGATTCTGTGCAACAGCCTGATGCGTGTGGCCCTGGTTACGACCCATCTTCCCATTTCCGAGGTAGCCTTCTCTGTCACCGAGGAGCGCATAGCCCAAAAGGCACGTTTGCTGTACGACTCGTTGCGCCGCGACTTTGGCATCTCTTCGCCGCGCATAGCCATACTGGCTCTCAATCCCCACGCCGGCGATGGCGGGGTGATCGGTCAGGAGGAGGAAGAGGTAATCACCCCTGCCATCAAGTCACTCATCGATGCCGGCCTGCCCTGTTATGGTCCCTTCGCAGCCGATGGCTTCTTCGGTGCCGGCATGTACCGCCGTTTTGATGCCGTGCTGGCCATGTACCACGACCAGGGACTTGCACCCTTCAAGTCGTTGGCTCAGAACGATGGGGTGAACTATACGGCCGGACTGCCCTTTGTGCGCACTTCGCCCGACCACGGCACAGCCTACGACATTGCCGGCAAGGGGATTGCCAGTGCCCAGTCATTCCGCAATGCCGTATATGCAGCCATCGACATCTGGCGCAACCGTCGTGCTTTCGACGAAGCCTATGCCCATCCGCTGCCCAAGATATATCAGGAGCGTAAGGAACGATAGCTGTCAGAGCGAAGAGGAGGGCGAGGTTTGGTTGAAAAGTTGAAACACTTCAACTTCAAACAGTGACTTCATAACCCTATCTCTCCTAACCCCATAACC
>JBJEAF010000046.1:15099-16750 GCA_051868755.1 Alloprevotella sp.
CATAACCTCATAACCCCATAACCCCAAGGAATATATAGTATGAAATATGCCATAATCGCTGCGGGCGAGGGCTCCCGTCTGCAGCAAGAGGGCATTGATTTGCCCAAACCCTTGGTAACCATTGCCGGCGAGGCCATGATAGACCGCCTGTTGCGTATCTTCCGAAGCAACAAGGCCGACGAAATCGTAGTCATCGTGAACACCTTGAATCCGCTCACCGAACGTCATCTGCGCGCCCTGCAGGCAGCAGGCAAGGCCGATGATGTGCGCTTGGTGGTGAAAAGCACGCCCAGCTCCATGCACAGCTTTGCCGAACTGGCTCCCTATCTTCACGACGGCCCATTCTGCCTCACGACGGTCGACACCATATTCCGTGAGGAGGAGTTCTCTGCCTATATCACCCACTTCTTGCAGAGCGAGGCCGACGGTTGCATGGCTGTGACCGACTACATCGACGATGAAAGTCCGCTATATGTAGCCACCGACAGCCACTTGCGCATCACGGGCTTCCATGACACCAATGAGGGTGACCGCTACATTTCGGGCGGCATCTACTGCTTGCGTCCGCAGGCACTGCAAACCTTGGAGCGTTGCTTGCGTGAAGGTAAAAGCCGTATGCGCAATTTCCAACGAGCCTTGGTTGAGGACGGCTTGCAGCTCGAAGCCTGTCCGTTCAGCAAGATTCTCGATGTAGACCATGCCACCGATATCGTCAAGGCCGAGCAGTTCTTGCAGCGCAGTTGAATGCGCAGGCAGCTATATCCTAACACCCACTTCCTGCATGTTACACATCTTATGCGTCAGCCGTTCGCCGCGTTTCAGTCCTAATTCAGTAGATCGTGATGCCGCCATTCTGGCAGCCGTAGTGGCCCGTTTGCAGCGCAAGGGCCATGAAGTTTTCCCCATCACTGAGGACTTGCTCGAAACGGTCGACTTGTCCGAGTTCGACCTGGTATGTTCCATGGCCCGTAGCACAGCCGCATTGCAGGCATTGCATCGGGCTGTGTCCTCGCGGCATCTCTGTGTGGTCAATGCACCTTTGGCTTTGTTGCACGGAACCCGTCAGCACTTGGCTGAAGTGTTTGATGCGGCCCAGATTCCCCAACCGTCCTATGTGCCGTTGCATGTGGGGCAACCTTTGTCTTCGCAGCTGCCCAAAAGTTGGGTGGGGCCGTTTTGGCTCAAGCGGGCCGATGCTTGTGCCCAGCACGCCTGCGATGTGCAGTTCGTGACCGACATCTCACAGGTCGGGGCCTCCTTACAGGCCATGGCCGATGCTGGTGCTTCCAGTGTGTTGGCCGTGCAGCATGTGCCCGGTGATTTGGTCAAGTTCTATGGCGTTGAAGGCACAGATTTTTTCCATTGCCATTATCCCACCGAGTCAGCCGGCTTTTCAAAGTTCGGTCTGGAACAGCACAACGGCGCACCGCACCATTACAGCTATTCGCAGCAGGCCCTGAAGGAAACTGCCGACCTGGCAGCCCGCCAAACGGGCTTCACGGTCTATGGTGGTGATGCCGTCATTTTGCCCGACGGCACCTTCCGGCTCATCGACTTCAACGACTGGCCCAGCTTCTCGGCCTGTCGCCGTGAAGCGGCCAAGGCCATTGCATCGCGCGCGCTCCAGCTTGCAGAATAGTGCTCCTTTTTG
>JBJEAF010000046.1:16850-20458 GCA_051868755.1 Alloprevotella sp.
GCATCGCGCGCGCTCCAGCTTGCAGAATAGTGCTCCTTTTTGGAACAACCGGCTGGCCACCGTTCCGCGAGGTTCAGCCTCGCGTCCCTTGGCTGCCTTCCTTTTTTGGAACAACCGGCTGACCACCGTTCCGCGAGGTTCAGCCTTGCGTCCCTTGGCCTCGTCTCCTTCTTGGAACAACCGGCTGGCCACCGTTCCGCGAGGTTCAGCCTCGCGTCCCTTGGCCTCGCCCCCTTCTTGGACCAACCGGCTGACCACCGTTCCGCGAGGTTCAGCCTCGCGGCCCTTGGTGGCTTCCCCCTTCTTCAAACTATCGACCCTAAAACAAAAACCGACATCATGTCTACCACCCAGCTTCAGAGCACCTTCAAGTCGAACGACACGGAAGAGTGGCTCGACATCCACTTCACCCGTCCATTAGGCTTGCTATGGGCGCGCTTCTTTAACCATTTCAACATCCACCCCAATGTAGTGACCATACTCAGCATCATTCTGGGTGCGGCAGCGGGCATCATGTTCTACTACCCCGACATGCCCCACACCCTGTGTGGCATCCTGCTGTTGGTATGGGCCAACCTATATGACAGTGCCGACGGACAGCTGGCCCGTATGACCGGCAAGAAAACCCGTTGGGGTCGCATCCTCGATGGCTTTGCAGGCGACATCTGGTTCTTTACCATCTATGCAGCCATCTGCTTGCGCCTTCAGTCCGAGTACATCCCCGGCACCCACACAGCCTGGGGCATCGGCATCTGGTTACTGGCTGTATTCTCGGGATTCATTTGCCATGGCAAACAGTGCCAGTTGGCCGACTATTATCGCAACATCCACCTCTATTTTCTGAAAGGAGAACAAGGCAGCGAACTCGACAGCTACGAAAAGCTGCGTGCCGAACTCCACACGCTGAGCTGGAAGCGCGACGGCATGTGGATGGTATTCCTCTATTTCTATGGCAACTACACCCGTTCGCAGGAACAGCTGACCCCCGCCTTCCAGCGTTTCAGGCAGTGGCTGGCCAGTGAATTTTCTGGAAAGCCCCTTCCGCAGGCCTTGCGCGATGATTTCCGTGCCGGCAGTCTGCCCCTCATGAAGTATGCCAACATCCTCACCTTCAACACCCGCGCCATCGTGCTCTACCTGTCCTTGCTATTGGGCGAGCCATGGCTTTATTTCGTGTTTGAGGTCGTAGTCATGAATCTGCTGTTCTTCTATATGCGCAGCCGCCACGAGAACCTGTGCCGTCAGCTCATGCAGCGCAATTACAAAGAGTCATGAAGCCCCTTTACCGCAACCTTTTCCTGCTTTTTGGCATTGCCGCCATTGTGGTGATGCTTTGCACCTTCGAAGTGGACTATGATCAGCTTGTGCAGAATCTGGGTCGTGCCGGACTCTACTTGCCGGCAGTCATCGGAGTGTGGGTCATTGTCTATGCCTTCAATGCCTGGGCCTTTCAGATTATAGTCAACAGCGGTCAGCACACCAAGCATCTGAGTTTCCGTCATGCCTACAAGCTCACGGTGTCAGGCTTCGCCTTCAGCTACACCACGCCATTTGGCTTTGGCGGTGGTCCGTACAGGGTCATGGAGTTAGGTGCCCATATCGGCATAGCCCGTGCCACCTCCTCCGTAGTGCTCTATTCCATGATGCACATCCTGTCCCACATCTGTCTGTGGAGCACAGCCGCCGTGCTCTTTGCCGTAGCCTATACCGACAAGATGACCCCCTTCCTTTGGGCCTTGTTCGCCCTTTTCGTGCTGGCCGTCTTGTTGGTGCTCATCCTGTTCCGCCTGTGCTACAAGCGCGGCTTGGTGGTACGTCTGTTCCAGCCCTTGCTGCATATTCCTTTTCTCAAGCACAAGGCGCGCCGCATCTACGATGCCCATCTGGCCGACATGCAGAAGGTTGACGACGGAGTGGCCTATCTCCACTCGCAGCCTCGTGCCTTCTTTCTTTCGCTGTTGTGGGAGTATGTGGCGCGTGTGGTCAATGCCTTCGAATACTACTTCATCCTGCTTTCACTGGGCGTGAGCCTCACCTTCCTCGATGCCGTGTTGGTGCTGGCCTTTTCTTCGCTCATAGGCAATCTCCTCTTTTTCCTGCCCATGCAGCTGGGAGCTCGCGAAGGCGGCCTTTCGCTCATAGTCCGCATCTTGGGCCTCAGTGCTTCAGGTATCGGCGTGTTCACCAGCCTCTACACTCGTGTGCGTGAACTGGTGTGGATTTTCATCGGTGTCAGCCTGGTCAAGGTGGGCAACAAGCAGCTCATGAAGTCAGAATAGGTGCAGGCCATGCTCCATGGAAGATGATGACCCGCCGAAAGCCGGATTGACAGTGTTCCTCAACTTTCTCATATATTTTTTGATATGCCCCAAGCCTTTCTTTTTGATTACGGAGGTACACTCGACACCTCCGCCCGCCATTGGGCGGGTGTGCTGTTCGAGGGTTACGTCCATGTAGGAGTGCCAGTCAGCGGGCCCCATTTCCGCGATGCTTATGTCTATGCCGAACGCAAGTTGGCACGCGAAATGCCCATCCTGCCCCATGACGACTTCCATGCCTTGCTGGTGAAGAAGCTGTATGCAGAGTTTGAATTCTTGGTCAGCGAACAGCTGCTCCCTACCGCACACCATGCCGAAGTACCCCAATATGTGGCCCGGATAGCAGACTACCTCGACGATTTTGCCCGTCGGCATACTAACCGGTCGGCACAGGTGCTCGAAGCGTTGGCATCGCGTTACCGGCTCATCCTGGTGTCAAACTTCTACGGCAACCTTCATGCAGTAGTGGAGCGTTATGGCCTTGACCGTTATTTTGAGACCATCGTAGAGAGTGCGGTGGTAGGCGTACGCAAGCCCGATCCGGCCATTTGGCAGTTAGGAGTCGATGCGGCAGGTTGTGCCGCTGCCGACTGTGTGGCAGTAGGTGACAGCTACGACAAAGACATCCTGCCTGCACGCGCAGTGGGCTGCCAGACCGTATGGTTCAAGGGCGAAGAGTGGAAACCCACAGAGCGCGACGAATCGCTGCCCACGCATCTCATCACCTCCTTGCCCCAGTTGCTGCAATGCTATCCCGTGTAGCCAGAACCTGAACACCCCTTAAATTCATCGGGCCGTAGAAGCTGCTGATGAATGTACCTGACCATAGGCAGGCAACCGTCACATACCCCGACGGTTGCCTGCCCATTTTTTTCTTGAATGTGTAGAACTATTTTGGCCGTAGAGAGATTGGGCAAGAGTCCGCCTGATGAATGAGAAAACAGCTCTTGCCCCTGTTGTGCGGCCGTTATTTTTTGTGATTTATTGAAGATTTGCAAGTCACTGCCGTTAGTCGGCAAGCGTTCAAGGCACGGGCTGAAAGCCCAACAAGCGTTTAGCCCAGGGCATCGCCCTGGGTAGGTTAGCCGCCGTGAATGCGCCCTGCAAGGGCAAAAGCGTCTGAAGACAAGCGTTGCGAACATACGCTTTTGCCCTTGCAGGGCGAACTTTATCGCCTCGTTCTACCCAGGGCATCGCCCTGGGTTGGATGACCGCCGCAAATGCGCCCTGCAAGAGCAAAAGCGTTAGATGACAAGCGTTACAAACAGACGCTTTTCATAAGATTGGCTG
>JBJEAF010000047.1:0-5041 GCA_051868755.1 Alloprevotella sp.
TCCCTCAAAACACACTATCACCATTACTTTACACAACCGCAACAGTCCTGTAACCCGCAAGCGCGACCTTTGCCCACCTAAAAACCAAACTCTACTTTTATACTACTTTCAATGTTTCAACTCACGTTACGAGGACTGCTGTCCCTCCTGCTCGTTGCACTGCCCCTGTGTGCAACCGCTTTCAGCTTGAAAGGAAAAGTCATTGACCGGGAAACAGGCGATCCGCTCATCGGCGCCACCCTTACGCTGCCACAAATCGGACGCACCACGCTGACCGACAACGAAGGCTTGTTCCGCTTCGAATTGCCCAGCCAACGCAACTACACCCTCACCGCGTCCTATCTGGGCTACCGCAAGCAAACACTCACCGTCAACCCTGCCCGCACCGACACCCTACTCCTTATATATATGGAGTCGGCCACCGACGAACTCGGCACGGCTGTCGTCACCGCCACACGCCAGAAGAGCACCGAAACGGCAGCCGTGACCATTCAGCAGCACAGCTTGGTGGTGCAGAGCGGCATTGCAGGCCAGCAGATTCGCCGCACACAGGACAAGGATGCGGGCGAGGTCATACGCCGCGTGCCGGGCATCTCGCTCATCGACCAGAAGTTTGTCATGGTGCGCGGACTCTCGCAACGCTATAACAACGTGTGGATCAACGGCTCTTCGGTGCCCAGCAGCGAACCCGACACCCGCGCCTTCAGCTTCGACATCATCCCCAGCAGCCAAATCGACAACCTGCAAATCATCAAGTCGCCCGCCCCCGAATACCCGGCCGACTTCTCGGGCGGCTTCATCCTCATCGACACCAAGGAGATTCCCGGCGGCAATACCACCAGTGTGTCGCTCTCGGCAGCCGTCAACGACCAGACACACTGGCAGACGGCCCACTTCGGACAAGGCGGCGGACTCGCCTGGTTAGGTTTTCCGGGCAGCAACCGGCAGATTCCCGGCGGCATCAAGGGCTCGTTGAACCTGCTTCCTAACGGCGGTGTCAGCCTGCTCGACAACGGTTTCCGCAACGACTGGCATGTCCGCACCCTCCACCCCGCAGCCGACCTCTCGTTTGCCTTCGACCTGAACCGCAGCCGCGAGCTGGGCAATGGCGGACTGCTTTCGGTACTGGCTGCCGTGAACTACAGCAATACCTACAAGACCTACACCGACATGGAGAACTCGCTGTTCGGTGCCTACGACCTGGCCCACGACCGCAGCAACTACCTGCGCCACAGCACCGACCAGCAGTACAACCATGACGTGCGGCTCGGCGCATTGCTCAACCTCACCTTCCTGCCCTCACGAGGCAGCGGACGCTATGAGTGGAAAAACATCTTCAACCAACTGGGCAAGGAACGCTTCACTACCCGCACGGGCATCAACGCACAAAGCGACAACGAAGTCGAAGGCGAATATTACTACAGCAGCCGCACCACCTACAACACCCAGCTCACGGGCAAATACGTGTGGCCGCAAAGCCGCTTCGACTGGAACGCAGGCTATGCTTATGCCAACCGCAACCTGCCCGACCGTCACCGCTATACCCTCGACGACGCACTGGGAGGCGGCATCCAGCTCACCACAGGCAACGAGGTCAACCGCGAGTACACCCGCCTCGACGAACACATCGGTTCGGCTTCGGCCAACTACCAGTACCGCTTCGACAGTGCCCCGCTGCGTCCCACCCTGTTTGGCGGGGCATTTGGCGAATACCGCACCCGCCGCTACCAGACCCGCAGCTTCATCTACGGCTGGGACCCCGTGCACAACAACCTGCCCGCCGATTTCCAGACCCATGACATCACCACGCTCCTCTCCGATGCCTCCAACTTTGGTGAGAACGGCCTCTACCTGCTCGACGACACCCACATGACCGATGACTACGAGGGCAACCAGTTCACCGCCAGTGCCTACGCTTCGGCCAACCTGACATGGGGAGACCTGGGCATCTACGCCGGTCTGCGCTACGAGCGCAACCGCATGGAACTCATCAGCAACACCCGCGACTATGAGCGCAGCCCCCTTTCCCACTTCTACGATGCCGACGGACTCTTCCCTTCAGTCAACCTCACCCTTCACCTGCCCCACCAGCAGCAGCTGCGCGGCAGCTACGGACGCTCCATCAACCGCGCCGAATTTCGTGAGGTGAGTGCCAGCGTGTTCTACGATTTCGACCTGGCCAGTGCCGTACAGGGCAACCCAGACCTGCGTCCATGCTACACCGACAACGTGGACTTGCGCTATGAGTTCTACCCCTCCGAGGGCGAACAAGTGTCGGTGGCCCTGTTCTACAAGCATTTCGACCACCCGATCGAATGGACCTACACCGTAGCAGGCGGCACCGACTTGGTGTACAGCTTCCAAAATGCCCAAGGAGCCTACAGCTACGGCGTTGAGGTCGATGTGCGCAAGCGGCTCGACCTGCTGGGCCTGCCCGACGTCACCTTAGTGTGCAACGGTTCGCTCATCAAGAGCCAAGTGCAGTTTGCCGACAAGCGGTTGCAGAAAGACCGCCCCATGCAGGGACAGTCGCCCTACCTCATCAACCTCGGCCTGTTCTACACCCACCAAGGCTGGAGTGCCACCGCTCTCTACAACCGTATCGGCAAGCGGCTCATCGGCGTAGGCCGCAGTCTGGGCAGTACGGGCGACCAGACGGTCAACATTCCCGACAGCTACGAGATGCCGCGCAACTCGTTCGACCTGGGCTTCTCCTACACCTTCCGTTCGCTCACCTTCAAGGTAGGCTGCAAGGATGTGCTGGCCGAGCGCGTCGTCTTCAAGCAGTTCAACGAAGTGCAGCGTCCCGACGGCAGCCACATTTCGGTCGAGGAGGTGACACGCCGCTACCGCCCGGGCCGTTCCTTCTCGGTCGGCCTCAGCCTGAAGTTCTGACGGAAACAGACCGTCTGCCGGCAGCTTCCGACACCTCTTCACCCGCGACAAGACCCATCATCCTGTCGCGGGTGAAGTTTCGTTGTGTCTGGCCGGGCAGTCCATACGAATCACTTGGTAGAGTGCGTGTCGCCCGTCACTTGCATGACACCCCACTAACCATACCTGCTGCTGTCGCAACCTGTCAGCGGACGGATGCCCCCAAGCGGGAATACCGTGCTTCATGGACTTACACGCCCCTGCCATGAACTGTGGATTATTCAACTTTCGCAGGTTGTTGACTGTCTGCAACTACTTGCGAAAGTTGAATGGATTACAGCACGAAAGCCCAATCATCCGGGCCATGCACCTTGGAAAAGTGTAAGAAACCGTCCGATTTCGCCTTGGAAAAGTGTAAGAAACCTGTCGATTCTTCCTTGGAAAAGTGTAAGAAACCAGCCGATTCTGCCTTGGAAAAGTGTAAGAAACCAGTCGATTCTGCCTTGGAAAAGTGTAAGAAACCGGCCGATTCTGCCTTGGAAAAGTGTAAGAAACAGGGTGAATTAGCCTTGGAAAAGTGTAAAACCCCTGCGTTGCACGGCAATCTTTAGACCAAACATGCTACCTTTGCCGTCACTATTGTACAGTAGATAGGATCAAACGAAAGGCTGACGAAAGCACATGGGAGTCAAGTCTGATCAGAATCAGAAACACCTCCATGTCCTTACCCATGCAATAGCCAATGAAACCGTATATCAGATAAACGTCCCCTCACACGGATTGCTGCCATACCCCCATGGACAAGTTAACCCCCGAACAGCGTCGCCGCTGCATGTCAGCCATAAAGAGCAAGGCCACCCGCCCCGAGATGTTGGTGAGGAAGTTCTTGTTCAGCCGAGGCTTCCGGTATCGGCTGAATCATCCTCGTCTGCCGGGACATCCCGACCTCGTATTGCGCAAATACAGGACCGTCATCTTCGTCAATGGCTGCTTCTGGCACGGGCATGAGGGATGCAAGTATTACGTTCCGCCCAAGACCAACGCCAGTTTTTGGCGGCAGAAGATAGCACGCAATCGGAACCGGGATGTGGAAGAACAAAAAAAGCTGGCTTCCATGGGCTGGCACTGCATAACCGTTTGGGAATGCCAGCTGAAGCCCAAGGTACGTCAGCAGACATTGGCCGCGTTAGAGTATACGCTGAGCCATATCTACTTGGAAGACCGGAGAGTGAAGCCATACGAAACGGCCGAAGCCAGCGTACCCATGGTGGCAGAACCCGAGAACTGACAGGGCATCAAGAGGGGTTGAATGTATTCCAAAAATATCATCGGCGGCAAAAGCTTTTTGCCTAAAAACGAAAAAGCCTATCAGTAACATTCCCCCTTTATGTAAAAAGTCTGTACATTTGTGGTGCATAAAACCTTAGCATACGTTCACCAGAAGAAGGACTTAATCGAACTACCCTCTTGATTCTGGAATTAGGAACGACAGATTTATAGCAATTATGGAGACAAGGCGTGAGATAAGAAACAGTACTGCTGAATTCCTGACTTTCATAGCCACAGGCAAAGAGAAAGGAATACAGGTGCTCTATAAGGACGAGACCGTGTGGGCCACTCAGAAGGCAATGGCTACACTTTTTGACTGCTCTACAGACAATATCGGGCTGCATCTGAAAAACATCTATGATAGTGGTGAGTTGACAAAAGAGGCAACTACCGAGAAAATCTCGGTAGTTCAGACCGAAGGTGAACGACAAGTTACGCGAAGCACGCTGTTTTACAACCTTGATGCCATCATCTCTGTGGGCTATCGGGTCAATTCCATCCGCGCCACGCAATTCCGCCAGTGGTGTACCTACGTGATACGACAGTTCTCGTTGCGCGGGTATGTCATCGACAAGAAGCGCATGGAAAACGGGACATTCATCAGCGAAGACTACTTTGAGCATTTGCTGGCTGAAATCAGGGAGATACGTATGAGCGAACGCAGGTTCTATCAGAAGTTGACAGATATATACGCCACCAGCATTGATTACAATCGGGATGCACCTACCACGAGACTCTTCTTCAAAAAGATACAGAACAAGATGCATTATGCCGTGCATGAACATACCGCTGCCGAACTCATTGTGGAACGTGCCGATGCTGATAAAGAGAACATGGG
>JBJEAF010000048.1:0-5017 GCA_051868755.1 Alloprevotella sp.
CTGGGCTACGCGCTTGCTGCCCCTTCGGGGCGTGCCTTGAACGCTTGCATTCACATGTTTATCCAACAATCATGCACCAGGATTTCGGCTTGAACCCTTGTGAACCAACAGCAAGAGCTTGCTACGCGCTTGCTGCCCCTTCGGGGCGTGCCTTGAACGCTTGCATTCACATGTTTATCCAACAATCATGCACCAGGATTTCGGCTTGAACCCTTGTGAACCAACAGCAAGAGCTTGCTACGCGCTTGCTGCCCCTTCGGGGCGTGCCTTGAACGCTTGCATTCACATGTTTATCCAACAATCATGCACCGGGATTTCGGCTTGAACCCTTGTGCACTAACAGCAAGAGCTTGCAAAACTTGAATGAGAGGCCCTCTTCCTCATAACCTGAGAAGGGCCTCATCAAATCATCCCAGACTTTGCAAGTACTTTTCGGCCTCCATGGCTGCCTTGCATCCGCTGGC
Organism: Alloprevotella sp.; assembly: GCA_051868755.1. Classification (GTDB taxonomy): domain Bacteria; phylum Bacteroidota; class Bacteroidia; order Bacteroidales; family Bacteroidaceae; genus Alloprevotella. Next base: position 465 of record JBJEAF010000048.1, read on the forward strand.
TGCTGCTGCTATGGCCTGACGGTAATGTGGGTCGGCCACATCGCCGGCTGCATACACACCGGGGAGGCCTGTGCGCGGACTGTCACCTTCGGTCATAATGTAGCCTGTTTCGTCGGTCTTTACCCAAGGTTTGAACAGGTCGCTGTTGGGCTTATGGCCTATGGCCAGGAAGAAACCGTCGATTGGCAGGTCATAACGACGCTCGTCGGCTTCGCCCTTGCGATACACCACATGGGCACCTTCTACCCCACCCTCGCCATAAAGGCCCAAGGTGTTGGTCTCGAAGAGCACTTCAATCTTGGGATGTTGCAGCACGCGCTCCTGCATCGTTTTCGAAGCACGGAGGAAGGGCTTGCGCACAATGAGGTAAACCTTCTGGGCCAAACCGGCCAGATAAGTGGCCTCTTCGCATGCCGTGTCACCACCGCCTACTACGGCCACGGTCTTCTTGCGGTAGAAGAAACCGTCACAGGTGGCACAGGCGCTTACGCCCTGGCCTTGATACTTCTTTTCGTCGTCCAAGCCCAGATATTTGGCCGAAGCACCCGTAGCAATGATCAGCGTCTGGCACTGTTCGGTAGTGCCGTCGTCAAACCACAAGGTGTAGGGACGCTGCGACAGGTCGGCCTTGACAGCCGTTGCCGTGCGCACTTCAGCTCCGAAGCGTTCGGCCTGCTTGCGCATGGAGTCCATCAGTTCGTTGGCGTCAATGCCGTCGGGGAAACCCGGGAAGTTTTCAATCTCGGTGGTAATGGTCAGCTGCCCGCCGGGCTGCAAACCTTCATACACCACAGGCTGCAAACCGGCACGGCCGGCATAGATGGCTGCGGTGTAACCGGCAGGGCCGGAACCTAATATCAAACAAGATAACATGAGTATGAAGATATTTTAATGTACTTGAAAGGAGTTTTTCGCTGGCGCTTCCGGCTGCACCCGCTGGCGCAAAGGTCTTTGCCTATTCCCTACGGGCATACGAGCTTAGATTCTTGAACAGAATGACCACAGCCCGAGGCCGGAAGGGGTTCAGCGCAAGTCAATGACTTCTACACCGGGATGCTGTGCCGGGTCATACTTGAAGGTAGCATCATTCCAGCGAAGTCCGGTGCGCAGGCTGTTCACCCGGATGCGGGTCCATTCGCCCTTGTTGTCCTTCACGCGGATAGAGTGTGGCAGTTGGGTCTGCTTGTCGATGATGAGAATGAGCAGCTGCATCGGCTCTGCCTTGCTCTGGGCGACCAAACGGACCTCATGGCAACTCTTGCCGTGATAGTTGACAGGTGTCAGCTTCAGCGTGTAGCCTTGCTTGTAAAGGTTGACAAAGGTATAGGGATTGATTTGCTGCAATTCGGCCTGTGTGGGCGTGCTCACGTTGACTTCATCGCTACCAGTGAGCAGGGTCCACTGCGTGCGTCCGTCGAACCACGTGGTCAGGGCGTCCGATGAGATCTTGAACTTGTTGCCCTGCACAAATATGCGGCCATTGGTCGTGCCCGTTTCCTGCAATCCCTTGAATTGGGTTCCCTCAAAGGTTGCTTCAATGCCCCCGCTGCTCTTGAGCTTGGAAGCGGTCTGGTCGAGCACCTGACGGGCGGTCTGCGCCCAACTTGCCGTACCGATGGCACAGGCGGTGAAGAGTGAAAGTACTATGCGTTTGAATGTCATTGACATGTTTGATTCCTATTTACATCATGTGAATTGTTCGTAGGCTGGAAAGAAGAGTCGAGAGTTGAACAGTTTAAAGTTTAATAAGTTACTACCAAGCACAGCAATCATCCGCTCAGTGAGCATAATAATATGCTTTTCAACTATAAACTTTCAACTCCTCTCCCGAGGCCACCTCCGTGCAAAAGTAATTTTTTTGCCGTAAACGCAGGGCATGGCGCAAGAAAAAAGCACTGGGAAGACCAGTTTGTGCCTTTTTATGCCCTCAGTCCTTGCAGTTTGGCGTCCAGTTCCACCTCATCGGCCACCAGCACTTCACGGGGCTTCGACCCGCGCACAGGGCCTACGATGCCGGCCCTTTCGAGCTGGTCCATGAGGCGGCCCGCACGGTTGTAGCCGATGGCGAACTTGCGTTGTATGAGTGAGGTCGAACCTTGCTGGTGTACGACAATGAGACGGGCAGCCTCGTCAAACATGGGGTCGAGCGAACCCGTGTCAAGGTCTGCTGCGCCTCCCTCATCACCGTCCTGTTCGGGTTCAGGCAGTTCGAAAGCCGACAGATAGCCCTGCTGCGAAGCCACAAACTCGTTGATCTTCTCCACTTCGGGGGTATCTACGAAGGCACACTGCACGCGCACCGGGCTGTTGCCAGCCAAGAAGAGCATGTCTCCCTTACCGACTAACTGGTTGGCGCCACTCTGGTCCAGAATCGTGCGGCTGTCTATCTGCGACATCACCTTGAAGGCCATGCGCGCAGGGAAGTTTGCCTTGATCGTACCGGTAATGATGTTGGTGGTCGGACGCTGGGTGGCGATGACCATGTGCATACCCACGGCTCGGGCCAGCTGGGCAATGCGGGCTATGGGGAGCTCCACTTCTTTGCCGGCTGTCATGATAAGGTCACCGAACTCGTCGATAATCACCACGATGTAGGGCATGAACTCATGGCCGTTGGCCGGATTGAGCTGGCGGGCCTTGAATTTGGCGTTATACTCCTTGATGTTGCGCACCTTGGCCTTCTTGAGCAGGTCGTAGCGGTGGTCCATGAGCTGGCACAGGCTCTTGAGGGTCTGCACCACCTTGGTCACGTCGGTGATGATGGGGTCTTCGTTCTCATCGGGTATCTTGGCCAGGAAGTGCCTTTCGATAGGCGCATAGATGGAGAACTCCACCTTCTTGGGGTCTACCATCACGAACTTCAGCTCGGCGGGATGCTTCTTGTAGAGCAGTGAGGTGATGATGGCATTCAGGCCCACCGACTTACCCTGACCAGTAGCACCGGCCACAAGCAGGTGGGGCATCTTGGCCAAGTCGACCATGAAGACCTCGTTGGTAATGGTCTTTCCCAGCGCAATGGGCAGGTCGAAGCCCGAGTCCTGAAACTTTTTGGTGTTGATGATGCTCTCCATCGACACGATGTGCGGATTCTTGTTGGGCACCTCAATACCGATGGTTCCCTTGCCGGGAATAGGGGCAATGATGCGGATGCCCAGCGCAGCCAACGACAGGGCTATGTCGTCCTCCAGGTTGCGTATCTTGTTGATGCGCACACCCGGAGCTGGGGTCACTTCGTAGAGGGTAATGGTCGGACCGATAGTGGCCTTGATGCTCGAAATCTCCACACCGAAGTTGCGCAGCACGTTGATGATGCGGTCCTTGTTGGCGTTCTGCTCGGCCATGTCGATAGCCGGGCCCTGGTCGTCGTAGTGCTTGAGCAGCGACAGCGTGGGGAACTTGTAGAACTCCAAATCCTTGCGCGGGTCGTAGGGTTCCATGTCTGTCACCTCCTCCACGGTGCGCCCCTGTGCCTTTCCCGCTTCGTCTGTCGGCACGATGTCCAAGCTGATGGGGTTCTCCTCATCGGCCGGCTGGGCAGCAGGCTCTATTTCCAGTGCCACCGGTTCTGCGGTTTGCGCTTCTGCGGGGTCATCCTCAGGGACTGGGTCTTCACTTTCAGCCGACACGCCGGGCGTAAGGTCAATCACAGCGGCATCCGCTGCTTCGGGCTCCTCAGTCTGTTCCGGCTCGCCCGACATTTCATCTCCGCCATACTCGTCCGTCGGCTTTTCTTCATCCGCCGCAGCATCTGCGGGCCGCTCCTTGCGCTTGATGAAATCCTGCGGATGCATCAGGCGGCGCACCACCTGCACGGTTTCGCCCGACAGATACATCAGGTAGAACACCGCCGTGGCCAGCACGACAATCCAGGCTCCGGCCGCACCGACCGAGGTGGTCAGGTAGTTCTCGATGTAAGCCCCATGGCCGCCGCCCAGTCTGAAGCTCATTTGGTTCACCACGTTTTCCGGCAGCCGGTGGGTGACGAGGCTCAGGAATACCGAACCCCATATCATCAGGATAGAGAAGTTCAGGAACCACTTCCACAGCCTCACGCGGTAGGCTCCCATCAGCTTCACCCCGACTAACAGTGTGAACAGCGGAATGAACACCGACACGACACCAAAGCAGCCGTCCATAAAGTAGAATGCGAGATAGGCCCCCCATTTGCCGCCAAAGTTGGCAGCCTGTGTGAGGTTGCCGCTCTGCACGCCTCCCTGGTCGGCCTGTCCTGTAAACAGGTTTGACACGAAGCTCAACAGGAGGAACAGGCTTACAGCCAACAGGCACATGCCGACAATGAAGCGGGCATTGTCGGCACGCACACACTCCTTCAGCGCATCGGCGGGATGCAACTGTGCCAATCGTTTCCACCAGCTCACCTTGGCTGGTGTAGTGCCGGGATTACGGCGTGCCGGCGTGCCGTTTTTCTTCTTTTTCTGTGCTGCCATATTTTATGATAGGCTTTTTTGAGCTTGCCCAGTTCTCTAAGCTTTCAACCTGAAACCTGAAACCCTCTGAAACCTGAAACCTGAAACCCTCTGAAACCTGAAACC
>JBJEAF010000049.1:0-14000 GCA_051868755.1 Alloprevotella sp.
GCCGAATGACCTCCGCCGCAATCACCTCAGCACGCACAGTAAAATCAACTATAACTCCCCATACACAGCCAAACAAATGAACAACAACAACTTCATGGTTTTTTCGGGTACCGCTTCGCGTTACCTGGCCGAAAAGATTTGTCAGGAACTCGGATGTCCTCTGGGCAACCTCACCGTAACCCGCTTTGCCGACGGCGAATTTGAAGTATGCTATGAAGAGAGCATCCGTGGCCGCGATGTGTTCTTGGTTCAGAGCACCTTCCCCAACTCGGACAACCTGATGGAGCTGCTCCTGATGATTGATGCCGCCAAGCGTGCATCGGCCCGCAGCATTTGTGCTGTAGTGCCTTATTTCGGATGGGCCCGTCAGGACCGCAAGAGCAAGCCGCGCGTGAGCATCGGTGCCAAGCTCGTGGCCGACCTGCTCAGTGTGGCAGGCATTGACCGCTTGATGACCATGGACCTTCACGCCGATCAGGAACAGGGATTCTTCGACGTGCCGGTCGACCATCTGTATGCCTCGACCGTGATGCTGCCCTACATCAAGAGCCTGAACCTGCCGAACCTGTGCATTGCCACTCCCGACGTGGGCGGCTCGAAGCGCGCAGCCTCCTATGCCAAGTATCTCGACTGCCCCATGGTGCTCTGCAACAAGAGCCGCAAGAAAGCCAACGAGGTGGCCAGCATGGAAATCATCGGCGATGTGAGGGGCATGGACGTGATACTGGTAGATGACATTGTCGACACTGCCGGCACCATCACCAAGGCTGCCGACCTCGTCATGGCAGGCGGCGCCAACAGCGTGCGTGCCATTGCCAGCCACTGCATCATGTCGGGTCCGGCCGACCAACGCGTGGCTGACTCTGCACTGAAGGAAATGGTATTTACCGACAGCATCCCCTATCGTGGCAGCTGCAACAAGGTGAAGGAACTGAGCGTGAGCGGTATGTTGGCCGAGACCATCCGCCGTGTCATGGACAACGAGAGCATCTCTTCGCAATACCTTATCTAAGCCGCGCCGCCAGAACAGGCTTTCCCTGCCACGCAGGGTCTATAGACAGTTGAAGGGTCTGAAGCTACGAGCTTCAGACCCTTCAACTTTATTCTTTACTTTACGTCATTGGCCGCTCACCTCGTCCCACTTGGGCGGCTCTACACCCATCAGGTGGCGCACCAAGAAGCTGAATCTGGCTGGATGACCCCAAGCCGTATACATACAGGCCAAGTGTCAATGGGCATACGGCTCAATGACGAAGGTGTAGCTGTGGTCGGCATAGGGAATGAGGTAGGCGGCATCGGGCCATGAGCCCCAGGAGTCGATACAGCCGAGTCCCATCTGCCGCTGGGCAATGTGCACGACGGTGAAGGGACGGGGCTGGAGGTCACCGCTGTGCATCTGCCGGGACTCCTTGACATCGCCGCCGTCCAAATCGGCTGTGAGATAGGGCAAGGAGGCCATCTCGAGCGGCTCGGGACCATAGAACTTCAGTCCGAGGCCCGTTGCGCCGTCATATACGCTCCACCAGCGCACGTCGGTGTGGTTGCCCGATTCCTGCGGACGGATGTAGGGCCAGTACTGGCTCTTCACGTCTGTCTCGTAGCAGCCCAGGAAGGCCGAGGCGTGGCGGTCGCTGTAGTTCTCGACAGGTCCGCGGCCATAATAGGCTATCTGGCCATACTGTTCAGGCATCACGAGCGTCATGCCGAAACGCGGCAATACGGGTTTCTGGGCTGCATCGGGATTGACCGTAAGCTGCTGCTCGACGATGAGCTTGCCCGTAGGGGTGAGCGTATAGGTGAGAGTCAGTTTGGCATCAACCTGCGGCAGGTCGTAGGCTGCCTTCACCTGGCGCGAAGCACCGAGGGCCTGCTCTTCAAGGCTGCGCAGGCGCAATTCGGGCTGCTTCCATGCCTTAAGTTTCTGCTGCAAACCGGCGCCGTAGTCATTGTCGGTCGGTGCACGCCAGAAGTCGGGACGCAGCGAATAACCCTCCTCGAAGAGGCTCTGCCCTTCGACATCGAGGTAGTCGATGAAGCCGGTCTGCTTGTTGAAGGTGACGCTTGTTCCTGCTGCATGCAGCGTGAGACAGGCCAACTGCTCTTCCTTGCTGACTGCGGGCATGGCCGGCGCGGGCTGTTTGGGCATGCCGGCCGGTTTGGCCACAGGCGGCAGCTGGGTAATGAGCTGTCCCATTTGAGGCCAGCTGTAGTCACTGACCACAAATTCCTGACGGGCCACGCAGGTGCCTGCTTCCAACAGGGGTTCGGCCTGTTTGAGCACATAGTACAGCTGCAACACCTGTTCGCCACGGCCTTTGCATACGTAGCCGGGGAGTTTGATGCGGCTGCGCTGCTGGGGCTTTACGGCCAAGTCGGCACATTGGCCCGAGGCCACCTGTTCGCCGTCGCTCAGCAGCTTCCACTTCAGCTGCACGTTGGAGAGGTCGGTGAAGAAATGCTCGTTGAACACCTCTATCTCACCCTGCTGGGCATCCTTCAGCTCGGTCCAGATGTTCTGGTGCCAATAGGCCACCTCGTCGGCGTGCGGATTAGGCTTGCGGTCGGGACTGACCAGACCGTTGCAGTTAAAGTTGTGGTCGGAGGCGGGATAGCGTCCGAAGTCGCCGCCGTAGGCATAGATTTCGCGGCCTTCGCGGTTGTGGCTGCGTATGGCTTGGTCCACAAAGTCCCAGATGAAGCCGCCCTGATACTGCGGATACTTGCGGATGAGCTGCCAGTATTCGGCAAATCCGCCCTCGGAGTTGCCCATGGCGTGGGCATATTCACACTGGATGAGCGGCCTGCGCTGGTTGTTGCCCTTCACGTAGTTCTCACAATGGTTGTAGGGGTAGTACATGGGGCAGTAGATGTCGGTGGCACGCTCCAGCCCGGCACGCTCGTACTGCACGGGACGCGAGGGGTCGAACGCCTTGACTTCGTCGTATGCCTTCTCGAAGTTCACGCCATAGCCGGCTTCGTTGCCCAGACTCCACACGACGATGCTGGGGTGATTCTTGAGCAAACGGGTATTGTGGCGGTTGCGTTCGAGGTGGGTCTGTTCGTAGCGGGGCACGCGGGCCAACGTCTTTTCGCCGTAACCCATGCCGTGTGATTCGAGGTTGGCTTCGGCCACGACGTAGAGTCCGTAGCGGTCGCAGAGGTCATACCAGCGGGGATCGTCGGGGTAATGGCAGGTGCGCACGGCGTTGATGTTGAGCTGCTTCATGACTTGTATGTCCTGCACCATGCGTTCCACACTGACCACGTAGCCGCCGTCGGGGTCCAGCTCGTGGCGGTTGGCACCCTTGATGAGCACGGGCTGCCCGTTCACGAGGAACTGTCCGCCCTTGATCTCTACCTTGCGGAAGCCGACGTTCTGTTGCAGGCTTTCGATAACGCGCGAACCGTCGGTCAGGTCAACGCGCAACTGGTAGAGGTGGGGCGTTTCGGCAGTCCACTTGAGCGGATTCTCTATCTGCCACTGCGTTGCGGCCACCTTGTCGCCACGCAGCTTCAGTGTTTCGGTCTTGACCACACGGCCTTGTCCGTCGAGCAGCGTCAGCACGGCCTGCTTGCCGGCTGCTGCCTCGGGCGTGAGGCGGATGTCGAGCGTAGCGTTGCGGTAGTCGGCGGTGAGGTCAGGCGTGATGTGCAGGTCGGTAATGTGGCTCTTCGGACGGGCGTAGAGGTACACCTCGCGGGCGATGCCTGTGAAGCGCCAGAAGTCCTGGTCTTCGAAGTAGGAGCCGTCGCACCAGCGCATCACCTGCATGGCGATGAGGTTGGAGCGTCCGGGCGTAAGGTAAGGGGTGAGGTCGAACTCAGCTGCGACCTTGGAGTCTTCGCTGTAACCGACAAAGCGTCCGTTCACCCACACGCTGAGGTTCGACGTGGCCGAACCTACATGCAGATAGATTTTCTCGCCTTTCCAACTGGCGGGCACCTCGATCGTGCGGCGGTAGGAGCCGGTATAGTTGTTCTTCTCCTCGACAAGGGGCGGATTGGGTGTGAACTGGGTGGCCCAGGCGTAGCCGATGTTCTTGTAGATGGCATCGCCGTGGCCGTTCAGCTCGAAGAGTCCGGGCACGGGGAAGAGTTCCCAAGCCGAATCGTCGAAGTCGGGCTTGAAGAAGGCTTCGGGAGCATCGTTGTGGTTGTTGGCGAAGTGAAACTTCCACTTGCCTTCGAGCGACAGGTAACGCTGCGAAGCGGCCTTGTTGCCCTTGGCGGCAAGGGCCGGCGTTTCGAAGGCGAAGTAGTCGGAATGGACGGGCACCGTGCCTACACGGTTCTGGGCAGGGTCGAGCCAATAGGGCGTGGCGTTCTTGGCTTTCTGCGCGCTGCACGCCAGCATGGCGGCGGCAGCCAGAGTAAGGAGCAGTCTTCGTTTCATACGGTATGTAGTTCAGGTATTAGTTGCGGGGGTGTCAGACGCTGCAAATGTAGTGTTTTTTTCCTTTTCAGGCGTTTTTATCTACAAATCTGCTGAAAAAATCGTTTTACCCCCCCCATTCAGTTTTATTGGCTATATTTGCACGCACATTAGTACTTGACGGACGAAAACGCCGACAAACTGAGCTTACGCGACTGGAAGAAGCGACGATGGGAGTGCCATTCCACGCGCATACACCTATTATTATATAACAAACAAAAAGCTTATGAACAGATTTACGCTCATGAAACTGGTCATGGCAGGCGGACTGTTGCTTGCGCCCTTCGGTGCGGCAGCTGCCGACAACACCGAGCCGAAAATTATCATCACGACGGCCTCGGGTGAGAGGATAGAATTTCTGCTTGCCAACAATCCTGTCATCACCTTCCAGGACAACGTGCTGCACGTGGAGGACGAGCAGGGTGTCAACATCGAAGTGGAAGCCGAAGAGGTCGGAGGCTTCAACTTTGTGCCTTCGGTGGTGACAAACATCGAATCGGCCACCGAAGTATCGGCCGACGAGCCGCAACTGGTTGGCTCGCGCATCAAGGGGTTGCAGCCCGGCGCGCGCGTGGAGGTATTCACGCTCGACGGACGCAAGGCCGACACACTGACTGCCGGCGACAACGGCACCGTAGTGGTTGACTTCGGCCAACTGAAGGCCGGTGTCTACGTGATCAAAACGCCCCACGGCTCCTTCAAGGTAAGCCTGAAGCGTTAGTTGAAGCAGTGATTTTCCTGAAGGACTGAAAACAGCTGATGTCCATAGGAAATCCAGCCAACACTTCAACGCTTGCCCTAACCACAAATCAAGAACAATTATCCACAAACCTTCAAACACTCAAACACAATGAAAAAGTTCTTCTCCTTTACCCTCATATCCTTGTTCTTCGCTGCCACCACCGCTTTCGCCCAGAGCGAACAGAAGGAATACAACATGGTCATCACGCTGCAAAACGGCACCACCGTCACGCTGGGCCACAACGACATCCGCGACATTACCTTCAACAACGGTGAAATTTCCATTTCGGGCAACGTGGTGGAAACCATCGCCAAAATTGCCAGCACGGCCGACTCGTTGGCCAACGTTTCCAGTGATTCCCAATATCGGTTGGAGCAAGCACTTGTAAGTATGGACTACGTGATTAAGATGAACGAAGAGGCACAGAAAAACATCGCCGAGCTGCAAATGGGCATGGATGAAATGCATGCACGCATCATGGCCACAAGTGACGAGTTGCTTCACAAGATAGCCACACTGGAGGAAGCCATGGATGCTTCGAATACATACATGACCATGATGCAAGATATGATCGAAAAGAACCGAGTTATCAGCGACGAGATGATGTATAGACTCGAAGAGCATGAAGCTATAATTGGTATGCTGATGGAACGCATAGATGCGCTTGAATCGCAACTTGCCCAATAAATCATTCCCCAAGCCCCATTGAGCCACAGGTGTCAGCCATACATCTGTGGCTCACTTTTTGTTTCTGCGAACCAAGCCGGCATGGCAGGAAACGGACACGGCACTTAGGAGAAACAACTCGGCACTTAGAATTTCCTAATCGGCACTTAGGAAAAACAACTCGGCACTTAGGTTTCTCTAAACGCCCGCCATAGGATTCACAAAGGGAGACCAACAAATTATTCACGGCTATTCGCGGTACATTCACGGTTATTCGCGTTCAAAAAGAAGAACATAAGCAACCGCAAAGGGAGACAAAAAACTAATTACAGGCATTTCGCGGTACATTCATAGCAACTCGCGTTCAAAATTCTCACATTTTTGTGTAGATTTGCACGAAAATGAAAGCAGTACGCCCTACATACCTCCTTTTTACGCGCCATGCCCTGCCCTTCCTGCAGGGCTTGCTTTGTGTGTGCCTGCTGCTGCAACTCTCTGCCTGTAGCTGCAAGAAGTTCCTGACAGCAGACCAGGCCGTGCTGACCGAGGTGAGGCTGACCACAGCCGAACAGAACTTCAAAGCCGCCTCCTACCGCCCTTACGTAAGGCAAGAACCCAACGCCAAATGGTTCACCCTGGCCAAAGTGCCGTTAGGCATCTACTGCCTGTCGAAAGCTGACAGCGTGAAAGGCAACCGGGGGATTTCGAAAGTGCTGCGCAAGATTGGCGAAGCTCCCGTGGTCTACGACTCGCTGCAAACGGCCGCCACGGCCGATGCCATAGTCAATGCCATGCAGAGCGCGGGCTACCTGCACGCCTATGTACAGGTGAACACGGCGCAGAAGAAGCACAAGAAGAAGGTGGAATACGTGCTCCACCCCGGAGCGCGCCACTACATCAGTTCCCTGACACAGACATTCGACAGCAACTCCATGCGCAGCGAGTACGACAAGGACGCACAGGCTTCGCTGCTGCGCAAGGGTATGCCGCTCGACCTCAACAAGCTGTCCGACGAACGGTCGAGGGTCATCCACGCCCTGCGCACCCGAGGCTACTACTACCTCAACAACGACTACATCAGCTACGACATCGACACCGTGCGCGGCTCACTGGGTGCCGCCGTGACCATGCGCTTCAACATGCCGCAAGACATCGATTCACTGCGGGCCTACCGCCAGCAGCGGTTCAGCGAAGTGAGAATCGTGGAGGAACCGCTGCCCGGCGAATCGCTTCTGCCCGATACGACCGACTACCGCGGTCTGCGCGTGGTGACAGGACCTCACACACACCTGAACAAAAGGGTCTATGCAGCCCACATCGGCCTGCGCAAGGACAGCCTGTATAACGAGCGGGGCGTGCAGAATACCTACAGCAACCTGAATGCGCTGCCCGCCATCAGCTATACTACACTGCGCATACGGCCCGCCGCCGACAGCCCCGACCTGCTCTGCTGCGACATCACGCCGGGCCGGAACAAGCCGCACACCATCGGTCTGGAGGTGGAAGGAACCAACACATCGGGCGACCTCGGCGCCGCCCTGGCCCTGAGCTACAGCAACCGAAACCTCTTTCACGGCTCCGAACAGCTCACGCTGAAACTCAGAGGGGCCTATGAGGCCATCACGGGACTCGAAGGCTACAGCAACCAGAACTACACGGAGTGGAGCGCCGAGGCCAGCCTCCGCTTCCCGACCCTGCTGCTGCCCTTTGTCAGCATCAACGACAAGCGGTCACTCAAGGCCTCGTCTGAAGCACAGGCCATGTATGACATGCAAGACCGCCCGGAGTTCCACCGCCGCGTGCTCACCGGAGCTTGGTCTTACCGCTGGACGCATGCAGCGCACCCGCGAACCCAGCACCGTGCCGACCTGATTTCGGTGAACTACGTCTACATGCCCTGGATTTCCGATACCTTCCGCAAGGAATATCTCGAAGGCGACGACCCTTACTACTCGGTGCTGCGCTACAGCTACGAGAACCTCTTCATCATGAAATCGGGCTACAGCTTTGTCTACAACTCGCTGCGCGACGCCGCCAACCAGCCGATGGGACTCTACCAGACCAACGGCTACCAGATCAAGCTGGGCTTCGAGATTGCCGGTAACCTGCTCTACGCCCTGTCGAAACTGACGCACAGCCGGCAGAATCCCGACAACCGCAGCTATGAACTGTTCGGCATAGCCTATTCGCAATATGCCAAGGTTGACTTCGACTTTGCCAAAAGCATCGTGCTGGGTGACAACAACTCGCTGGCCTTCCACGTGGCACTGGGTTATGGCCACCCCTACGGCAACTCGAACATACTGCCCTACGAGAAACGCTACTTTGCCGGAGGCGCCAACAGCGTGCGCGGATGGAGTGTGCGCGAACTGGGCCCCGGCTCCTATAAAGGGAAGGACGGGAAAATCGACTTCATCAACCAGACGGGCAACCTGAAGCTCGACCTGAGCATGGAGTGGCGCACCTACCTGTTCTGGAAACTCCACGGTGCCTTCTTCATCGATGCCGGCAACATCTGGAACACCCGAAAATATGCCGACCTCGACGGGGCGCAGTTCCGCTGGAACTCCTTCATCAAGGAGCTGGCCGTGGCCTACGGCTTGGGCATACGCCTCAACTTCGACTATTTTATCCTGCGGCTCGACGGCGGCATGAAGGCCATCAACCCCGCTGCCACCGGCAAGCTGCACTACCCTATCATCCAGCCCAACATGCGACGTGACTTCGCGTTGCACTTTGCCGTCGGGTTGCCTTTCTGAACCTCTCACCGCATCATGATTCAATTCATATCCATCAGTTCCGGAAGCAGCGGAAACTGCTATTACCTCTTGGCCGACGGCTTTGGACTGCTCATCGACTTGGGCATTGGTATACGCATTTTCAAGCGGCACTTCTCGAACTACGGACTCCCCTTGGCGCAAATCAAGGCCATACTGGTAACGCACGACCACACCGACCATGTGAAGGCGGTGGGCAGTCTGTCGCGCGACTTCAACCTGCCGGTCTACACCTCGGCCCGCGTACACGATTCCATCACCCGCAACCACTATGTGTCGAAGAAGGTGCCCCAGGCCCAGCAGCATACCATTGAGCGTGGCGATGCGCCCCTGCAGCTCGGCCCTTTCGAAATCACCTCTTTTGCCGTGCCGCACGACAGTGCCGACAACAACGGCTATATCATCAAGACGGGCAACGTCTGCTTGGTGGTCATGACCGACGTGGGACACTTCACCGACGAAATGCAACACATCGTGGCGCAGGCCACTCACCTGATTATCGAATCGAACTATGACCCCGAAATGCTGGGCAAGGGTCCCTACCCCATGCGGCTGCAGAAGCGCATCAGCAGCCCCAACGGCCACATCAGCAATGCCGAAACGGGAGCTTTTCTGGCCGAACACCTCAACCCGGCGCGCATCAAGCGCGTATGGCTGTGCCACCTGAGCGCAGAGAACAACCGTCCGCAGCTCGCGCTCGACACCGTTTGTCAAGCCCTCCGCAACAAAGGCTACACGCTGGAGGGTGACAACGCCCTGCGCGTTGAAGCCCTGCCGCGCCACACGCCGACCTTGCCGGTTGAGCTGGAGTGACGATGCGTGGATGTTTAGGTTAGCAGGGATAAGATTATGAGGTTATAAGGTTGCTATTAGAGCGGCAGAAGCCTGTTCGTTCCAGTAGTAACTTTATAACCCCATAACCTTATCCCCCATAACCCTTATATATATTAATGAACGCGCGTGCGCGCCCACGCGCGTAGCCCCATCGCACCACCGTTCCCCGCAGTTCTGCTGCGGGGCGTGCCAGCTCCCCCACGCGCGTAGCCCTATCGCGCACCACCGTTCCCCGCAGTTCCGCTGCGGGGCTTATATATAAAGAGCCTAAAGGTCCAAGCTTCAGCTCGAACCTTTAGGCTCTTTGTGACAAGAAGGAGCTATGCCGGCACCCTTAATCCAGGCTGTTGGCTTCGCCCGAAGGGAATATGACCTGCGGTTTGAACGTGCGGGCCTCCTCGGGCGACATCTGGGCAAATGCCATGATGATGACTTCATCGCCCACCTGGAACAGACGGGCTGCCGCTCCGTTCAGGCAAATGCAGCCCGAATGGGCAGGGCCTGTAATCACATAGGTCTCTATGCGCGCGCCGTTGTTGTTGTTCACCACGTGAACGTGCTCGCCTGCCACCAGCCCGCTGGCTTGCATCAACGCCTCGTCGATGGTGATGCTGCCCATGTAATGCAGGTTGGCCTCAGTGACGCGGGCGCAGTGTATTTTGGATTTCAGAATAGAAAGCAACATAAGAAATTGCGATATAAACGGGACAAGGGAAACCTATCCCTTATACTTGATATTGTCTATCAGACGGACGGGACGCTGTCCGCAATACACGGTGATGCAGCCCACGATATAATCGCTTTCATCCCAAGAGGCGACAGGCTGCAGGCTGATTCCGTCCACGATTTCAAAGTATTCCACTTCCAATCCGGCTGTAGCGTTCAGCGCACCCACAACCAAGTCGTGCGTCTCGGCCACCGTATGGCTCTTGGCATATTCTACGCTGGTCTTCAGTGCCTGTGAAATGCAGACGGCCGTGTTACGCTCGGACTCCGTGAGCAGCGCATTGCGCGAGCTCAAGGCCAGTCCGCTCTCTTCGCGCACAATCGGACACGGACGCAGCTCCAAGTTGAAGCCTTGGTCGCTGACCATAGCACGTATCACGGCTATTTGCTGGAAATCCTTTTCCCCAAAATAGGCACGGGTGGGTTGTACCCACATGAAGAGCTTGCTCACAATCTGACAGACACCGTTGAAGTGTCCGGGGCGGCGTGCACCTTCCATCACCGTATCGATGGGCGGATAGCTGAACTGTCGGGGGTCGGGTTCGGGATATGCCTCCTCAACGGTAGGGGCAAACACAAAATCTGCGTGCAGCGACTCCAGCAACTGGCAGTCGGCCTCCAGCGTACGCGGATAGTTTTGAAGGTCGGTGGGGTCATTGAACTGCGTGGGGTTGACAAACACGCTGACCACCGTACAGTCGTTTTCTTCGACCGAACGCTTGACGAGCGAAGCGTGGCCTGCATGAAGAGCACCCATGGTGGGCACCAAGCCAATGGTTTTTCTTTCGGCGCGCAGCGGCTGCAAGGCTAACTGCAACGCTTTCGTAGTGTTGAAAACTATCATTGCTTTGAACGTAATAAGAATAGGTGGCAAGCAACTCCCTTTTCTCCTGCGGCAGCATCTGGCCGACAAGACGCGAAAAGCGGACTGCCTACCGACTACTTGTAATTGAGCGTGCAAAATAACACATTTCTGATGAGATAATGCACATGCCGCGCTTCGAAAAACACGTTTTTTTGCCGGCAAAACCTTTCGAAGCCAAACTTTTTACGCCATTATCCGTTTTTTTTATTACCTTTGCTGCGCAAAATCAAGAGTAACGGATTTTTCGGCAGGGCTTCGGGCCTTCCGCTTTTGCCGCAGTTATGCGGCCTTGTGCCGAACAAATCATGAAAACAAACAAGACGATGTCCAAGAAAGTTCTATTCA
The DNA here is from genome assembly GCA_051868755.1 of Alloprevotella sp. Taxonomy (GTDB): domain Bacteria; phylum Bacteroidota; class Bacteroidia; order Bacteroidales; family Bacteroidaceae; genus Alloprevotella. Next base: position 11,388 of record JBJEAF010000049.1, read on the forward strand.
TTACCCAGGAGATGGTACCTTACGTCAGTGAGCGTACAATCAGTATCGATGGCCGCAAGCTGCCGCAGGCCCTGCAGGAGCAGGGATGCGAAATACGCACATTCATGCCCCGCTGGGGTACTATCAACGAACGGCGTAACCAGCTGCACGAAGTCATCCGGCTCTCGGGTATGAATATCATCATCGACGACACCGACCATCCGCTCATCATCAAGGTGGCCTCTATCCAGGCTGCCCGCATGCAGGTCTACTTCATTGACAATGATGACTATTTCCACAAGCGCCGCATGATGGTCGACGAGAACGGCACGCCCTACCCCGACAACATCGAGCGCGCCATCTTCTATGCACGCGGTGTGCTCGAAACGGTCAAGAAGCTGCGCTGGTGTCCCGATGTGATTTATTGTCAGGGTTGGGTTTCGGCCATCGTTCCCTTCTACATCAAAACAGCCTTCTGTGAAGAACCCGCCTTTGCACACGCCAAGGTGGTCACCTCGCTCTACAACGACATGCCCGACAGCAGCAAGGCCGAACGCTTTGCCGAATGCCTGCAGTTCAGGAGTGCCACACCCGAGGCGGCACAGGCTGCCGGCATCGAGCTGGCTGCTCCCGACAGCCTGATGCGTCTGGCCATCACCTTCAGCGACGGCATCATCGAAGGTGAATCTGGCGCCATGCCCGAAATGATGGAGCTGGCCAAAGCCAAGGGCATACCGACACTAACCACGCCTGCCGCTGAAGAGCAGGCTACAGCCTACAACGCTTTCTTCGACAGCCTGATGGGCTAAGCGAAGCTTGCACCCCAACCACCTGCTGTGCCAACCACCACTCGGAAGGGAGGAGGGGACTGCACCTGCCACATAAGAGTTTATAAGGACACTATGCTTCTGGCCTGCGGCAACAGCCGTCGGCACAACAGTATCCTTATAAACTCTTAATTTTTTGGAGCGCACGCACGCCGCAGCAGCGAAAAACGCACAAACACCCTTCTATTTCAAAACCATACTGTAACTTTGCGCCGCAATGCCCGCAAAGCGCAGGGTGCACACACGGCACCGCCGCGCCACGCGGCACTGGTGTTTGACTATTTGACAGCATCTATACACAATGAAAAGATTCCTCTGGCCCCTACTTGTCGCCATGCTGGCACTGGCCGCCTGCGACGACAGCACGCAAATGATAGGCATGGACATGATGCCCGACGGCGACAACATTACCGCACAAGGCAAAATCTACAACGTAACCACTCGCACGGTACAGGTTGACTCTGTGCTGGCCAATACGGGCTCATGCTATCTGGGCAGCATCATCGACCCCGAACTGCGCATCCGCACCACCAGCGACTTCCTGGCCCAGTTCCACCTGCCCGAACAGTTCAACATGCCCTCGACTGACCGCCTCGTGCTCGACGAGAACGGACAGGTGGTTGCCGACTCGTGTGACATTCGCCTCTACTTCGAAGAATACTACGGCGACTCGCTCGCCTCCATGAAGCTTTCGGTGCAGGAGCTGGACAAGAACAACATTATCGACGAAAGCCAGGCGCACTATTCTAACCTCAACCCCATGGCCTATGTCGACACGGAGCGGGGAGTACAAAAGGACTTGACCTATGCCGTCAAAGACCTCACCCGTCCTGACGGCGAAACCTCCGGCACGACCTACTACCGCCAAATCACCGTGAAGCTGCCTGTTTCGTATGGCACCAACCTCATGAGGGCTTACTACGAGCATCCTGAATACTTCACAAACTCTTACCAGTTCATCCACAACGTGTGTCCGGGATTCTACTTCAAGAGTGCCGGCGGAACCGGCAGTCTCATCAAGTCGAAGATGATGGCCATGAACGTCTACTTCCGCTATCACACCACAGGTGACACAGGCAACGACACCATTGTCGACGGCATGCAACGTTTCGGTGCTACCGAAGAGGTGATACAGTGTACCCGCATCGACAACCAGTATCCGGGCAGCCTTTCTTTCGAGGAGATCCAGCAGCAGCCCTGCACCTACGTGAAAAGCCCAGCCTGCATGTTCACCGAAATGACAATTCCTGTGGCCGACATCGTGGCAGGCGAGCACTACACTGACAGCATCAATCAGGCCAAGATTACCATTCGCAAGTTCAACACGGCCAATGGCATCACATCGGCCGTTCCCGCACCGACTTACCTGCTGCTGGTTCACAAGGACGACATGAACTCCTTCTTCGAAAAGAGCAAGCTGCCCGATAGCAGTCGCTCTTACCTGAGCAGCAAGTTCACCTCATCGAGCAGTGCCTACCAGTTTGCCAACATTTCCCAGCTCATCACCGACCTGCGCATAGAACGCGACAAAGGGGCTGGTGTCACACGGCAGGACACCGAGGCGGTGCGCAATAGCAAGTATGCGGCGTGGGAGGCTGCCCATCCCGACTGGAACAAAGTGATGATTATCCCTGTCGATGTGACCACCACAACCAGCACCTCCTACTACGGAACCACCAGCGAAACCATCCAGAGCGTGCGCCACAACCTGGGCCTCTCATCAGCCCGCCTCGAAGGTGGCCTGAATGTGCCGCTGCAAATCGAGATTGTCTATAGCCGCCTCAACCGGCAATAAGCCGGAAACTCC
>JBJEAF010000049.1:14100-19950 GCA_051868755.1 Alloprevotella sp.
CCGGAAACTCCAGACATTCCGGACTATCCAGACTATCCGGACCCCCCGGACCATCCGCCCTCTAACCCCTCCCACCCCATGCTCTCCCTAATCTTCGCCGCCGGCCTGGGCACACGCCTCAAGCCCCTCACCGACACCATGCCCAAGGCCCTGGTGCCCGTACTGGGCAAGCCCCTGCTGCAACACACACTCGACACCCTCATTCAGGCGGGTTGCACTGAAGCCGTGGTCAACGTCCACCACTTCGGCCAGCAAATCATCGACTTTGTGCAGCAACACGAATGGCCCATCCCGGTGCGCATCTCCGACGAACGCGAACAACTGCTCGACACGGGAGGCGGACTGCGTCAGGCCGCACGGCTGTTCTCCGACCCTGCCGCCCCCATACTCATCCACAACGTTGACATCTTCTCCAATGCCCGCTTGCAGCAAGTCTACGAAGCTGGCAACCACCACGATGCCGTGCTTTTAGTCAGTCCCCGTGAGACTCAACGCTATTTGCTCTTCGACGACGACATGCGACTCTGCGGCTGGACCAATCTGGCTACCGGCGAAGTGCGCAGTCCATATCCGCACCTCGACCTCAACCGGCTGCAACGTTTTGCATTTGCCGGCATCCACAGTTTTGCCCCCCGTCTCCTGCCGTACATGGAAGACTGGCCCGACAAATTCCCCATCATCGACTTCTACCTCAAAGTCTGCGCCGAGGCCGACATCCGAGGTTTTCTGCAACCTGACCTACAGTTGCTCGACGTTGGCAAAATCGGAACGTTACAGGCAGCAGCCGACTTTCTGCAAGCAAACAACTGACCAGCCCCTCCAGCCCCACTCCTCCCGCCCACGTCAGGCTATCCTCTATGCTGAAAAGCATAATCTACCACACGCAAGCTGACTATTTGGGCTGCCGACTACGGCTGATTCGAAGGAAAGTTGTACTTTCGCCGGGCGTTGGCCCATACAACCTCTGAACACAAACAAATCATACAATACTCACACATGGAAATATCCGGAAAAATCATTGCTGCGCTCGAACCCCGCGGCGGCGTTTCACAACGCACAGGCAACACTTGGAAATCTCAAGAATTCGTAATCGAAACCCACGAACAGTATCCCAAACGCTGTGTCTTCCGCGTGTTCGGTGAAGACCGCCTGCGCGACTTCAACATTCAGGTCGGCGAAGAGGTGACTGTTTCGTTCGACATCGATGCCCACGAATACCAAGGCCGTTGGTTCAACGACATCAGTGCATGGCGCGTACAGCGCGGTCAGGCTGGCGCACCTGCCGAAGCCGCTGCCCCTGCTGCACCCGCAGCAGCTCCTGTAGCACCTGCACCTGCTGCACCTGCTCCCGCACCCGAACAGGGCACTGCCGACGACCTGCCGTTCTAAGCTGCCCTGCCGAAGGCGCAGCTCACATGCGATGAAAGAACGCGTATAGGGGTGTTCTGAATAATGAGCCGGAGCCATGGGCAACCATGCTCCGCCCAAGCTCCAATTATTCGGAACACCCCTATAATTATTGTACAACCGAGACAACGCGTCCAAGCCTTCCCCCATCATGTTCCGAATACTCAAAATACTCAAGTGGATTGTCATCCTCTTCTTTGCTTCCACCGTACTGGCGGTGCTGGCCTACCGTTGGATGCCTGTCCACATCACACCGCTCATGGTCATACGTGCGGTAGATAACCTGGCCAATGGCCGTCCGGCAGCCATCCACCACCAATGGGTGCCTCTCAGTGACATGGCCCCCCAACTGCCACAGGCCGTCATTGCCTCTGAGGACCAGAACTTCATGCGCCACCACGGCTTCGACTTTGGGGCCATTCAGGATGCCATGCGCGAAGCCGAACAGGGAACAAGGGTACGCGGAGCCAGCACCATCTCGCAGCAGACCGCCAAGAACGTCTTTCTCTGGCCCTCGTCCACCTGGGTGCGCAAGGGATTCGAAGCTTACTTCACCGTACTCATCGAATTGCTGTGGTCGAAGGAGCGCATCATGGAGGTCTACCTCAACAGCATCGAAATGGGACCCAGCATTTACGGAGCTGAAGCCGTGGCCCAACGTCACTTCGGATGCGCTGCCGGGCAGCTCAGGCGAAAGGACTGCGCCCTCATTGCGGCCACATTACCCAACCCTTTGAAGTTTAGCTCGAAATCACCGTCTAAATACATGCGCAAACGCACCAAGCAAATCGAAAAGCAGATGCGATTCATCTCTGCCGAGACCTGGCAGTAAAACCTTTTCGCCCTTCTGCATCAAAAAACAAGAGGAAACAGGACACTGCTTGTCTCACCCGACAAACGGCCTGTTTCCTCTATCTACCAGACACACTGACTACAAGTCATTCACAGATTTATAATAGGTATTGAGTCGATTCCCATCTTCACATATCATGGCTGTGCAACAACTTCCTGATTTGCCCGCGATAGAACATACAGGCCGTCAACCCATATACTGCCGTCTGCGTCCACAGCCCCCGAAGTTCGAAGGCGATGTCGCCAAACGACGCTCCCATGCCCATTACGCGCACATAGCCATTCATGCCGAAGGTCGAAGGGAAAAGCCACGACACGTACTTCCAACATGCGGGCATAGCCGACCCGGGCCACGACAGGCCCGACAGAAACAGCAGCGGAACCGAGAGAAAAACGAACAACATGATGCAGTCCTCGCGCCGCCAGACTAAGGCCGACAGGGTCATGGCCATGAAGATGCACGCCAGCAGGTAGGGCACAAGGAATGCCAGGAAGGTAGTGTAACGGCCCAGCTGCGGCAGACCGAACGTTTGGGTGACAAACGTAAACATGTATATGCCAATCAGCAGATAGAGCAGGAAGTAGAAGGCTGTCTTTCCCAACACAATCTGTACCGAATTCTTGTAGGCCCGGTGAAAGGGTATGACACAGCCCCGGTACTTTTCCCGCATGTCTCCGGCCGACATGCCGATGCCCAGAAAGAGGGTCTGTTGGATAATGAGCATTAGTACCGGCGGTATGAGGAAGGCGGCGAAACCGCTTTGCGGATTATAGAGTGCCGTCTGCTCATACTCGATGGGCATACGCGTAATTTCTGCCTGACGCTCGGTCGTAGCCGGCAGGTAGCGTTCCACTTTGATGTCCTTGTTCATGTCTAACGACACGTTGGTCGTGGTGAGCAGCAGGCTCTTGTAATAGAGCATGGAGCACATGTCGCAATAAAGGCCGATGTGGGCCTGCCCTCCTTGCCACAGGTCTCGGGTGAAAGAGGCCGGAATGCGTATGACTCCATATACTTTCTGCCGTTTCAACAGTTCTTGGGCCTCAGCCAGCTCGGTCGTGCGGGCATAAATGCACACATCGGGCGAAGCGTCTACCTTGCGCAGGAACTCGCGGCTCATTGTGCTGTTTGACTCATCGACCACCGCTACTGGCACCTCACGCACCACCTCGTTGGTGTATACCCACGAGTAGAGCAGCGGATAGGCCAACGGCACAAACAGGATAAAGATGAGTATGCCCTTGTCGCGCATCACGGTAGTAAGCTCATGATACCATATCTGAATCACTTTATGAAACATTTTCATGACGCTCTCGTTTACGGAATGTATTTATACTTCAGGAACGCGGCGCGGTATCGCCACATCACCGTGCAGGGCAACAACAGGAACGTCAGCAGGCTTACCACCGAGGGCCACACGTAGCTGATGCTGAAACCATCGAGTGCCTGGTTCACGTAGATGAGATAGTAATGCCGCAGCGGGAACAACCATGCCAACCCTTGCAGGAAGGGGTCCATGGCTGGAACGGGATAGGTGAAGCCGGCCAGAGAAAACGACAGGATGCCCCACAGCGAACAGAGGCACATGGACAAGCGCATCTGTCCGATGAACGCGCCGAACAGGAACACGCCGAACGACTGGGAGGCCAGCACCGTGACTACACTGAGCAACATCATCGGCACGATGCCGCTGTGGCAGGGAAACTGAAGGAACTTGTAGAACCACACGTCACAAAGGATAAACATCAGCGTGAACAGCACGGTCTGGGGCAGCAGTTTGCCAGCCAGGGCTATCGTCGAGGAATTTCCGCTCAGGGCATACAACTCTTTCTGCATACCGCGCTTCCATTCCAGACCGATGGTGTAGGTGGTGCTGAGCATGACGAGCAGTATCAGTATGCCGGGCAGCAGGATGTTGTTCAGGTAGACGGAATAGTCCAGGTGGGGATTGTTCAGCGGATGGGTCTCTATCACAATGGGCTGGATGATACCCATGGCTTGCTGTTCGGTCAGGCCGCGGGCATAGAGGTTCTCACGCGTCAGGGCCAGTCCGGCCAATTCACTGGCATAGCGCAGGTCCTTCATCAGCAGGTTGCCGGGCACAAAATAGGTGTCGTTCGTATAGAACGATAGTTTGGGCTGCCGGTTGGCGATGGCTTCTTCCGTCAGTCCTTGGGGGATATGAAAGAAGCCGTATATCTCGCCGCGCTGCATGGCTTTCCGTGCCTCGCTGAAGTTTTCATACCGTGCCACAAGCTCGGTCTCTTCCATCGAACCGAGGATGCGACCCACCGTGCGTGTAATGTGGGTGTCGTCTTCGTCCACCCATCCTGCCGGCAACTTGGTTGGCAGCCCGTCGGCCATGAGAGTGGTGAAAAACACCACGCACAGGATAGGGGCCACAATCATCGTGAACAGAAACAGCGGACGGTGGGCAAATATGCCCAGCTCGCGCCTGAATATGCGGCCCAGCCGACGACCCACATCGAGGGCTTGCTTATGGAATGGTTTCATACCTTGGTCTTTTTGCTTGGGGTTAGCGGTCTGTCATAGCCCCACATACATCACGGCCGACATGCCGCCGCGCACACCGTCGAGTTCTTTCTGGTTCAGTGGCTTTGCCTTCACCTCAAAGGTCTTGAGGTCGAAACCGTCCAATGCCTTGGTGGCCTTCCACACGGCAAAGGTGCCCACATCCTTCATCCGGGTGATGCGCACAGGTATGTGCTTGTCGAAGGCTGGCAGATAGACCTCGGTCTCGGTACCTACGGTCAGGCCGGGCAGCAGGTCTTCGCGTATGTTGAAGGTGAACCACACGTCATCGCTACACGATATATTCATAATAGGTGCTCCCGTGCCGACCAGCTCGCCAGGTTCTGGAAACACCTCAGTCACCACGCCGTCTGCTGTGGCTAACAGAATGGTTTCGTCCACATAGGCGGTCACTTCTGATATCGCGCCCAATGCGCGCTTCACCTGTGCGCCCGCAGCCAGTTTTTCTTCCACGCGTGTCCCGTTCACTGCCATGTCATATTGCGAACGGGCCGCCTTTTCAGTGGCCACCATGGCTTCATACTGTGCCTTGGCCTCGTCGCGCTTCTGTTCTGGCATCACACCGCTTTCAAACAGGCGGTCCACGCGTCGGTAAGTCTTTTCTGCCACTTCCATACCGGCCCGTGCCTTCTGCCACATCTCGTATGCCTGTTGCACCTGTTCCTGTCTCGTCCCGTTTTGTGCCTTCTGCTCCTGAGCCTGTGCAGCGGCAAAGGCTGCTTCGGCCTGCGACAGCTTGGCACGCAAGTCGGGTGCTTCGAGCACAACCAACGTATCTCCTTGACGCACATGGTCGCCTTCATGCACCCTTATCTCGCGAATGCGCGCAGGCACCTTGCTCGACAGACGGTAGTCTGTTGTTTCGGCCTCACCCTGTATCATCTCAGGGTGTTCTGGCAACGAAAGTCCGACCACGATAGTGATTAAAACAATGCCAACCAGCACCAAGGCGATAGCAAGGATAACAGTAAAGTTCTTGTTCCTTTTCATACGAAATTACTTGTGCCGTTTTTGACTATAACGGCTATTATCACTTC
>JBJEAF010000050.1:0-4935 GCA_051868755.1 Alloprevotella sp.
GGCTGAAGGGTTGAAAGATTTTTCGGAGGATAAATTTGCGTATAAAAAGGAGTATAACCGGACCTTGAACGCCCTCCCAGTGCACCGTCGCTTCATACTATCTTGACAACGGGCGGGCCTTTGCCACGTCCTCCCAGCCCCCGAATTTCTCAGAAAAGCCCCAAGAACTGCTCCGCACAGCGAAAAAAAAGCCTGTCGCGCCGATAGGTGTGCGGAAATTACTATTTTTGCCTGCCAATCACCAAAGTAAATTAAATCCTCACACCCCTCTATAAAAATGGCTGTAGAAATAAAAAAAGTAAACAGCAAGTCGGAGCTGAAACGCTTCATCCGGTTCAACTACGAGTTCTATAAGGACAACCAATATGCCGTTCCCGACCTTTACGATGACATGCTCAACACCTTCTCGCCGAAGAAGAACGCCGCTTTCGAGTTCTGCGAGGCCGACTACTTCTTGGCTTATCGCGAAGGAAAGATAGTGGGGCGTGTGGCCGCCATCATCAACCACCGCGCCAACGAGCAGTGGAACAAGAAGACCGTACGCTTCGGCTGGATCGACTTCATCGACGACATCGAGGTGAGCCGCGCCCTGGTCGACACCGTCAGGCAGTGGGGCAAGGAGCGCGGCATGGACTGCCTGGAAGGTCCGCTCGGCTTTACCGACATGGATGCCGAGGGCATGCTCGTTGAGGGCTTCGACCAGCTCTCCACGATGGCCACCATCTACAACTATCCTTACTACCCGCAGCACATGGAGCAGCTCGGTCTGCAGAAGAGTGCCGACTGGGTAGAGATGAAAATCTACGTGCCCGATTCCATCCCCGAGAAGCACAAGCGCATCTCCGACATCATAGCCCGCAAGTACAACCTCCACATACGCAAGCTCACCAGCAAGAAGGAGGTGCTCCGCAGCGGCATCGGCCACCAGATATTCCGCCTCATCAACGATGCCTACGCCCCCCTGTTCAACTTCTCGCGCATGACCGAGCGGCAGATTGACCAATACGTCAAGATGTATGTGCCGGTGCTCGACCTGCGCATGGTCAGTCTGGTCGAGAACGAGCAGAACGAGATTGTGGCCGTGGGCATCTCGATGGCCTCCCTGTCAGAAGCTCTGCAGAAAGCCAAGGGACGCCTCTTCCCCTTCGGATGGTTCTACCTGCTCCGGGCCTTGCTCTGGAAGCGGCCCAAAATGCTCGACCTGCTCCTCGTGGGCGTGCGTCCCGACTACCAGAACAAGGGCGTGAATGCCCTGCTCTTCACCGACCTCATACCCGTCTACCAGCAACTCGGCTTCGAGTATGCCGAGAGCAACCCCGAGCTGGAGCAGAACGAGAAGGTGCAGAACCAGTGGCAATACTTCAAGACCGAACAGCACAAGCGCCGCCGTTGCTACAAGCAGTCCATCTGACCGCCTGCCCCCACACACCGCCCTACCACCTTATTCACAGCACACCATGACAGACTCACTCAACCCCGCTGCCACTCCCGAAGTCGTATACGACGAGAGTAAAATCAGACACCTCGAAGACACCGAGCACATCCGCACCCGTCCCGGCATGTACATCGGACGCTTGGGCGACGGCTCTCATGCCGAAGACGGCATCTACGTGTTGCTCAAGGAAAGCATCGACAACAGCATCGACGAGTTCAACGAAGGTTACGGCAAGCGCATCGAGGTGAACATCCACGACAACCTGTCGGCCGAAATACGCGACTACGGGCGCGGCATTCCCCTCGGCTCGCTGGTCGATGCCGTGTCGAAGCTCAACACCGGCGGCAAGTATGACACCGCCGTGTTTACCGCATCGGTGGGCATGAACGGTGTGGGTCTGAAGGCGGTGAACGCCCTTTCGTCGCGCTTCATCGCCCGCAGTGTGCGCGACGGGCAGATGCGTGAGGCGATATTTGAGAAGGGGGTGCTCGTGAGCGACGAGGAAGGGCCGTGCGAAGAGGAAAACGGCACCTATACCTTCTTCGAACCCGACAAGACCCTCTTCCAGAACTACCGCTTCCACGGAGAGTTCGTCGAGAACATGCTCCGCAACTACACCTACCTCAACACAGGTCTCGCCATCTTCTACAACGGCCGCCGCATCCTGAGCCGCAACGGACTCGAAGACCTGCTCAACGACAACATGACCGCCCCGGGCCTCTATCCCATCGTCCACCTCTCGGCCCCGGGCATCGACATAGCCTTCACCCATACCTCGCAGTACGGCGAGGAGTACTACTCCTTCGTCAACGGCCAACACACCACCCAAGGCGGCACCCACCAAAGCGCGTTCAAGGAACACATTGCCCGTACCATCAAGGAATATATGGGCAAGAACTACGACGTGCAGGATGTGCGCAACGGACTCGTGGCTGCCGTGGCCATCCGCGTGATAGAGCCGCTCTTTGAGAGCCAGACGAAAATCAAACTCGGCTCGCTCACCATGGCCCCCGACAAGGACCTCAACGGAAAGCCCTTCCCGCTGTCAGGGGTCAGCGTCAACAAGTTCGTGGGTGACTTCGTCAAGGAACAGGTTGACAACTACCTCCACAAGCACACCGACGTGGCCGACGTGATCAAGCAGAAAATCGAGGAAAGCGAGAAGGAGCGCAAGGCCATAGCCGGCGTGACCAAGCTGGCCCGCGAACGGGCCAAGAAGGCCAACCTCCACAACCGGAAGCTCCGCGACTGCCGCGTACACCTGAACGATCCCGCGCCCAAGAGCCGCAAGCGCGACGGAGAGGACGAAGCCGACCCGCGCTGGGACTCCTCTATCTTCATTACCGAGGGCGATTCGGCCAGCGGCTCTATCACCAAGAGCCGTGATGTCAACACCCAGGCCGTGTTCTCGCTGCGCGGCAAGCCGCTCAACTGCTACGGGCTGACCAAGAAGGTGGTCTACGAGAACGAAGAGTTCAACCTCCTTCAGGCAGCCCTCAACATCGAGGACGGACTCGACGGCCTGCGCTACAACAAGGTCATCGTGGCCACCGATGCCGATGTCGACGGCATGCACATACGCCTGCTCATGATTACCTTCTTCCTGCAGTTCTTCCCCGACCTCATCAAGAAGGGCCACGTCTACATCCTCCAAACCCCGCTCTTCCGCGTGCGCAACAAGAAGAAGAAGGTGCGCGGCGCAGCCAAGCCCGCCGCCACTGTCAACGAGCGCAGTGCGGGAGCAGCCATACTGAAGAAGACACAGTCGGCCGACCGTTCGGAGTTCGAAACCATCTACTGCTATTCAGAGGAGGAACGCATCGCAGCCATCGAGAAGCTCGGTCCCGACCCCGAAATCACCCGCTTCAAAGGTCTGGGCGAGATCTCGCCCGATGAGTTCAAGCACTTTATCGGGCCGGACATGCGCCTCGAACCCGTCACCCTGCACAAAAGCGACAACGTCAACTCCCTCCTGGAGTACTACATGGGCAAAAACACCATGGAGCGGCAGGGCTTCATCATCGACAATCTGGTGGTGGAGGAGGACTTGGCTGACGAAGAGGAGTAGCCCACCCAACATGCTATAATATGAAGACAGCCATATTCCCCGGGTCGTTCGACCCCTTCACCGTAGGCCATGCCAGCATCGTGGCCCGAGGCCTGCCCCTGTTCGACCGCATCGTGATAGGTGTGGGCATCAATGACAACAAGCGTTCGCTCTACACCCCCGAGCAGCGCGTGGCCCGCATTGCCGCACTCTATCACAACGAGCCGCGCATACGTGTCGTGGCCTACAACGACCTGACTATCGACCTGGCCCACCGCGAGCAGGCCGGCTTCATCCTGCGTGGCCTGCGTTCGGTCAAGGACTTTGAGTACGAGCGCGACATAGCCGCCATGAACAGCCGCCTGGGCGGAGTCGAGACCGTGCTCCTCTTCACCGAGGCACAGTATGCCCACATCTCGTCGAGCGTCGTGCGCGAGCTGATTGCCTTCGGCAAGGACGTGTCCGACTTCGTGCCCCAGCCGCAGCCCTGACCTTCCGGCATCAAACGGTGCGCCCCGAAGCGGCGCACCACTCCTTTATTATATATAACATCATCCTATTCCATTCATTCATGAGACGCATACTTATCGCGCTGCTGCTCGGCCTGCTTGGCGTGCAGCTGCATGCACAGAACCCCTACAACGACATCGATGTCGAACAGGTCAAGAAGCTGCAGATGGCCCAGTTGGCCATTGCCAGCCTCTACGTGGACTCGGTAGACCAGCAGAAACTTGTCGAAGACGCTATCAACGGCATCCTCAGCAAGCTCGACCCCCACTCCTCATACACCAATGCCAAGGAAACCCAAAAGCTCAACGAGCCCCTCACGGGCAACTTCGAGGGCATCGGCGTGAGCTTCAACATGGTCAAGGACACCCTCATCGTGCTCCAGGTCATCAGCAAGGGCCCGTGTGAGAAGGCGGGCGTGCTGGCCGGCGACCGCATCATAGCCGTCAACGGCATCACCATTGCAGGCGTCAAGATGGAACGCGACAGCATCATGCAGAACCTGCGCGGTCCGAAAGGCACGATAGCCAACCTCGAAGTGGTGCGCCGAGGCGTGCCCGAAGTGCTCCGCTTCAAGGTGGTGCGCGACAAGATTCCCGTCTACACCGTCGATGCCGCCTACATGATTGATGCCACTACCGGCTACATACACCTTGACAGCTTCGGGGCCACTTCGGGCCGCGAAGTGCACGACAAGATCAAGCTCCTCCAGCAACAGGGTATGAAAGACCTCATCTTCGACCTTTCCATCAACGGCGGCGGCTACCTCAACGCCGCACAGGAGGTGGCCAGCGAGTTCCTGCCCGAAGGCAGCATGGTCGTCTACACCGAAGGGCGTGTCGCACCCCGCCAGGTGTTGCGCGCCGATGCAGGCGGCCTGATGACCAAAAAGGGCCGCGTGGTGATACTGGTGGATGAGTTCACCGCATCGGCCGCCGAGATTGTG
>JBJEAF010000051.1:0-19752 GCA_051868755.1 Alloprevotella sp.
GTGCTTTGAACGCTTGTTTCGGGGTGTGCTTTGAATGTTAGTTTTCAGTTGTCTCGCCAACCTGAGGCGATGGTGCACTGGGAGGGCGGGCTTCCAGCCCGCCTATACACATTTTGGCGGGCTGGAAGCCCGCCCTCCCAGTGCACCATCGCCTCCTATTCCGGCTTTTGATATTTGAGGGTTTGCTTCATTCCCTACTCCGTACTATAGCGGTATAAAATAAGAAAACGGGCAGCCAGTGTTGTGCTGGCTGCCCGGGTTAGGGTTGATTAGCTTGTGCTATTACTGAATGCGGAAACGTACGGGAAGACGGAACCAAACGGGCACGGGATGACCCTGCTGCTTGGCAGGCACGAAGCGGTGGAGCTTGCGCACCACATCGGCTGCGGCCTGGTCGCACTCGCGTGAGAGCGACTTTTCTACCTTCACTGTGCTTACCGAACCGTCAACGTCCACCTTGAATCGGAGCACTACGACACCCTGAAGTTCCTGCTCCTGTGCAATGGCGGGATAAACCACGTTCTTGTTGACAAAAGCAATGAGGGCGGCTTCACCACCGGGATAGGTGGCAGGCACTTCTACGATGGCGTTGTCGACTACTTCGGGTTCCTTGGGAGGAACGGTCGTACCGCCAGCCTCCTGGTTCTCCTTGAGGTCATCGATGTTGATACCGGTTCCGCCGGTTTCGTTCACGTAGTCCTGAGATGCGATGGCGAACTTGTTCTTGGTCACTTCGTCCTGGGTCTTGAGCTCCTTGGAGTGGTCAACCTTATCGTCTTCGACAATCTTGGGCACGGTGAACTGGATAGACGATTTAACAGCTACCTTTTCAACGGGCTTTTCGTATTCGAGTTTTTCGGGTTCTTTCTTCTTCTCTTCCTTCTTCGGCTCATCCTTCTTGAGCTCAGAAAGCTCGGTTACTTGCTCAGCGTCCATGTTCTTGCCCTCCTTGAGAGCAGCTTCCACGGCCGACTTGGCAAGGATGAAGCCAACGATGGCAACGATCATCAAGAGTACGATGATGATGGCGCGGAGTTGGAATTTACCCTTGTTGGCGCGATGACGATAAGCTCCGTACTCTTTGTTACGTCCTTCGAATACCATGTCGCACCACTCGCGTGATGCCAAATCTACTTTAGACATACTGTTGATACTTCACTTAGGTTATTACTGCGCCGTTCCGTTTTTGAAAGCCTCGATTTTGGCTTTGTCACCGTCAACGAACTTGTCAATCACATAGCGACCGATGCTGCAAATCTGCATTTCGTCGAGCACTTGGATGAGGTTGTCATACGTGGCGCCGTCTGAAGCCTTGATGATGACGCTGGGGGTATAGTCAGCGCTCTTGATCTTGTTCAGGCGTTCCTTGTATTCGGCCTTTACCTTTTGCTCTTCTTGCACATTCGATGTTTTCTTGGTCGCGAACTCAGCTTTCAGCTTGGCAACGGCCTTCACTGCTTCGGGGTTAGAAGCGAGGAGCACCTTGCGGATGCCGTCTTTGCCGTAGCTGGTTTCAAAGAGCTTGCCTTCATCGGGGATATCAGAGCCACCGTCGGGTTTGCCCTTGAAGTAATAGAGCGTGTTGTTCTCGTCAATGAGGATGGTCACAGCCTTGGAGGCAGCGACTTGGTTGCGGTTCTCGTCCTTGATGTCTTCCTTGTCGGAGGGCATGGAGATTTCCATGGTCTGCGGCTTGAGCAGCGTGGTACAGAGCATGAAGAAGGTTACGAGAAGCATGATCATATCCACCATCGGCGTGAAGTCCACGCGCGAGTTCATCTTCTTTTGTTTACTTCCACCTTTTTTAGCCATAACTGTGTAATGTTTATTCCTCTACGCCTTTGAGAGATGTGATGAGATTGTAACGGTTCTCTTCAATCTCGCGCAGAGAGTCCATAACTCGTTTAATTACGGCGTAGGAAGTAGACTTGTCGGCCTTGATGGCCACGCGCATACTTTCGCCACACGCCTCGCGGGCTGTGCTTACCCAAGTCTTCAACTCATTGTTTACGCTGTCGCAAGGAATACCTGCTTCTTTGCTCTTGGTGAGGAGTTCGTTCTTCACGTCCGATGCGAGCCAGCCCTTTATGGTGTTGAGCGGCGTGCCGAAAGTAGGTGCTTGCGCGAAGACTTCCACTTCCTCAGGAGTGAGGCTCAGCTTTCCAGCCTCGTTCATGGCTCTGGCGAGTTTGCGAAGGCCGTCGGGCGAGTCCATTGTCATGAACACCTTTCCGCCTTTTTCGACAAAGATGGTGAGGAGGTTGTTGGCAGGAATCTTGATTTCAGATACCGAACCCGGGGTGTTGACCTTGACGGGCTCTTCCTTGACAAAAGTGGCAGTCAGCATAAAGAAGGTAAGCAGCAGGACCATGACATCGCTCATAGGCGTCATGTCTATGAACGTATCTTGTTTTTTGACTTTAAAACGTCCCATGTCTTAAATACCTTGTTTATGCGATTAGTGAGTTGCAGAGAATGTTTCTACGATGGTGAAACCTACTTCGTCGAGTGAGAAGGTGAGGCGGTCAATCTTGTTGGTGTAGTAGTTGTAGGCGATAACGGCGAGTGCACCGGTTGCGATACCAGAAGCCGTGTTTACAAGTGCCTCAGAGATACCCGTAGAGAGGGCAGCAGAGTCAGCACCACCGTCGCCGCTGGCCATAGCCGAGAACGACTTGATCATACCCAACACCGTACCGAACAGACCGGTCAGTGTACCGAGGGTAACGATAGAACCGATGATGGGGAGGTTCTCCTGCATCATAGGCATTTCGAGGGCTGTGGCCTCTTCGAGTTCCTTCTGGATGGAGAGAATCTTCTGTTCCTTGGTCAGAACGGTGTTCTCTTCCATTTCCTTGTACTTCTTGAGGGTTGCGCCGACTACGTTGGCTACCGAACCGCGCTGCTTGTCGCAGATCTGCTGGGCCTTGGCCATGTCGTTCTGCTTGAGAGCCACCTTGATGTCAGCAACGAACTTGGTGAGGCTGGTGCGGCCGTAAGCGTTGCGGATAGCGAAGAAGCGCTCGATAGCGAGAGCTACAACGGTGATGAGGAGGGTCCAGATGATAGGCACAACGAAACCACCTTTGTAAACCGTACCCATCAGGTTGGCGGGCTCAAGTGAAATCTCATCGGGAGTGAGGAACGAGAAAGCGTAGCCAGTTTCGGGGCCTCCCTTGAAGTTGGAGATGCTGCCGAAGCCGAAGAGGTAAATGGCCACTGCAATCAAGGCGCAGACAATGATTACAGAAAGACCAGACTTGATGCCGGTGAAACCTTTGGATTGTTTCTTGGGGGCACTTTTGGGTGCATTAGCATTTGTAGTTGCCATTGTTGTAAAGATTTAGTTTGTAGAAATTGATAGTTATTGGTTTTCAGTGATTTGCCATATTGGCATTGCATTCTGCTTCTTTACGACGTGGCAAAGATATATATTAAAACGTAAAGTGAGCAAATTAGATGTAGTTTTTTTTGCAGTGCTGCGTTTTTGCGCGCGTGGCCTCTTCTTTTCTGAAAGAAAATCTTCTCCTCTTATTCTTTCTCCTTATACGTATCCTTATTGTTGCGGTTTGTCGTGCGGTTTGTCGTGCGGTTTTGAATGGTTATCCACAAAAAACTTTTGGATATTCAAAGGCTTTTGACTGAGTGGAAAGCTGTGGGTAACTGCTCCGTTGAAGCGTTGTAACAGATGTGAGCCAACTGTTTCAGACGATAGTGCACGGAAGTGTTGGGGGAGTGTGTGCAGGAGATTTCAATGTGCTTCTGCGTCGTGCGGTTTGTCGTGCGGTTTGTCGTGCGGAATTGCTGCTTTTTGTGGTGTGCTTTCGGCCTGTTCCGGGTGGCCTTCCGGCTTCACGATGACGCTCAGTTTGATGGGCAGCAAGGGTCGCAGTTTGTCGATGAGGATGCATGCCAAGCCGATGCCGGTGAGCGTGAGGGCGAAGGTGAGCAGGCAGATGATGCCGTCGGTGTGTTGCCAGAGGTAGCGGCATAGCTGCTTGAAGTCGCCGCGCAGAAAGGGACTGATGTGGATGAGGTAGATGGCAAAGCTGGAGCCGGCCAACCAGTTGACCGCCCGGTTGGTGAAGCGCAGCTGCGCGAAGCAGAGCAGCAGGCAGAGCGAGGAGAGGATGATGAACGGCGAATTGTAGTTCAGGCACAGTGGTTCCCAAGGGAGATGATAGCGGATGTTGGCGTAATACAGGCCCGTAAGCAGCAGGGTGAGGATGAAGTATGCTGCGGCATAGTGTCGGGCAGCGTAACGCTTCCAGCTTATGGCGTGCAGGCGGATGTAGCGTGCCAGCAGGTAGAGGCCGATGAAGGAGAGGGCGGAGTAGCCGCAGTCGTAGTTGGCAAAGTCGCGAAAGGTGCCGTAGACCAACTGCAGGCCCAGATAGAGCAGTACGAAGCGCAGGAGCTGCTGCGGGCTGCATGAATCAATGAAGGCATTCAGCGGTCGGGCCAGCAGGTAGAGCAGCAGGTAGGCCGGCACAAACCACCAACCGCCGCCCAAGCAAAACGCCTGTATCAATGGGGCGGCCTGCGGCAGCTCTCTGTGGTATGCCACATAGAAGAGGAACGTGACGGCGGCGGCAAACAATACCTGCGTCAGCAGCTTGCTTACGCCGCGCCAGCTGGGACGGATGCCAAACCACCCGGATATGAGTACAAACACGTTTACGGCCACCAATGCTCCCTCTTCGAGGAACAGGCGCAGGACTGCGGGCAGGGTGTTGCCCTCCAATTGAGCTGCCGTGGGCACGCCCAGCGAATAGAAGTTGGCGTGCAGGGCCAGCACGAAACACATGGCCAGCAGGCGTAGGGCTTCCATGTTGGATTGTCGGTTGGTTCGGGACATAGACAGTATGCAGTTGGTTGGAAAAAGGGAAGGCGGGCGCAGCAACAGAGGTCTGCGCCCGCCTTCCCGGCGTTAAGTTTAGGGGGTGTTTACTTGTCAATCTTCACGCTGCCCGAACCAATCATCTGGCCGTCGGCGAAGATATAGGCGGTGTAGCTGCCCGCTCCGAGGAACTCAGACACAGGCACATAGAGCGTGACGTGCATTTCCTGTCCCGTGTATTCCACGTTCTTGGCGGCAGAGTAGGCGATGGTGCGGTTCTCGTAGCTGAAGCTTCCCGACTCGCCCACCACCTGCTGGTTGGGTTTGAGCAGGCGCACATAGACCGTGCGGTTGCCGGCCTGAGCCGTGACATTGCGCGTGATGGCAAACGACACGCTGAAGCGCGTGATGTCCTTGCTGCGCTTGGCTTCCTTGCCGTTCTTCTTGAGGGGCGTGACCACAATGCCCGTGGCGTTCAGCTGGGCGGCAATGGCCACGCGCTCGTTGAGCTGCGAGTTCTGGTCCTTGATGTTGGAGTTCTCGGCGCGCTGCCGTTCGGCATCGGCCAGAGCCTGGTCGCGTTCGCCGATGAGCGCCATGTTGAGCTGTTGGAGCGAGTCCACTTGGCGTATGTAGTCGCGCAGTACGGCCCTCACGGTGGCCAGTTCGCGCTTGAGGCGCAGAATCTCGGCCGAGCTGTTGGCCTTGGTGTGCTTCAGCTCTTTCAGCAAGGCTTCGGCACGGGCCTGTTCCTCGTTCAGCCGCGTCATGAGCGAGTCGTCGCGCACGTTCTTTTTCAGTTCGCCGTATTGGCTGGCAAACTCTGCATACTGGTTCTCCATCTCGCGTTTGTCGAGTTCGGCGAGTTGGCGCAGTTCTTCCAGTTCCTTCTCCTTGTCGGCCAGCTTCTTGGCATCGCCGTTGCATCCTGTCAGCAGGGCGCTGGTCAATGCCACGATGAGCAGACCGGCAGCAAGTGAAATGTTCTTCTTCATAGGTCGTCGGATGGAGGGGTTGTAGCGGCGTGCCATGGGTTTAGTTGATGACCGTTACCCAGTTGTGGAGGTCGGGTTCGGTGCCGTACTGTATGGCGCGGAGCTTGTTGTAGAGTTTTTCCGATACAGGTCCGGGCTTTCCGTCCTTGGAGATGACGTAGCTCTTGTGGTTCTCCAAGTCGTCGATTTTGCGAATCGGACTGATTACGGCAGCCGTGCCGCAGGCTCCGGCCTCTTCGAAGGTTTCGAGTTCCTCTTCGGGAATGGGTCGCACTTCCACTTCCAGTCCCAGGTCGAGAGCCAGCTGCTGGAGGCTGCGGTTGGTAATGGAGGGCAGGATAGAGGTCGATTTCGGCGTGATGTACTTGCCGTCCTTGATGCCGAAGAAGTTGGCAGCGCCGCATTCGTCGATATACTTCTTTTCGCGGGCATCCAGATAGAACTCCGAGGCGTAGCCGGCTTCGTGGGCAATCAGGTTGGCCTTCAGGCTGGCCGCATAGTTGCCGCCGACCTTGTAGCGGCCTGTGCCGAGCGGTGCGGCACGGTCGTATTCGCGGATGATGACATAGTCGTTGGTGGCAAAGCCTCCTCGGAAGTACGGGCCTACGGGCGTGACGAAAATCATGAACAGATATTCGTCGGCAGGGTGTACACCCACTTGTGCGCCCGTGCCGATGAGCAGCGGACGGATGTAGAGCGAGGCGCCGCTTTCATAGGGCGGTACGAAGCGTTCGTTCAGCTTCACCACCTTGCATACCATTTCTTCAAACAGTTCAGTGGGCAGTTCGGGCATCAGGATGCCGCGGCAAGTGCTTTGCAGGCGTTCGGCATTGTCCTTCACGCGGAAGGCGCGGATTTTGCCGTCGGGGCAGCGAAAGGCTTTGAGGCCCTCAAATGCCTCCTGGCCGTAGTGGAGCGAGGTGGCGGCGATGTGTATGTTGATGATTTCGGAAGAGGAGACTTCCACTTCACCCCATTGTCCGTTGCGGTAATAGCAGCGGACATTGTAGTCGGTCGGCATGTAACCGAACTTCAGATTGGCCCAGTCAATACTCTGCATCTTTCAATCTAATTTAATTGTTATGTGATTTCGGCGGCAAATGTATACAAAATCTGCGAGATACCGTGCCGGCAAGCTGAATAACCTCATTTCTTCGGGGAAAAGTCGATGCAGGATGGGGCGTCATCTTCATTCATAGGCTATACCGAGCCTGCAAAACATGAGTAAAAAACTCTCCGGCATAAGGCGCGGTTGGCCCTGTGCCGGAGAGTTTTCGGAATGTAGATGAAAGGTTCGTTATGCGCGGAAGCCGCATGAGTCGATGGCATCGGTCACAATCTTGATGCACTTGCGGCAGGTTTCGGTGTCGGCTGCTTCGGCCATGACGCGAATGAGAGGTTCTGTGCCCGATTCGCGCACCAGCATACGGCCGTTGCCTTCAAGGGCAGCTTCGGCTCGTTCGACGGCCTGCTTGACGAGCGGAGCGTTCATGACGATGCGCTTGTCGGTAACGCGCACGTTTTCGAGCACCTGCGGATAGATCTTGACTGGGGCAGCCAGTTCGGCCAGCGACTTTTTGGTAGCCAGCATCACCTCCATCATCTTCAGGCTTGTGAGGATGCCGTCGCCCGTGGAGGCATATTTCGAGAAGATGATGTGGCCCGACTGCTCGCCGCCCACCGTGTTGTGGTGAGCCGCCATGTAGTCGTAGACGTTCTTGTCGCCCACGGCAGTCTTGGCATAGCCGATGCCCAGTTCGTCGAGAGCCTTGAAAAGGCCGAGGTTCGACATGACGGTAGCCACCACCTCATTGTCCTGCAACTTGCCGCGCTCCTTGCGGTAGCGTGCGTAGATGTACATGATTTTGTCGCCGTCTACCACCTCGCCGTTTTCATCGACACAGAGGCAGCGGTCGGCATCGCCGTCGTAGGCAAAGCCCGCGTCGAGCTTGTTCTCCACGACAAAGCGTTGCAGTCCTTCGATGTGCGTGCTGCCGGCATTGTTGTTGATGTTGATGCCGTTCGGCTCGGCGTTGATGACATAGGTTTTGGCGCCGAGCGCATTGAACACCGCCGGGGCAATGTTCCACGAGCTGCCGTTGGCACAGTCGAGGGCGATGCGCTTGCCCTTGAAGGAGTAGAGACCCAGCGAGATGAGGTAGCCCATGTAGCGGTTGCGGCCCGAGATGTAGTCAACCGTTTCGCCGATGTCAGCTCCTGTGGCATAGGGCGGGATGCCGGCGCGTCCGTCCAAGAAGGATTCAACCTTGGCAATCGTTTCGTCGTCCATCTTTTCGCCCTGGTCGTTGATGAGCTTGATGCCATTGTCGCAGAAGGGGTTGTGGCTGGCTGAGATCATGATGCCGCAGTCGAAGGAGTCGGCTTTGGTGATGTAGGCCACTGAGGGTGTGGTCGTAACGTGCAGCAGGTAGGCATCGGCTCCCGAGGAAGTGATGCCTGCCGCCAGGGCATATTCGAGCATGTAGGAGGAGCGGCGCGTGTCCTTGCCAATCACGATGCGTGCATGGTTGCCGGTCTCATTCTGATGATTCTGATTGAAATACCAGCCTAAATAGCGTCCGATTTTGAAGGCGTGTTTAGCGGTAAGTGTGACATTGGCTTCGCCTCTGAAGCCGTCGGTTCCGAAATACTTTCCCATTTTATTATATCGTTTGGTTGTTGAAAGTGCGGTGCAGAAGCTACAGGTAGTGTGGTCGAACGCCTCGCTGCTTGTTACTTTTAGCCGTGCAAAAGTAGAGAAATTTTCATACGAAGCAACATATTCAGGCAGTTTTTTAGCATGGCGTAGGTTCATCCGTAGGTTCATCCTCTTCGGGGCGGCACATTCTTTGTCGTGCAGGTGGTTAAATTCATGCCTTTTATGTACTTTTGCTTCGTCAAACAAAGTAACCAACGCTTACCTTTCACATTCATCCAAACATGTACGCGATTATCATCAATGCCGTGGCCGTGGTGGCAGGTTCTGCCATCGGGGCACTCTTCCGGCGGAGTATCAGTGAGAAATATATCAACGTGCTCAATACGGCCATGGGCCTTTGCGCCTTGGTGCTGGGCAGCAAGGTGGCCATGGAGAACATGCAGAAGTCCAACTATCCCGTGCTGTTCATCTTCTGCCTGTCATTGGGCGGCTTGGTAGGCACGGTGCTGAAGCTCGACCAACGCATGGAGCGTGCCACCAAGCGCATTTCGACCACCAATCTGGCTGAGGGCATCACCACCGGCGTGCTGCTCTGCTGTGTAGGAACACTGGCCATGATGGGTCCCGTGATGAGTGCGCTGTATGGCGACAACACCTACCTGATGACAGCCGCCACCTTGAACCTTGTAACGATGATTGTGCTGGCCTCGTCCTACGGATTCGGCACGGCGGTCACAGCCATTGCCGTCTTTATCTGGATGTCGGGCATCTACGGCATCGCCTTGGTGTCGAAGACCTTCATTTCGGAAGAGCTGATCAGCGAAGTGTCGTTGGTGGGCGGCATCCTGATAGCCGCTTCGGGTCTGGGTGTGCTCCACATCAAGGACTGCAAGACCATCAACCTGCTTCCCGCCCTGCTCATGCCCATGGTCTATTTTGCCCTGAAGAGTCTGCTCGGCTACGTGTTTTGACATCGTGTGCCTTGGTGCGTGCAGCCCGTGGCACCGTATGATTACCCTAATTCAACAATAGCAATGGAAACATTCAAGGACGTTATTGCGGGCGACCAGCTCGTATTGGTCGACTTCTATGCCACCTGGTGCCAGCCGTGCAAGATGATGCACCCCATCCTGACACAGGTGAAGGAAGTACTGGGCAGCAGCATCCGCATCATCAAGGTCGATGTCGACAAGTATGCAGAAACGGCTATCCAGTATCGGGTGCAGTCAGTGCCCACACTGATGTTGTTCAGGCAGGGCCAAGTGCTTTGGCGTACGAGCGGCGTGGTGCAGAAGGCTGACTTGCTGGCTACTATAGACCCGTTTCTGGTCCGTTGAGCCGTGTCCGGGAGGCAAAAAGTTCTTGCTGCGCCGGCAAGAGGCCTTTGCGGAAGAATATGATTCGGAGAACAAACCCATAAAAACAGGTTAGGGCTATGAAAAAGATATTGTTTGTCATCGGTTCCCTACGTAAGGAATCGTTCAACAAGAAGCTCGCCGAAGAGGCAGAGCAAATGCTCGCCGGGCGTGCCGTCGTGGAATACCTCGACTATTCGGCTTTGCCCTGGATGGATCAGGACATCGAGTATCCCGCACCTGATGTAGTCAGGACAGTGCGGGCAAAGGTGGCCGAGGCCGACGCGCTTTGGATTTTTACGCCCGAGTACAACTACAGCTACCCCGGCCATTTGAAGAACCTCATTGACTGGCTCTCGCGCCCGCTCGTGGCCGGTGACCGGCAGACACCGCTCGGCATCAACGGCAAGAAGGTAGCGCTGAGCGGTGCCGGAGGTGCGGCAGCGACAGCCAAATGTCGCGAAAAGCTGGCCGAGTTGCTCACCCTGCCCTTTATCCATGCCGATGTCATGACGGAGCCTCAGACGGGCATTTCACTGAACAAGGAAGCCTGGACGGAAGGCCGCATGGTGCTCACCGAGGCTCAGAAGGCCAGCCTGAGACGGCAGGCAGATGCTTTTCTGGAATATATGGAGTAGGGGGCAGGTTCATGAACCTCGATTCATAGAACACCCCTATATATATAATAAAGGCTGCGCTTGACATCGTGCTTAGGGTAAGCTTGATGTCAAGTGCAGCCAAATTCTTATGCGTTGGGTACATCCGTTCGGTGTGCCCTTTCTTTATGGTTGTCGTTTCCGCCTTTCAGCGGCTTTGTCCCACGGAGAGGTGCTTAGTGCACCATCTTGCGGGTGATTACCTTGCCGTCCGACAGGGTTTCGCGGATGATGTAGACACCCGTTTCGGGCAGGCTGTTCAGCTTGCAGCCCGAGGCGTTGAAGACTTCGCGCTTCACCACCGTGCAGTTGTTTTCGACCGTACCGATGCCACTCGCGTCGGCCAGCTTGAGCGAGAGGTTCTGGAGTTTGAAGCGGTCAAAACCTTCGCCTTCGCTGTATACCTTGCGGTACAGGAACTTCACCTTGTGCAGTCCGGCAGTGAAGGTCAGGTCATCGGCATTGAAGGTCGTCGAGCTGGCATCCATTTCGCCGGCATAGTCCTTCACTGTCGTGCCGTCGATGGTGATGATGGTGCCGTCGTTGTGTTGTATGTTGCCCATAAAGTCAAAGTAGTCGGCCGAGCTGTTGTGGCCGTCCCAGGCCAGTGTGCCGATTTCACCCTCGGGCACTACAAACGAAGCTTCGAGCCATGATTCAACGATGCCCACGTTCGTCATGTCCATATAGGCAATCGAGCTGGTGGCCGTGTGTCCTTCGACCACGAAGGGATGCTCGAAGCTCGTGTTGAACGAGAAGTCGCCCTTGCTCACAATGGGTGAGTAGTCGGTGGCGATGTTCTCGGCCGAAGCGTGGCAGCTGAAGGCAAAGTCGCCGGCGTTGGTCTTCACGGTGACAGTACCGTTGTAGTCGCCCGGCTTGTCGGCTGTGAACAGCAGCTTCACGCGCAGGTTGCGGGTATATTCAGCCTCAACGCCGTCCACTACAGCCGAGAAGTTGTCGTCGCCTTCATAGCCAGTCACGGTGAGCGGCTGGTTGCCCAGGTTCACTAAGTAAACTACCGTGGTGTCGGTAATGTCCAGCTTGTCGATGTAGTGCCTTCCGAACTCAGCCTGTTCATCCTTGGCGATGGCCGCATGGTCAGCGTTGTCCACTAATTGCAGGTCAAAGTCGTACACGTAGGTCTTGAACGGTTCGGGGCTCATGCCCATGTTGTACCAGTTCAGCATAACTTCGTTGACAAAGGCGACGCGGTTGTTGCCTTCGGTCAGAATCACGGCGTTCGAAATGTCGTCCTTGCCCAGTTCGCCCATGTGGTTGTAGACGTTGTTGAACACCTGCGTGTTGTTCACGTAGATGCTGGCACCGTTGGGCTGCATCGAAGTCGAAACGCCCTTCCACGACAGTACGCCGGTCTTTCCTTCGGGCACATGGGCAAAGCAGTATAAAGTGGAGGTGCTGCCGTCAACCATTTCGTTGGTCGAAACGGCTACGGGACTGCCTGTGATGGTGTCGGTAATGGCGAAGGGGTAGTCGTCGCTCATGGCAAATACCAAGTCGCCTCGTTTCACCACGGCACTGAAGTCGGGCGGAGGCAGTACGGTAGCCTTTACGGCGAGTTCGGCCTGTGTGCCGTTGTCGGCAGCAAACTTCACGGTGCCTTCAAATTCGCCTTCGGTCTGGGGCGTGAAGGTCAGGGTGACGTACTGGGTAGAGGTGCCTTCCAGACTGAGCGAACCGTAGTTGTAGGGCAGCTCCAGGCCGTCGCCCACCAGCTCAACATCTACTTTGGTGGCCGTCTTGCCGATGTTGCTCACCATGATTTCGCGTGTCAGCGTAGCTCCCTTGGTCACGTTGTCGCCGCTGATGTGGAGCGATTCGGGCTGGATGAGCAGCCGTGCGTCATCGCCGATTTCCATCCACTTGGCAGTCTTGAAGAAGTTCACGAAACCGCCGCCGCCCCAATCATCGAAGCCGTAGGCCCCGTAGCCAGTGCGCGGTGTGAGCGTGGTGAGGTCGTCCGACACGTCGAACACCAGCTTGTTTTCGGTGTCGAGGCCGTAGGAGTCGATTTCCTCAATGTACTTGAACTCGCCCGCAAAGAGCACCAGCGTCATTTCAGAACCGTAGTAATTGATTGTCCCGAGCTTGGTGTACTCGTTGACAGGACGGTCTTCGCTGTAGGAAGGTGTCGAAATGGTGATGGTGTGTGCTTCGGGGTCGTATTCGCCCTTGACGCTTTCTTCCGACAGGAGGTTGAAATAGCCGAAGTCCATAAAGCCGTTGATGGTGGCTTCAGTGCCGTTGATTGTCACGTTGGCCTTGTAGCTTGTTTCGGTCAGCTCTGTTCCGCTGAACATGCCGTACTCGTCGTAGTGCGCCTGTGCGGCTACCCAATAGTTGGGTTCGCTGAACAAGCCTGCGGCCCTGTGATGCATGGTGCCGGCGGCCACTTGTTTGTCGGCCTGAAGTGCTGTGCCTGGTAGCAGCAGGTTCTGTGCTCTTGTCATTTCGCCGATCACGAAGAGCACAATGGCCATGAGTAATTTACCTTTCATGCTGTTTGTTTTTGTTGGTTTGATGAATACAAAATGTGGCCGCAAAGATAGGGCGCGGCCACAGGGAATGAAAGGTTTTGGGCGTTCTGTGTGTTCTACATCATCATTCTGAACACCCAGAAGCCTGGCTTTGTGCCATTTTCTGGTATTCTGAGGGCGAAAGGCCCGTAAATTTCTTGAAGGAGGTGAAGAAGGCCGAGCGCGAACTGAAGCCCACACTGCGGGCTATGCCTTCGATGGTATAGTTGCCATAAAGCTTGGGCTGGTTGAACCGCTTGCAGGCTTCCTTGATGCGGTGCTCGTTGATGAAGGTGTTGAAGTTCACGCCGTAGCGTTCGTTGATTACCTGCGACAGGTAGCGGTAGTTGATGCCGATGAGCTGCGCCAGACGGTCGGCCGAGAAGTCAGGCTTGTATATCTCGTCGGTCGTTTCGATGATGTCGAGAATTTTTGCCTCCAGCTCCTGCTTGTCGTTCTCGTCGAGCCAGCTGCCGCGGTATTTGGGGAGTTCGTTGCTGTCTTCGTTGGAAACCTCCTGCTGCTGGAGCTGTTTCCTGACTTCCTCCAGTGTCTGCTCATACTCTTTCCGGCGGTTGCGTTCCTCCTCCTCGCGCTTCAGCATGGCGATGTTCTTGTTGTAGAGCGAGAGGTTGGCGCGGTTCAGCTTGCGGTTCTTGCGCCACACAATCAGCAGGAAGCACAGCACCACTACCGTGGTGGCCACGATGCCCCAAGTCAGCACGTTCTGGAAATGGCGTTGCTGCGTCATCCGCGCAATCTGCTCGTCCATTGCCTTGATTTCCCCCAGAAACTTCAGTTCCGACACGCTGGCCACCTGGCGGTAGTTCAGCAGCGTGTCCTTCAGGCAGAAGTATTTGTTACGGTAGTGTTCGGCCTCCTCGTCGCAGTGTTCCTGTTCTAACAGCGAAGCCGCCAGTTTGTACACCTCCAGCTTGGCATCCTTCAGGTCGTGGCAGACTGCGATGCGTTCCGATTCGCGCAGCAGGTCGATAGCTTTGGTCCTTTGTCCCATGGCTGCATAGGTCTTGGCCAGATTCAGCCGGCTGCAATAGTCGTAGCGCAGAAAGTCCCTCTGGCCTTGCACTATCCCTATTTGTTGTCCGAAGGCATCGAGGGCCTGTTGCCATTGGTGCTGTTCCATGGCTGACAGCCCGTCATAGAGCAGCAGGGCATAGCGGCGCTGTGTGCGGTTGCGGTCGCCCGGCGCGTTGCAGTAGCGTTCCATGAAACCCTTGAGCCGGGCGGTGGTGCCCAGCATGTGGCTCACGGTACAGAGGTTGACCGTGGCCATGTCGAGCGACACACAGTCCTGATGGGCCAGGGCTTCGTTGAACGACTTTTCGTAGAACTCGGCTGCCTGCCGGCAAGGCCTCAGGTCGCCGCTCTGCTCGGCAATGGTTTGGTACATGCAGCCGAAGTTCAGATAGATGCGTTGCAGCTCGTCGCCGTTTTCGACGGCAATCTCATAGCTGCGTTGCAGGTTCTCGTAGGCTTTCGAGTAGTCGAAATAATGGAAGAAGTAGACGTACCATTTGCCCGCATAGGCCACCGAAGACAGCCTCTTTTCGCTTTGGTCCTGCTGTGGCGCGTAGCGGTTGGCGACAAGGGTGAAGCACACCAAGGCACTGTCGGCCTTTTGAGAGCGTTCGGCAAAGTTCGACCCCAGTTCCAGCAGTTGCTTGGAGGAGAGTTTCGACCATTGGGCGAACGAGTCGGGCTGCTTGGCCCGGGCCGTGCCGGTCAGGGTCAGGGCCAGGAACAGCAGGCAGAGCCGTAGCGTCGGAAGTAAGTTTTTGTGCATAAGGGAGCGGGTGAGGGTGGGGAAAAGAAGTGTGGGGCGCAACAGCCCATGGCTGGCGGCGGGGACAGAGGGGGCTACAGGTGGGCTTGCAGGAACTTTTCGACCGCGCGGTAAAAGTCGAAGCGGTTCTCCTGGTTGTGGAACCCGTGGCCCTCGTTGTCCTTCACCATATACTCCACCGGGATGCCGCGCTGGCGCAAGGCTTCGACCATCTGGTCGCTTTCGGCCTTGTTGACACGCGGGTCGTTGGCTCCCTGGGCGATGAACAGCGGCACGCGGATGTTGTCGGCGTGCAGTGCGGGCGAGGTGGCAGCCAGCTGTTCGCGGTCGGTCTCAGGATTGCCCACCTGCTCATACATCATGTCGAGCATGGGCCGCCAGTAGGGCGGAATGGTCTGCATGAAGGTGAACAGGTTGCTCACACCCACATAGTCGATGCCGCAGGCATACAGCTCGGGCGTGAAGCAGAGTCCGGCCAGGGTGGCATAGCCGCCATAGCTGCCGCCGTAGATGGCTATGCGCGCAGGGTCGGCAATGCCCTGGCCGATAAGCCACTTCACACCGTCGGTGATGTCGTCCTGCATACGCAGGCCCCACTGCTTGTAGCTGGCTTCGAGAAAGCGGCGGCCGTAGCCTGTCGAACCACGGTAGTTCATCTGGAACACGGCATAGCCCCGGTTGGCCAAGAACTGGACTTCAGACGAGAATCCCCACGTGTCGCGTGCCCAAGGCCCGCCGTGTGGGTTGACCACCACAGGCAGGTTGCGGGCTTCGTCGAGGCTGAGTCCGTCGGGCAGGGTCAGGTAGGCTTCGATGGGCAGTCCGTCGCGTGTGGTATAGTTCACAGGCAGCATCTCGTTCATTTCAGCTTCATCCAACCAGGGTGCCAGGTCGGCCATGTGGGTCGCTTGGTCGGTAGTGGCATCATAGAGCCAATAGGCTCCCCGGGTGCGGTCGCCGCCCACATACACCAGATAGTGCTCTTCGGCCTTGTCAGAGTCGGCCATGCCAAAGCGCCGTCCCGGAAAATGTTCGCCGATGCGCTTGCGCAGCTGCCGTTCCTCTTCGTCGAAATAGTGGCGCACGGGTTCCTTGTGTCCGGTGCAGTACACACTCAGCAACTTCTTGCGCTTGCGCGAGTAGCTGATGCTTTCCACATCGTAGCGGTCATTCTCGTAGAGCAGTTCCAGTTCCTCACAGGTGGCAGGGTTCATGCGCACGAGCACCGTCTTGTCGCGTCCCAAGTTGGTGGCGGCATACACTTCGCGGTTGTCGGGCGTAAACTCCATGAAGCTCACCACGTCCTTGAAGTTTGTGGTGAGCACGGGGCGGAACGGTTCCTCCTCCGTGTCGCGGTAGAGCAGTTGCGTGTTTACACCGTCCACAATCGCCACGGCTGCGCGCAGCTTGCCGTCGTGGTCCGTCATCCAGCCCTGGTAGTTGCCCGGATTCTCGGCCAGCAGGGTCAGTTCGCCCGTGGTCAGATTCAGCCGGTAGGGGTCGAACACTTCGGGGTTGCGGCGGTTCATGCAGATCAGGATGAAGTCGGGCTGTTCTTCCAGGTCGTCGATGATGCCCGAGCGTACGCCCTCGAAGGCTGTGTAGGCACGCAGGTCAGTGCCGTCGAGCCTGACGCCATACAGCTGGTAGTTCTCGTCGCCAGCCGTGTCTTTCGAGAAGATGAGCCTTTCGTTGTCGGCCCACATATATCCGGCCAGGCTCCGTTCGGTTTCGGCGGTGAGGCGTACGGCCTCGGCATCCGGGCGGTCGATAGGTCGCACAAAGAGGTTCAGGCGGTCGTTCCACGGAGCCAAGTAAGAGATATGGCGTGCATCGGGCGAAAGCTGGTAGCCGGTGCGTTCAGAATTTCGGAAGAAGTCCTCAAGGGGTATCGGGCGGTGTCGCATAGCGTGGTTTCTTGGAGTATATATATAATAAGGAGTAAAGTCCTGCTCGCGGCAGGGCCATGCAAATTTGCGAAAAGTATTTCAAAGGACCAAGTCCTCGGGGACTATAGCTCTCTGTAGTGCCCTATAGTTGCTGATAGCTCTCTACAGCTCTCTATTGTTTTCTAAAGCTTTTCAACTCTCGCAGGTCGTTGTCGTTAGTTGACAAGCGTTCAAGGCACGGGCTGAAAGCCCAACAAGCGCATAGCCCAGGGCATCGCCCTGGGTTGGTTGACCGCCACAAGTGCGCCCTGCAAGGGCAAAAGCGTAAGCAAACAGGGCTATGATTCTACACGCTTTTGCCCTTGCAGGGCGCACTTTATCGCCTCGTTCTACCCAGGGCGATGCCCTGGACTATGCGCTTGTTGGGCTTTCAGCCCGTGCCTTGAACCCTTGTTAACTATCTGCAACTACTTGCGAAACTTGAATAAAGCTCTCTACAGAACCTTCCGGCAAATCCTGAGGAGTTTTCTTTTTGCTTTGCGCTCACTTGTACTATCTTTGCAGACCGTTTTACTGCCTTTTCAGAGAAGTAGTACTAACTTTCTGGAGAAGTAGTACTTACTTTGCCATAGAAGTAGTACTAACTTTCCAGAGAAGTAGTACTTACTTTGCCATAGAAGTACTACTAACTTTCTGGAGAAGTAGTACTTACTTTTCAGAGCAGTAGTATTGACTTTTTTCCGTGTAGCTGTGTCACCTTGAAAGAACAGGTTACAGGACGGTAGAAGTTGTTCTGAATGAAACGACAAGCAGATGCTGCGTGCTGCGCAGCTTGGAAGCCTATGAACAGAAAAAGATGGATGGGACTGTTAGCCGCGTGCGGGTTGCTGCTGGCGGTGTTGTTGGGTGTGTACGTGCCCAGTTCCGAACAAAAGAAGCTGGCGGCCGTTTGTCGCTTGGAGGCCCGCACGGCCTATGCCCTGCCGCTATCAGGTGGCGACACGTTGTACTTGTCTGTGCGTCCCGAAGCAGAGCGTCAGGTGGCGTTCTGTGCCGATTCGGTGTGCCTCACGCGCGAAACCTCGGGCGCGTTTGTGTCGGGCCGCGGCCACCTGCTCACTACGACCGACCTGCTTGACGCAAGGGCCGACACGCTGCGTCCAGCCGAAGTGAAGCGGCGCTTGGCAGCCATCGACACGCTGCTCGAACGCCGCCTGACTATGTTTCGCGATGAGCAGGAGGCACTCGATGAGTATGCCGCCACCCACAGCGTGGTTGACGATGGCTACAACCAGGTCATGGCTTATGCTAACGACAACCGCCGTTTGCTGGCCGCCAACGATTCGCTTCGCCGCTGCGTCAGGCAGTTGCTCCGGCAGCCGCAGGTGCCGCAGGCCGTGCTCCATGTGCGGGCTGCGCTGGCCGGCGATACTGCTTGCGCGATGCCGTTGGCCGTGGTGCGCCGCGAAGGGGAGCTGCTTTTGCTCGCCACGCCCGAAGGCCGTTTGCCGCAAGGTTTCAGGCGTGTGGCCGTTTGCCGCTTCGGCTCCTACAACCATGGGGCGCGGCTCTTTGCCTTCAACGATTTCGGTGCGGCCACGCGCACAGCCGCTCCCGTCAGCCTTGGCCGTCAGTCTCCGCGCTATACGCTGTGCGAAGGGGCGGCGTGGGTGAATGCTTCGGGCCACCTCTGCGGTGTGGAACACCGGGGCCAGCGCATATCGTCGGCCCGCGTGGGAGCGTTCTTGGCCACCGTACACAGTGAACCTGTCTGGTGGTGGCTGAATGCCACGGCCTGGACCCGGCGGCTCTTTGGCGGCTCGGCGAAGACAGGACAGACAGTCCCGAAGACTGCATCTGGCGACTCGTTGGTGTGTCGCCGTGTGGTGTTGCCCGATTCTCTGAGCTACGAGGGGCAGGTCACGGCCGCTGGCGGGAAACGCAAGGGCTGGGGCGTATGCCTGCTGTCCGACGGCACGCGCTTCGAAGGCCGCTGGGATGCCGATACCTTGGTGTGGGGCGAGAGGCGCGATTCGGTGTCGCGCTATGTGGGCGACTTCAACGCGGCCATGCAACCTCATGGAATAGGGCGCGAAGACCTGTATAGCGGCGAAGTGTATTACGGGGAATGGACCGACGGCAAGCGCGCGGGCCACGGCTTTGCCGTTCGCGGCAACAGCTTGGTGCGTTGCGGCTGGTGGAAGAAAGGACGTTTCAACGGAGAGCGCATGGTCTACACCTCCGACCGCGTGTATGGCATCGACATCTCACGCTACCAGCACGAGCACAAGAAGGCCCGCTATGGCATCGACTGGAAACGGGTGCGCATCACCAGCTTGGGCCCGGGCCGCAGGGTGCAGGGCAAGGTGGACTATCCCGTGTCGTTTGTCTACACCAAGGCCACTGAGGGCCGTTCGGTGACAAACCGCTACTATGCCTCCGACATGAAGCAGGTGCGCGCCCAGGGCATACGGGCCGGCTCCTACCATTTCTTCAGGCTGACGTGTCCGGGTGCTGTGCAGGCTGCCTTCTTCCTGAAAAAAGCCTCCATCCACGCCAAGGACCTGCCTCCCATGCTCGACCTCGAACCGACTGACAGGGAAATCCGTCAGGCGGGCGGTGAGGCGGCCATGTTCCGCGAAGTGTTGGTGTGGATGAAGGCCGTGCAGCGTGCCTGCGGCAAGAAGCCCGTGCTCTATGTGGGACAGAACTTTGTGAACAATCACCTGAACCATGCGCCCGAGGCGTTGCGTGACTATGAAGTCTGGATTGCGCGCTACGGCGAGTTCAAGCCCTACGTGCGTCTGCTGCATTGGCAGCTTACTCCCTACGGACGGGTGAGGGGTATCCGCGGCGAGGTGGACATCAATGTGTTCAACGGCACGCGCGAGCAGTTCGAGGAGAAGTACCCCCTGTGATTTCAGGTTATAAGGTTATGAGGTTGTAAGGTTATGAGGTTAACAAGGGTTCAAGGCACGCCCCGAAGGGGCAACAGCGCATAGCCCAGGGCAACGCCC
>JBJEAF010000052.1:0-4870 GCA_051868755.1 Alloprevotella sp.
GCTGCGTTCGGCAAAAAGCCCAAGCAAGCTTGGCTCTTTGCTCTCACTTGCACTATCTTTGCCCCCGCAAAACAATTCACACACAGATGATACGCAAATTTGATTTTCTGGTGATTGGTTCCGGCGTGGCCGGAATGAGTTACGCCCTTCAGGTGGCTGCTTCGGGCAAAGGTAAGGTGGCCTTGGTTTGCAAAACGACACTCGAAGAGGCCAACACGGCCAAGGCACAGGGGGGCATCGCTTCGGTGACCAACCTTGAAGTCGACAACTTCGAGAAGCACATCAAAGATACCATGGTGGCGGGCGACTACATCTCAGATCCCCGCGCAGTCGAACAGGTGGTAAAGAACGCACCCGAGGGCATCAAGCGGCTCGTAGAGTGGGGCGTTAACTTCGACAAGAATGAGGCCGGCGACTTCGACCTGCACCGCGAAGGAGGCCATTCGGAATTCCGCATCCTGCACCATGCCGACGATACGGGCTTCGAAATACAGCGCGGACTGATAGAGGCCGTCAAGGCCAACCCCATGATTACCGTGCTCGAAAACCACTTCGCCGTAGAAATCATCACACAGCACCATCTGGGTGTGGAGGTCACACGCCGCACTCCCGACATTGAGTGTTACGGAGCCTATGTGCTCGACCCCGACACGGGCAAGATTGACACCTTCCTGTCGCGCGTCACCGTGCTCTGCACGGGCGGTTGCGGTGCCGTGTATGCCTCGACGACCAATCCCAACATCGCCACAGGTGACGGCATCGCCATGGCCTACCGCGCCAAGGCTACGGTGAAGGACATGGAGTTCATACAGTTTCACCCCACGGCCCTGTTTCATCCCGGCGAAACCCACCCCGCCTATCTTATCACTGAAGCCATGCGCGGATATGGCGGCATCCTGCGCCTGCCCAACGGCGAGGAGTTCATGCAGAAGTATGACAAGCGGCTCTCGCTCGCACCGCGCGACATCGTGGCACGCGCTATCGACAAGGAGATGAAGATTCACGGACTGGACCACGTGTGTCTCGACGTAACCCACAAAGACCCCGAAGAGACCAAGCGCCACTTCCCCAATATCTACCAGAAGTGCCTCTCCATCGGCATCGACATCACCCGCCAGTACATCCCCGTCGCCCCTTGTGCCCACTACCTGTGTGGCGGCATCAAGGTGGACCTCAACGCCTGTTCCACCATCAAGCGGCTCTATGCCGTGGGCGAATGTTCCTGCACCGGCCTGCACGGCGGCAACCGTCTGGCCTCCAATTCGCTGATTGAGGCCGTCGTCTATGCCGATGCCGCAGCCAAGCACTCGCTGGAGCACATCGGCGAGTATGAGCTGAACACGGCTGTGCCCGAATGGAACGACGAGGGCACGCTCTCCAACGAGGAGAAGGTGCTGATTGCGCAGGATGCCAAGGAGGTGTGTCAGGTCATGTCGTCCTACGTCGGCATTGTGCGTAGCAACCTCCGACTGCGCCGCGCCTGGACCCGTCTCGACCTGCTCTATGAAGAGACCGAAGAACTTTTCAAGCGCGTCAAGGCCACGCGCGACATCTGCGAGCTGCGCAACCTCATCAATGTGGGCTACCTCATCACCCGTCAGGCTATGGAACGCAAGGAAAGCCGCGGGCTGCACTACACGATAGACTATCCCAAACACGCATACGACCAAAACTGACACAAGGAGGAGGGCACTTGCCTTCCTCCTTTGCTTGGGGGAACACACCTGAAGAGGACGTACGGCCAAATGATGCAGGCCGAGATGAATATGCAAAAAACAGGAGACAGATGTCCTTGAGTGGTCATTTGTCTCCTGTACGTATAGAGAGGTGCTACCTCCTTATGGGTAGGTTAGCGGTATAATCCAAACACGTAGTTGGTCAGGGTGAGGATGCCTCGGGTTGTGCCGTCGGGCGTTACCACCTTGATGACCACTGTGTGCGGTTGTCCGTCAAGATAGGACAGAGGAATAATAAACTTGATGGTGTAGGAGTGGGTAATGGCATCCATCACAGGAATGTCCTTGAGAGAAACACCCGTGAAGGAACTGCTGGTGAACATCTTCGTGCCGCCGGTGTATTCAGACATGCGCCAGGGATATTCCCTGTAACCTTCAGTCTGGACGTATTGGGTGTTGGTGTCGCTGTATACACTATGGATAGTTCCATACTGTGCCGGCCAATTTTGCTCAGAGTTGAAGAAGTTTACGCTCCATGCGCTTTTTCCGTTGGGCTGGTTAGGCTCGTCAGTAAAGTTGATGTAGATGCGGTTAGAGCCGTTGCGGAAGTTGAAATTGGCATTGGCATACTGGATGGCAGCCGCGCCACATTCGTTATATCCATTGTTATAGGCACTGGCTGCTGAACTCAAACTCGAAGCATCGCTGCCGCCAAAATGGAAGGTGCGATTGACACCGGTTCCGTTGGCGTTCAGATAGCTGCTGAGTTCGCTGGCTGTACAGAAATTACGTGCTCCGGTCAGCCGGCCGTCGTAGCCAACCACAGAGAAACGCACATCCAGACCATTGTCTTCAAGATATGTGGAGAGGTCCAGAATGTCACGGGCAAGTGCATCGGCCTCCTCGCTCATGCTGCCGGAATTGTCGACCGAGAATATGATGTCGTTCTTTACGCGCGACACGTTGTCTTCGAGGTTGATGACCAGAATGCCTTTGGGACTGCCGTCAATGTCAATCCAGATGTTCTGGTTGACATCGTCGGTGCCGTAGAGTCTCAGCCAGTCTCCGTTGACATCGCTGATGCCCGACAGAGTCATGCTGTAGATGATGTTCCCAAAATCGTCGGGCGGCAGGATCACACCGCCAGGGTAGGGGATGTTTGTGTTGGGGTCGTAGATGCCAGGACTGGGCGTTGAGGGGTCTTGGGGAATGCCGCCGCGGTCATTGTTCTCGATTTTGATGACGATTTCTGTACCGTCAGTCAGAATAAGGTGCAGATAGCCATCCTGAACGTAGACGTTGCTGAAGAACTGCGTGCAGGTGCACTGTCCGGAACCGGAGTTCAGCGTTACGTAGTTGCCGTTGGCATCCAGCACATATATCCAGGTGATGCCAAAGTTTACGGAGTACTGGAGGTAGTTGTTGTAGTCCGTTCGGAAAATGGGTTGTACGCCCGAGCAGGAAACTTTGTTTCCATAGTCATCGTAGATCCAGTCCTTTTCACCATTGATGGTGATAGTCCAGTAGTAGAGGCCATCCTCACCTTTCTCAATGCCGATGATAGAAGTCTGGCTGCTTCCAGAGGCAGAGACTTGAGTGTCTACATCACCGATCCACCAGTTGCCGTTCTCACCGATGTAGGGTGTAAGTCCGTCTTTGCCGTCATTTCCTTGTGCTTTGATACCAGTGTCTTCGCCGTTAATCCACCAGTTGCCATTGGCACCAATGTAAGGAGTAGCTCCATCGTTTCCTTGTGCTTTGATTCCGGTGTCCTCGCCGTTAATCCACCAGTTGCCATTGGAGCCGATTGTAGGTGTAGCTCCATCGTTGCCTTGGGCTTTCACTCCGGTGTCTGTGCCGTTAATCCACCAGTTGCCGTTGGTGCCGATGTAAGGTGTAGCTCCGTCATTTCCGGTAGCCTTTACCCCCGTGTTGGTATCACCGACCCACCAGTAGCCGTCTTTGATGTAGGGCGTTTCGCCATTTTCGGCTTTAGCCTTGACACCTGTGTCTTCGCCGTTGATCCACCAGTTTCCGTTGTCGCCCACATAGGGAGTTGCGCCATCGTTTCCAGTGGCCTTGACCCCTGTGTTGGTACTGCCAATCCACCAGTAGCCTTCTTTAATATAAGGTGTCAATCCTTCGGCGCGTGTGCCGGTGTCGTTTCCTCCAATCCACCAGTTGCCGTTTTCGCCGACATAAGGGGTCTCGCCGATGGCCTTCAC
Source organism: Alloprevotella sp. (assembly GCA_051868755.1). Taxonomy (GTDB): domain Bacteria; phylum Bacteroidota; class Bacteroidia; order Bacteroidales; family Bacteroidaceae; genus Alloprevotella. The sequence goes on from JBJEAF010000052.1 coordinate 3,902, forward strand.
GCCTGTGTCGACATTGCCAATCCACCAGTTACCGTTGGTGCCAATGGTTGGGGTCTGTCCGTCATTGCCTGTGGCTTTGACACCAGTGTTTTCGCCGTCTATCCACCAATAGCCATCGACTATGTAAGGTGTGGAGCCGTCTTTGGCTTTTGCCTGTACCCCAGTGTCTGTGCCGTTAATCCACCAGTTCCCGTTGTTGCCAATGTAGGGCGTAGATCCGTCCTTGCCAGCAGCGGCAATACCTGTGTCGACATTACCAATCCACCAGTTGCCGTTGGTGCCGATGGTAGGGGTGAGTCCGTCGTTGATGGTGATGGTGCGGCCGTCGCTAAACGTCAGCATTACACCGCCTTCGATGACTTTGTAATTTGTAATCCAAGGCCGCGACTGCAGTTCGCTGATGAGCGAGTGCATGGAGTTGACCTCTTTGTTTAGTCCCGACAGAATTTCTTCCACCTTGGTCAGGCGGTCATCGAGATTGTGAACTTCATCCCACAGTTCTGAATCGTCATACGCACAACTGTTGAATGTCAGTGCTCCTATCATGAGCACGCAGTACCATATTCGTTTCATGGTGACAGAATTTAGATAAACAATTAGTGAATAGCTCTCTCTATTGCTTGGAATAGTCTGTTTGTCATCAGATAGGGATTGGAAATAGGCATAAAAAAAGCGTGGATTCTTCCTGTTGTCCGTTCCACCCATAGAGGCTCTCGCATAGCCCAATTCAGATGAACAGACAACGTTAGAGCCCACGCCGATATGACTATACACTATTCCCCTTAGAGACCTGTGTAAACATGTAGGATTGTACCAAAAGATACAATCTATGCTTACAAGGTCTCACGGAAGAGTGAAATTAATCACACCCGGAGCATCTACCGTTGGCTATATTCGAGTCTGAATTTGGAAATTTTGCGAGAATTATAAACCTAATGTGTGATATGAAAACAAATTCATAACAAGTGA
>JBJEAF010000053.1:0-4841 GCA_051868755.1 Alloprevotella sp.
TGAGTTCACTCATGGGGCGTTCTTTAAAACCTAATTTATAGAACACCCCTTAAGTGAATGTCATGGCGGGAATGGGGCGGAACGCGCATTTGCCGCAAAAAGGCGGCAAACAACTGACTGAAAAAGCCCGTCAACGCCCCACAAGGTTGGGGCAAAGGTAATGTAAGGCTACCGAAGGGCAAAGAAAATGCCAAAAAGATTTTTCACACTTGCCTCAACTTCAGATATTTTTCTACTTTTGCGCATTCAACTCCCCACTGCTACGCGCCTGCGCCCGCAGGTTCACCGCCAAAGGGCAAGGCTGACCCGTGTAGCAAACCGACTGACCGCCGCGTCAAACTTTCACGACAACCGGAAAATTATCCTTTAAAACATATCAAATCACCCAACATGAAAAAGTTCAGATTCTACTGCCTGCTGCTGGCGTGCATCGCGCTGATGCCGTTGCGCGCACAGATGCAGATGCCGCAGCTGCCTATCGACAAAGAGGTGCGCATGGGCAAGCTTGACAACGGGCTGACGTATTACATACGCCACAACGCCCTGCCCGAAAACCGCGCCAACTTCTACATCGCCCAAAAGGTCGGCTCCGTACAGGAGGAGGAGAGCCAGCGCGGTCTGGCCCACTTCTTGGAGCACATGTGCTTCAACGGCTCCGACAACTTCCCGGGCAACTCGCTCATCCAGTTCTGCGAGCGCATCGGCGTGAAGTTCGGACAGAACCTCAATGCCTACACCTCGACCGACGAGACGGTGTACAACATTGACGACGTGCCCGTGACGGAGACCAACATCGACTCCTGCCTGCTCATTCTCCACGACTGGAGCGACGGACTGACGCTCGACCCGGCCGAAATCGACAAGGAGCGCGGCGTGATTCACGAAGAGTGGCGCATGCGTTCATCGGCTTCGGGCCGCATGTTCGAGCGCAACCTGCCCACACTCTATCCGGGTTCGCGCTACGGCCTGCGCTATCCCATCGGACTCATGTCGGTCATCGACAACTTCAAGCCCGAAGAACTGCGCGCTTACTACGAGAAGTGGTACCGTCCTGACTTGCAGGGCATCATCGTGGTAGGCGACATCGACGTCGACCAGGTGGAAGCCAAAATCAAGGCTATCTTCTCGCCCATCAAGATGCCCGAGAACCCCGCGCCCTACGAGTTCTACCCCGTGCCCGACAACAACGAGCCCATCTATGTCATCGACAAGGACAAGGAGCAGACCCAGGGCGTCATCCAGATGTTCTTCAAGACAGAGCCTATCCCCGCCGAGTACCGCAACACGCCGGTATTCTTGCAGATGCAATACATCAACAACCTGGCTGCCAGCGTCATCAATGCCCGTCTCGAAGAGCTGAGCCAGAAGGCTGACTGCCCCTTCATCGCTGCCGGTGGCGCATACAGCAACTTCATCATGTCGAAGACCTGCGATGCCTTCACATTCTACGTTCTGCCCAAACCCGGCCAGGACGCTGCCGCCCTGCAGGCTGTCATGCAGGAGGTGGAACGTGCCCGCCGCTTCGGCTTCACCGGCACGGAAGTGAGCCGCGCCAGCGAGGAATTCATCAGCTCGATCGAACGCATCTACGACAACCGCGAGAAGCAGAAGAACAGCTACTACGTGCCGCAGTATGTGCGTCACTTCCTCGAAGGCAACCCCATCCCCGACATCGAAACCGAGTTCCAGAGCTACAAGCAGCTGGCCCAGATGATGGCCCAGCAGCAAATGACCGCCCCCGCCGTCTCTGGAGTTTTCAAGGAGTACACCGCCCACACCGACACCAACTTCGTCTGCATAGCCTTCTATCCCGACAAGGAGGGCGTGAACGTGCCCACCACCGACGAGTTCCAGCAGGCCGTGGCCGCCGCCAAGGCTGCTCAGCTCGAAGCCTACGTGGACAACGTGAAGAGCGAACCTCTCGTGCCCACACTCCCCAAAAAGGGCAAAATCGTGAAGGAAGCTCCCGCCGCCTTCGGCTACACCTGCTGGACCCTCCAGAATGGTGCCCGCGTCTACTTCAAGCAGACCGACTTCAACGACAGCGAAGTACAGTTCCAGGCCACCAGCTTCGGCGGCGAGAACAAGATGGACATCAAGGACTACGTGAACCTGAAGGTGTTCCCCACCGTCATCAGCAATACGGGTCTGGGCAACTTCACCGCTACCGAGCTGCAAAAGAAACTGGCCGGAAAGCAGGCCAGCTGTACGCCCCACTTGGGTGAACTCACCGAAAACCTGGAAGGTTCTTCCACCCCGAAGGACCTGCGTACGCTCTTCGAACTCATCTACCTGCGCTTCCAGGTTCCGGCCAACGACCCCGACGGCTACAACAATGCCATGACATACCTGCGCTCCCAGCTGGAGAACGCCGAGAAGAACCCCATGAAGGCCTTCACCGACTCGCTGATCTGTACGCTCTACAACCACAACCCGCGCAAGGCCAACCTCAAAGTGTCCGACCTGGACAAGGCTGACTACGAAGCCATCAAGCGCATCTACACCGAACGCTTCAACGCCGCCGGCGACTTCGACTTCTACTTCACCGGTGCCTTCAACGTGGACTCGCTGCGTGCCTTCACCGAGCAGTACATTGCCCCGCTCAAGGGTGTGAAGAAGCGCGAACAGATGGTGGACCTCAAGATTTATCCCGCAGAGGGCGTGGTGAACAACCACTTCTTCCGCGACATGGAAACGCCGCAGGCTACCCTCGTACAGATCTGGTCGGGCACGAATCCCTACTCTATGAAGGAAGCCGCCGTAGTGAACGCGCTGGGCGAAATCCTGACGCAGCGTTATCTGAAGAGCATCCGCGAAGATGCTGGTATCGCCTACAGCGTCGGTGCATCGGCTGTCGCACGCTATGCTCCCCGCGACTCTTACCTCATGCAGATCTACTGCCCCGTGAAGCCCGCCCAGCTCGACTCGGCCCTCCTGCTCATGAAGCAGGGCATCGACGACATTGCCGCCAACGGTGTTACCGCCGAAGAGCTCGACAAGGTGAAGCAGTTCGAGCTGAAGGACTATGCCGACAGCCAGAAGAAGAACGAATACTGGATGGGACTCATCTATGCCCAGACTGTCTGGAACAAGGATGAACACACGGGCTATGAAGATGCCGTAAAGGGAGTGAACTCGAAGGACATCCAAGACTTCGTCAACAACGTGCTCCTCAAGCAGAACAACTGCATCACGGTGTCAATCCGTCCCACCGACATGACGGAGAAGTAAACCTGATTTCCCCTATCTGACAAGGATGAGGTGATGAGGCAACCCTTTGACAGGCAAATGCCTGCGCCCAAAGGAATGCCTCATCACCTCATCTTTTTTCAACTTTCTCAAGAATGGACAAGATAAGGCGGCGCAAGCATTGACTATTAGTTTAGGGGGCAAGGTACGCAAGAAGGGACAGCAAGCGCATAACCCAAGAGAACTTAGGAGCAATGAGGCACTCAAGGCACGCCCCGAAGGGGCAACGAGCGCATAGCCCAGGGCAGCGCCCTGGGTGGAATGAAGCGATGAAGTGCGCCCTGAAAGGGCAAAAGCGTTAGAAGACAAGCGTTATGAATGTTAGGAGACAAGCGTTACTAACAGACGCTTTTGCCCTTGCAGGGCGCATTTGCGGCGGTCAACCAACCCAGGGCGATGCCCTGGGCTATGCGCTCGTTGCCCCTTCGGGGCGTGCCTTGAACCCTTGTTAACTATCTGCAACTACTTGCGAAACTTGAATAATAGTAACTTTATAACCTCATAACCTCATCCCTCATAACCTTACCCATAACCTCATCCCTCATAACCTCATCACCGATGTCTCCATCCCCCACCCCCTTGCATCCCCTTCACGACTTCCTGTTCTGTCCGCACTGCGGCAGCCGCCGCTTCGAGACGCACGATGCCTACAGCAAACGGTGCGCTGACTGCGGCTTCACCTTCTATCCCAATGCCGCAGCTGCCACCGTGGCTGTGGTGGTCAACGAATGCGGCCAACTGCTCTGTGTGGTGCGTGACCGTGAGCCGGCCAAGGGCACACTCGACTTGCCGGGCGGATTTGTTGACCCCGGCGAGAGCATCACCGACGGACTGGCCCGGGAATTACGTGAAGAAGTGGGAGCCGAACTCCTCTCTGCCGATTTCCTCTTCTCCTATCCCAACACCTACCTCTTCAGCGCACACACCGTACATACGGCCGATGCCTTCTTCCTGTGCCGCATTGCCAACCCTCACGAAGTGCAGGCCCACGACGATGCCGCCAGCCTACGCTGGATTCCACTACGCGACTTGCAACCCGAAGCTTTCGGCCTGCGGTCAGTGCGACAAGGCATCGAACGGCTGATACACAACGGGCTGCCCGCACACACTGACCTGCCCTGAGTATGCCTATTCCTGCCCGTCACGGCCTTATCTGGACTAACAGCAGCAAAAACATAAGGTGAAATCGCGTACATTCCACACATTTTCCTATTTTTGCCACATGAACACTCCATTCACCTTGTTGCCCCGCATCTGGCACTTCTACCGCGACGGCTTCAGGCAAATGACGTGGGGCCGCACGCTCTGGGTCATTCTGCTCATCAAACTCTTCGTCATCTTCGTGGTGATCCGCCTCTTCTTCTTCCGTCCCGCCTTGGCCGACATGAACGAGCAGGAAAAGAGCGAAGCGGTGGGCACTGCCCTGACAAGGTAGGCTATGAGAAATAAGGGTTATGAGAGATAAGGTTATGAGGTTATAACATTACTATTAGAGCGGATAACAACTCCGCCACTCAAGGCGTAACTTTATAACCTAATAACCTAATAACCTAATAACCTAATAACCTAATAACCTAATAACCTCCTATATC
>JBJEAF010000054.1:0-4838 GCA_051868755.1 Alloprevotella sp.
CGCTTGCATTCACACATTTATCCAAAAATCATGCACCGGGATTTCGGCTTGACCCCTGCTTTCCCCCTTTTCTTACAGTCTGTTTGGGGAAGTGGAAGGCTACCCCCGTAGCAGGGAATTTCACAACTCGGCACTTAGGAAAAACTACTCGGCACTTCGTTTTTCCTAAGTGCCGAGTTGTTTTACCTGTCCCATGATATGTTTCTTAGCCCGGCGCGGGAGGGTGGGGAATAACCCGTGTGCGGATGGGATGTACCTATATATATAATAGGAGTGCTGCGGGGCTGTGTGCAGACGTACGGATGAAAAAACTGTGATGTTTTCTTTCTATTGTCGAATCTTGCGCTAACTTTGCTTCGCAATTCCTCAGGGGGAGCGGTACGGCCTCCCCGTTTCTCTCCAATAGAATCATTATGCGCGCTATATCGAAAGGTCTTGTTCTGGTTGTGCTGCTGCTGGCAGGGTGTGCCTCCTTGGCTCTGGCCGAGGAGACCAAGCATCGGTTTACACTGGTGATTGATGCCGGTCACGGCGGACATGACCCGGGGGCTATCGGCTCATTTTCAAAGGAAAAGAACATTAACCTCAACGTGGCGTTAGCACTGGGGCAGCTGGTCGAGGACAATTGTCCTGATGTGAAGGTAGTGTATACGCGCAAGCACGACGTGTTCGTTTCCTTGCAGCGCAGGGCCGACTTGGCCAACGAGCACAAGGCAGACCTCTTCATCTCCATCCACACCAATGCACTGCCCGGAGGAAAGACGGCTTATGGCTCGGAGACTTACTCGCTCGGTATGGCCAAGGCCAATGAGAACCTCGCTGTGGCCAAACGCGAAAATGCGGTCATTACGCTCGAAAGCGACTACCAGCGCACCTACGAGGGCTTCGACCCCAACAAGGCCGAGAGCTACGTGATATTCGAAATCATGCAGGACCGCTACATGCGGCAGAGCGTGGACCTGGCCCAGTGCATCCAGAGGCAGTACAAACAGGCGGGCCGTCCCGACAAGGGAGTGCATCAGGCGGGCTTTCTGGTGCTGCGCAATACGTCGATGCCTTCTGTGCTGACGGAGTTGGGCTTTATCTCCACACCGGCTGAGGAGCAGTATCTGAACTCGTCCAAGGGCATATCGGAGCTGAGCCGCAGCCTTTACAACGGATTCCTGGCTTACCGCCGGTTGCATGACCGTACCGCGCATGACCTTCCGCCTGACTTGCCCACTTTGACTGCTGACCGCACCCCGCAGCTCTCCACCGAGGCGGTGAGCGATGAGGAAGTGGCTGTTGTGCCCGTACCTACAGTGCCGACAGCACGCCGCACGGACTCGAAACCGGAACCTGCCGCATCGTCAAAGCCCGCTCGCGAACAAGCCGACAATAAGCCTGAGGCAGACCGGAAACCTGCTCCCACGACCCAAAAACAGGCTGAGACTAAGGACAAGCAGTCCAAACCTGCTTCCCAAAAGCAGGCCGACAGTGCGAAGAAACCTGCCGAACCGACCAAGAAACCTGCCGACAAGGGCAAGCCGACAACAGCCGACAAGGGCAAGCAAACAGCCGACAAGAGCAAGCCGACAGCCGACAAGGGCAAACAGCAAGCACCGTCGAAGCCGGCCCAGAAGAAACAGCCGGCGGCCAAAGGACCTAAGGTGCAGTACCGCGTGCAGGTGGGCGCGGGCAAGAAGGATATTTCGCCCAAGGACAGCCAGTTCAAGGGCTTGGCCATTACCCGTGTGAAGGAGGGAAGCCTCTACAAGTACTTCTATGGCAACTATTCCACCTACGCCGAAGCCAAGAAGGGCCTGCGCACGGTGCAGGCCAAAATGCCTGAAGCCTATTTGGTGGCATATGTCGACGGGAAGCCCGTTTCGGTGGCCGATGCCAGGAAACAGGAGAAGTAAAACAACGCTGAACGCAATAGCATGAAGAAGGAAACGAAAATCGCACTCACTGCCGTGGTGGCTTTGGTGCTGCTGTTTGTAGGAATCAACTTCCTGAAAGGCATCAATGTGTTTCAGGCTACAAACACCTACTATGTGAAATTCAAGGACGTGGCCGGACTGGCCGTGTCGAATCCGGTGTATGCCAATGGCTACCCCGTAGGTATTGTGCGCACGGTGAGCTATGACTACAACCGGGGCGAAAGCGTGGTGGTCGGCATTGAACTGGACGATGCCATGCGTGTGCCCAAGCAGACTCGCGCAGAACTCGAAACCGAACTGATGGGCGGCGTGAAGATGCTGTTGGTGCTCGGTCCCAATCCTGCCGATGTGATAGCCCAGGGCGACACCATCTCGGGAGGTATGCATGAGGGAGCTATGGACAAGCTGCAGGCCATGGTGCCGGCCATCGAACAGATGATGCCCAAGCTGGACTCTATCATGACCAACATCAACCGCCTGACGGGCGACCCGGCCCTGATGCAGGTGTTGCACAACACGGCTGCCATGACCAACGACCTCAAGCAGATGACCAACCGGATGAACGAAATGATGCAGCGCGACGTGCCTCAGGCCATGGCCAACATGAACCGCACCATGGCTCATGCCGAACAGCTCACGGCCCGGCTGGCAGAACTCGACGTGCAACACACGCTGCAAAGTGTCGATGCTACCTTGCAAAGCACCAAGCAGCTGACCGACCAGTTGGCCTCGACCACCTCATTCCTCGACGGCAAGTTGCGCAGCACGGACAATACGCTGGGCCTGTTCCTCAACGACCGGGGCGTATATGACAACCTGAACGCTACGCTCAGCCATTCCGATTCATTGATGATGGACCTCAAGGCCCACCCCAAACGCTACGTACACTTCTCTGTCTTCGGCAAGAAGGACAAGTGAAATCAAGTGTGAGTGATGAAGCACAGGTGATTAAGTTATGAGGTTATTTTCTTAGGTTATATCTCACAACCCAAGAAAAATACTTATAGGATTGTATGGATTCAACCCCACACACGCTCTGGCAGCAATGTCTGGACATCATACGCCAAACGGTACCCGAACAGCACTTCAGGACATGGTTCGAGCCGTTGGAACTCGTCAGCTTGAAGGCTGACGAGCTGCTGCTGTGTGTGCCCAACCAGTTCTTCTGTGAGTATTTCGACCAGCACTATGCCGCCTACTTGATGCGTGCCATGAATGCCGTGTGTGGTGGCAAGGTGAAGTTGAACTACAAGCTCAAGCCCGCTCCTGTGCAGAACGCGACCAACGAGCCGCTGTTGGTGGTGCGCAACGATGCCGGGCAGAACCGTAAGGGGAATCCACAGGCCGCTCCCAAGCCGGCACCGGTTGACCCGCAACTCAATCCGCGCTACACCTTCGAGAACTTCGTGGAGGGCACAAGCAACAAGCTGGCCCGCAGTGTGGGTATCAGTATTGCCGATACTCCGGGCAAGATAGCCTTCAACCCCTTCTTCCTCTATGGCCCGAGCGGAGTGGGGAAGACCCATCTGGTCAACGCCATCGGTGTGCGCATACGTGAACTCTATCCCGAGAAACGGGTACTCTTCGTTTCGGCCCATGTGTTCAAGACCCAGTTCACGGATTCGGTCATCCACAACACGCAGAACGAGTTCATCAACTTCTACCAGACCATCGATGTGCTCATCATCGATGACATTCAGGAAATCACTACGGCCAAGACGCAGCAGTCATTCTTCCACATCTTCAACCACCTGCAGCAGAACAACCGGCAGATTATCATCACCTGTGACCGTCCGCCCGTATTGCTCGAAGGCATGGAAGAGCGTATGCTGACGCGCTTCAAGTGGGGCATGACAGCCGAAATGGAGAAGCCCGACACCCAGCTGCGCCGTGACATTCTCGTGTCAAAAATCCGGAAGGATGGTTTGGTCATTCCGCCTGAGGTGGTCCAGTACATAGCCCAGCATGTGGAGAGTAGTGTGCGTGAGCTCGAAGGTATCATCAACTCCATTATGGCCTATTCGGTCGTTGACAACTGCGAGATAGACTTGCAGCTCACCCAGCGCATTGTGGCACGCGCCGTAAACTTGGAACAGAAGGGACTGACGGCCGATGACATCCTTTCGGCTGTGTGTAGCCGCTATGGGGTGAAGGCCAAGGAACTGATGTCGAAGAGCCGCAAGCAGGCAGTGGTGATGCCCCGCCAGTTGGCCATGTACCTGATACACAAGTACACCGACATGTCCTACAGCCAGTTGGGCCGCCTCTTCGGCAAGCGCGACCACAGCACGGTGCTCTACGCCTGCAACCAGATTGCCCACCGCATATCGGTCGACAAGCAGTTCCGCCGCGAAGTGGAGGAACTCGAAGCTGCGCTCAAGAGCAGTGGCGGCCGATAAGGCAGGAGGGGGTTCAGGCCATGTTCTCCCGGCTTTTCTGAGGTTTTTTGAAAAAAAGTAGGGAAAAAATTTGCCTAATCAGCCAAAAGCCGTACTTTTGCACCCGTATTCGCGAAGCGGAGCTTCCGAAACCCTTTGATTGGGGTATGGTGTAATGGTAACACTGCAGATTCTGGTCCTGCCTTTCCTGGTTCGAGTCCGGGTACCCCAACCAACAAATACATTTGTTTTCCAGCTGTTTGTCGGGTAGACAAACGCCCTTTGATTGGGGTATGGTGTAATGGTAACACTGCAGATTCTGGTCCTGCCTTTCCTGGTTCGAGTCCGGGTACCCCAACTTTTTAGGTTATAAGTTATAAGGTTATGAGGTTATAACATTACTTTAGAGCGCACGAAGTTCCGTCGCTCTCTAAGTAATGATATAATCTTTTTTTTGTGTCATTCTATCAGGTTATAACGGTAACAAGCGTTCAAGGCACGCCCCGAAGGGGCAGCAAGCGCTTAGCCCAGGGCATCG
>JBJEAF010000055.1:0-4826 GCA_051868755.1 Alloprevotella sp.
AATAGGTCTCCCACAGCGATTTCGGCAAATCGCCTGCGGCTTCCTTGTATTCTATGTTGATGCGCTCACCATAGAGCATCAAGTCGTTAATATCGGTTATTGTCATATTCATTCTTTTGTAGTGCTTATTGTCCCAGTTCCTTATTGACTTTTTCCATCGCCTCCTTCGGTATATACGCCGTAGCCACCAGACACCCGCTGAAGAGCTCTACTATCACTCGCTGTTGTCCGGCTATGCGGGCCACTCTTCCTTCTATGCCCTCGAAATCACCTTCGGTTACGATGACTTGGTCGCCCAGCTTGTATTGGATGTTCTCAGAGGTGACAGGAATGATGTGGGGGTTCTTGACGGATGTCAGCTTGATGAAGTTTTGCATGGCTTCATCACGGATGACGAGAGGGGGATTGCGGTCGGGGGCATCCTCCCGGTAGTTGGTGTGGTCGTAGTAATAGCTCAGTAGGGGGTTGCGCTCATAGGTGTTGATGCTGGCATCTTGAAGCAGGCTTTCGATGTTATCTGTGGTCGAATGCACAAAGATGAAGGAGGGCAGGAGGGGCTCTTTGACGATTCTTGTATTCCCGGACTTCTTTACCTGTTTGTACCGCATGGGTACATAGCTTTCAATATGTTTCGCTTCGAGAACTTTCGTCGCTTTGAGTACGCGGCCATACGACACACGAAGCACAAACCATTGGGGCGTTCGATTATGGGCATTCTCTACCGACACCCCATTCTTGTCAGTCTGAATGGAGGGCGTGCCGGAGGTAACTCCGACACAGTGACACGTTGTGCTGGTGTCAAGGCTTCGCCCATTATACAATGAAGCGGCGGTCTGGGCAGACCTCAAATCCTTTTCTTCCACTACTGTCAGCCAGAGAGGGGGCTTGTCGGGTTTGACTTTGCTTTGAGGGGATTTCAGATTCTGACTACAAATGTATGGAAAATCTGTGAGATGCTATGTCGGCAGGACAAAGAAGTGTTTTTCTGTCAGTCAGTCAGGCTGCGATAGGAATGGCATTGCGCATGGTTCTGGAAGAAGATATACTGCATCGGCCATAGAAGATATACTTCATAGGCAAAAGAATATATACTTCATCGGCCGATGAAGTATATATTCTTTTTTAGGACTGTTTTGCTCCAGCGTAAAGGGCATAGAATTTTTCAGGCAGGGATAGTGTCTCTTCGGGCTGGAACGATGCTTACCGCCACCGCTTGAGTTGCGGCAGGAGGTTGGAGAGCATTTGCCTGTATTCCTCGGGGGTGAGGGGGTGGGGCATCTGCTTGTTGACCTCATCGAGGAACTGGGCGCAGTGGTCAATCATCTGTTCGAGGGTGAAGGCTTGCAGGAATGCGCCGTCGCGGTAGCAGTACTTGCAGTAGTCGTGGTTGATGGTTCCGTCGGCTTCTTGTGCGCAGTCGGCATCGGCGGTGAGGGGCATACCGCAGCTCTGGCAGAACTGGGGCAGCTGGCCGGCTTGGAGGTGCTTCTCCTTGGCGGGGAAGGTGGCCTCGTAGGCGGCGAAGGCTTCGGGGTTCTGGTCGGCTATATAGTAGCCTGCGGGGGTGTGGTAGGTGCCCTCGATGCCTTGGAGATAGCCGGGCTGCGCTTCGAGAGCCAGGAAGTAGGGTACTTCGGCTTCGGCGGGCTCGGCGTGATAGTGTATGTTCAGGGTGCTGGCTACGACAAAGCCGGCGTGGCGGTAGAAGTCGATGTTGCCTTCCATACAGAGTACGCCTACGCCCAGCTGACGGGCACGGTCGATGGCATGGTTCAGCAGCTTCAGGCCATAGCCTTGCCGCTTGTAGTCGGGGTGTATGCTGATGGGGCCGAAGGTCCAGGCGGGGAGTACGGTGCCGTTGGTCCGGATGATTTGTGCCTTGGAGAACATGACGTGGCCGATGATGCGGCCTTCGTGTTCCATCACAAAGTCGAGCTCGGGTATGAAGTCGGGGTTGTTGCGGTATTGGTTGAGCACATAGTGTTCGGTGCAGCCGGGACGGTATACGTTCCAGAATGCTTCGCGGGTGAGGTTTTCTACTTCGCGGTAGTCGTCGGGGGTTTCCAGTCGGATGTTCATGGTTTAGAATTGATAATTTATAATAGTGCGGTGGAGAAGCTTGTTCTTTATTGCCTTGGACGCTGGGGCTTCTCCCGAAACTACATTTTGGGGAGGATAGTTTGCATTTTATGATTTAGCGGCGAGGATGCCGTGAGTTTCCAGTTCTAAGGGAAGAGGAAAACAGCATTCCCGCCGCTGAATTACATGTTGACGGTCAAAGGCACCGCCTTATGCTTCGATAGGAATCTGGATGAGCGAAACCCACTTTTCGGGGTCTGACTGGTTCCAGATGCCGTCGATGTAGCTGGTGCGGGGCTGTCCGGCTATTTTCAGACCGTGCTGCTCCATGTAGCGGAAGGCTTCGCAGAAGGATTCGTGAAAGCGTTCGTAGGGTCCTACGTGCTTCATGCAGAGGGCTTTGGGCACGGCTTCGAGCCGCTTGAACTGGATGATGGCCGAATCGGGGAGTATGGCTTCGACCTGTTCGCAGTATTCGATGTCGATGTCGGTGGGCCTGTATTCGTTGTGCTCAACGGTGAAGCAGTAGCCGGGTTGGGTGCATTGGCAGCCCAGCCGGGCCATTTCGGGACCTATCTTTTCGTAGCAGAGGGGGCCGAGGGCGGCATAGTTGCTGATGACTTCGCGGTGGGATGCCACGATGATTCCGGGCAAGGATTGAATGGTGAATTTGTCCATTTGTTGTAAGGTTTGCTGCGAGTTCATCGTGCGTTGCAGCAGCTCGTGACGTTGTTCGAGCTGTGACAGCTGTTGCCGGCAGTCGTTGATTTTCTCCTGAAGCTTGTGGAGGGACGGTTTCAGGCAGTCTTGGTCGGTGAGTTCGACGATTTCGTCGAGCGAGAAGCCGATGGCCTTGAGCCGGCGTATGTGGCCGAGCGTTTGCATCTGGCTATAGTCGTAATAGCGGTAGCCTGTCCACTCGTCGACTTCGGCCGGTCTGAGCAGTCCGAGCTTTTCGTAGTGCCTCAGGGTTTTTACTGTCACTTGGCAAAGCAGCGAGAACTCTTTGATTTTTAATCTGTTTTTGCGCATATCGTACGATGTGACTTCTTGAATTCGCTGCAAAGTTAGTCTGTGCCCTAAGGGATGAGTCAAGAGAAAAAACCGTTTTTTTTCAGGAGAGTGTCTTTTTTCTTAGTTCATGAGCTGTGGAACCAGGTATTTGGCCATGAGATAGCCGCCGGCCAGCAGCCACACAAAGAGCAGTCCGGCCAGCAGGAAGGGCTTGGCTCCGGCTTGGCGGAACTTGTCGATGGAGGTGTCGGTGCCCAGGGCGGTCATGGCCATGGTGAGCAGGAAGGTGTCGGCGTATTCAATGGCTCCGTTCAGGGGTATGTCCTTCACGGTGGCAGCTCCTGTGAGTGACTGCAGGAGGGTGTTGAGGCAGATGACGCCGATGAAGTAGAAGGCGAACCATGGCACGGTGATGCTGCGTTTGCCTGACTGGGAAGCGGGGCCGGAGGCAGGGCGCAGGCGAGAGAGTATCAGGCCCATCACCACCAGCACGGGGGCCAGCAGCATCACGCGGATCATCTTGGTGATGGTAGCTGTGCCTGCGATGCCCAGGGTGTCGGTGGGGTCCATGGCGTTGCCGGCTCCTGCCACGTGGGCCACTTCATGCAGCGTGCTGCCCGTGTAGATGGCCACTTGGGTGCTTTGGAGGCCGTCGAGCAGTCCCGAACGGTACATGATGGGGTAGAGGAACATGGCAATGGTGCCGAAGATGACCACGGTGCTCACGGCGATGGCCGTTTTGTGGCCTTCGCCTTTCACTACCGGTTCGGCTCCCAGCACGGCGGCGGCACCGCAGATGGCACTGCCAGTGGCTGTGAGCAGGGTGGTGTCGCGGTCAATCTTGAGCAGACGGCCCAGCAGCAGGCCCAGTCCGATAGTGCCGCAGACTACGATGAGGTCGGTCACGATGGCGGGCAGGCCCACTTGGGCCACTTGGCCGAGGGTCAGGCGGAAGCCGTAGAGCACGATGCCTGTGCGCAAAATCTGCTTGGTGCAGAACTTGATGCCCGGCACCCAGGTTTCGGGCAGCCGGTTGCGCAGGCTGTTGGCGTAGAGCATGCCCAGCACGATGCCTACGATGAGCGGACTGAAGGAAAGGCTCTTGACAAAGGGAATTTCGGCAATGTAGAATGCCGCAAACGAGAAGAGGGCGATGAGCAATATGCCGTGGAGCGTATTGCCGCGGTTTTCTTTTGCAAACATGGATTGAAGGTTTTGGGGAGAGTGTGTAATGAGCGGTAGGGGGGATTGCCCGCAGCTGGCGCTGACGGGAACTGGGGCTGCAGGGGGGATGGGGGCTGCAGGGGGGGCTGTAGGGGGCTGGGCCATCGGCTACCAGCTTCCGAATCCCTGTTGCTGGAGGGCTTGCAGCAGGGTGGCCGACATGGCTTCGCAGTCAGCGGCCTTGTAGCGGATGTCGGTGAATATCTGCGCCAGTGTCTCGGTGCCGTTGATGCGGACAAACTCAAGGTTCTCGGGCAGGGCTTCCTTGGCAGCGTAGTCGCGGTCGATGGTGTCGGGCGTTACAGGCTGGTAGTGTTCGTCATGCCGGATAGCGCTGAGCGGCAGCCTGTCGGTTGGGGCAGGCGACTCGGCGGGCCAGCCCAACGTAATGGTGGCCACGGGCATCACCAATTGGGGCAGCTGGAGGGTGCGGATGATGTGGAGCGGCTGGTAGACGGTGGTTCCCAGAAAGCAAAGGCCCAGACCGGCGGCTTCGGCGAGGTCGCAGA
>JBJEAF010000056.1:0-1424 GCA_051868755.1 Alloprevotella sp.
CCGCTCTGTTGTGCCTTGCGGGCTTTCTTGAACGCTTCGACCGCATTGTCGATATGGTTGCGCAGGTTGTCCACCTTGATGCCCTCGGTCACCTTGGGTGCCAAGGGCGGCAGGAGGTTGATGAAGCGTGCCTTGCAGATTTCTTCCTTGGTGAGCCGTGGCTCTTTCTCCGCCATGATAGCCACGACCTCGCCTATCTCCTTGGCGGTGGTGCAGGCTGCCAAGAGGGTGAGATAGCCGCGCAGGGCCTCCTCCTTATTAATATATAGAGACAGTCGGTGGGCTTCTTCAGAGAGGGCAGGCTCGCTGTCGGATGGCTTCAACATACGCTCGGCAAACTGGTCGCCATAGAAATGCTGCTCCACTTTCGTGGCATTGGGAAGTATCTGATTGGTGCCTCCATATATATTTATCTGTATATCACTCATGATCTTTCATCTTGTTTTTAAGCATTGCCTCAACGGTTTATCCATGAAATGTCAACGGATTATCAACGCCATTCCATAGAATTGATTCCGCCACTCTGCTGTCATACCTTTGCATTGCAGTTCGGAAATAACAACCTCTGTCGGACGCTGTGAACTGCCGGCGTAAACACCAAGTCCCATACCGACGATGGGCGATTGTATGATTAACTATTCTACTTACATGTGGAAGAGTCCGCTGGACGAAGGTGCAACGGAAATGGCGTATGCCAAGAACCAGGTGACTAAGGTGATGAGCTTCGATGAGTTCGTGAAGCACATCTCTGACCACAATGGGGTGTTTACCCGTGGTACGGTGAAGGGCGTGGTGAGCGACACGTGTGCCTGCCTTGTGGAGCAGTTGCTCAACGGCAACAAGGTGCAGTTTGGCGAACTGGGTGTCTTCGGCATTTCGATCAGTTGTGACCCTGCTCCCACGCTGAAGGAGTTTACGACCGACAACATCAAGGTGGTGAATCTGGTGTTCAGTCCGGGTGCTGACTTCGAGAACCTGCGCGACAGGGCTGACTTTAACCTGGTGACAAGCCGTGCGGTACAGACTGCTTCGATCAAGGCTTTGAAGGAGGGTGCCGATGTGGTGGACTTGGCTGCCTTGCGTAGCGGCTCTGCCAATGGCGGTACTGCCAGTGGCTCGGATGAGGAGAACGCCGGGGCTTAGTGTCTGATTGTCACGGAGAGCATGGGACTTCTGTGCTCTCCGTGCTCTAACCGAGAGTGAATGAAGTTTATCATGTTCATCTATATGCAAACTGCGAGTATGAAGACGAATTGGAAACGTATCGCGCTGTATGTGCTGCGCATCATCGAGTTGGTGATAACGGGTGCCGTGGGCGGTGCTGTCACTCAGCTCTGAGGTATCTTATATAAGAAACAGGTCGGACTGGAATCTATTTAAGATAGCTTGACAACAGGGCGGGCCTTTGCCACGCCCTCCCAGTG
>JBJEAF010000056.1:1524-4778 GCA_051868755.1 Alloprevotella sp.
CAGGGCGGGCCTTTGCCACGCCCTCCCAGTGATTTGAACGTGAATGGCCGCAGATGTTCGTAAATGTTATTCACTTCAATTTGCGGATAATTTACGGGCATTCGCGTTCAAAACAAAAAAAGATTGCTATGAGAAATATTACACTGATTATCGTGCATTGCACCGCCAACAGGGCGGGCAGTGCCTTGAGAATGGCGGACATTGACCGCTATCATCGTTCACTTGGCTGGAACGGCTGCGGCTACCACTATGTGATTCCTACTGACGGCACCGTTGAAGCTGGCCGTGCGGAGGAGGTCGTGGGAGCGCACTGCAAGAACCACAACAGAAACTCTATCGGGGTGGCTTATGTGGGAGGGGTAGCTGCTGACGGCAAGACACCCTGCGACACGAGAACTCCGGCACAGAAACGTGCGTTGAGAAGCCTGTTGGAGGATTTACACCGGCGCTATCCGAAGGCGTTGATTGTGGGGCACTGTGACTTGGAACCACGGAAACCTCACTGTCCGGGGTTTGATGTTGACAAGGAATTCGGGGAACTTCAGCCTTAATTTTGCTTTTATGAACGTGAATGGCCGCTAATACCCGCGTAATTGTTTATTTCAATTTGCGGATAATTTACGGGCATTCGCGTTCCAATCCTTATTTGAACGTGAATCTCCAAACATTCAAAGGGGCTAAGCTCCCTATCATTCGAGCAGCTGGATGTATTCGGATTCGACTTGGACTGCTGCGGAGAGGTTGCAGGCTGTGAGGTCGATTATCAGCCGCTTGTGCTTACTGCCCCGCTTGCTCATCAGACGACCAACGTAGCCATTCAGGTTGCCGCCTATGATGCGGATTTGCTTGCCATAGAATTTTGGGGACACTTCCTCATAACTGTAGTACTCTACCCGGGCGGCCTGCTCGACGGCTTGCTTGAACCGGATGAGTTCTTCATGCGGAACGGTCATCGCCTCAAACTGTCTGCCACCACGCAGATAGCGGTATTGCAACAGGGGGATGTTGCGGACGATGGGGTCGAGTTCTTCACGGGACTTGTGTACGAAGATGAGGTCGGGCAGATAGGGGACCATACGCACCACGCGCTTGCCGAACTCCGTGAACACTTGCTGCCTGAGGGGCACAAAAAGGCAATCTGTCATGCCAGGCAGCTCCAGCAGTTGCTTGTAGGCGGGATTCTTGGCGTTCGGACGTGCCAAATCGCGCAACACATACCAACAGTCTTTCATGACTTCCGTGATGTTGACCTCAACCCCTGACTTCGTCTGGAGCTTGATTTGCTGAACTTGGGTGGTCCGTAGACCTACAAAACTGGCTGTTCTTTCAGGGTAAATCCGCCAGGATACAAGGAGGTTAAGACAAATTCTTTTAGTCCTGCCGGCTCCTCTTTTTCACTGAGAAACAGGCAGTTACGCATTCATTATGTGAAAGTTAAATTCTTGCAGCGCCATTCTTCTACTGCACAAGAATTTCCTGGATTCTTCGCTTTGGTTTTTTATTAAACTTTGGGGGGATTACCCTTTGGTACAATCTCTTGGCAAGAGAAGTAACCATGTCCTGCAACGCACAGAGATTCCGCCCAAAAACGCGATAACCACAGAATTTTTTTGCTCAACATTTGCATGACTCTGTGAAAAACAACTTGACAGAATCCAAGCAGTGCCCAGAATGCACCCATAAAATGATTTCCTGATTTTTAGGCGGTTTAAGAACTTTTCCATACCTTTGCTGCCGATAGGATACTTCTCTTGCCAAGAGTAGTTGATTTTGTTTAGCAAACCTCACAGATTATTCCGTCATTCATGCAATCGTGCTGAGCACCTTTTTGTTGGCACGGTCAACCACAGTGTTTTTAAAGGATTTCAGGTAAATGCGTGTCGTTCGTTCGGAGGTGTGTCCCATTGCCTCACTGATGGCAGAGACGGGTACTTCCAGACTTCTGGCGATGCTTGCCCAAGAATGACGTGCCACATAAGAGGTCAGTTTGGAGGTGAAATGCAGCCTCTCCCCCAGCCTCTTCAGGTGTTGGTTGATCTGGTGGGCCTTGTTGCGGTATTGTAGCCGCTCATTCTGGCCGGGACGCGTGATGAAGGGAAAAAGGTAAGGGGATTGTTCTGTCGTGTACTTGTCGGCTAACTGCTGCATACAGGGTTCCCAACGGATGAGGATGCGCTGTCCTGTCTTCTGGCGGAAGTAGGTGATGTAACCGTCTTGGATGTCACTCTTTTTCAGATAGGCAATGTCTATCAACGACATGCCACAGGTGTAGAGGCTGAAAAGGAAGATGTCGCGGGACTGGGCTTCGGGTGAATTGGGAGGCAGTTCGAGTGCTTTGAGCTTCTGCACATCCTTGGCACTGACGGCACGCTTTCTGGTTGGTGCGATACCTGTGTAGACACGGGAGAAAGGATTGCGCTGTGCCGCTAACCCCTGTTCGACAGCCAGGTTGTAGATGGCACGCAGGTTGCGCATGTAGAAAGAGGAGGTGTTGGGACACAAGCCCCTCTTTCGGAGAAAGACCTCGTAGCTATGCATCAAGGAAGCATCGATATCGTTAAAGACAAGGCAACGGTTGTTGAGAAACCGCTTGAAGCTGTTGATGGAGGTCTGGTATTTGTCGGCCAGGGAGAGGTTTCCTTCGGCCCGCTTCCTGGCTGCACAGGTTTCGGCAAAGGCTACAAACTCTTCGGTATGCTCTTTCAGCAAGAACCGACGAATGACATCTTCCGCCTGATAGCTCATGCGGCTGTGGTTGAGAGCCAGAATGATGAGTTGCAAACGGGAGGCATCGCGCTGCAATGCCTCCTGTAATGCACGCAGATAGGGCCTGCGCTTGGCACGTTCATCGGCTGGCTGCACCACCAATTGCCGTTGGGCATCCCATTCCTCCGGAAAGAGCTTATAGGATGTGCTGACCTGGCGTATCACGCGCTTGTGGATCACTTGAATGAAGAGTGTGCCTTCTTTTCCCAACACGGACGAGGCACGGAACTTGAATTTTGTTGTTGCCATAGAACACTACGTTATAATATAGTTTAAGTAAGGGGACGATAGGGTCCTTTCTTTTATATATAGTGGTGTTCTGATGTCGGAGGAATATCCCGCAGACAAACCTCATAGGTCTATATATAAGCAGGTGTTTAGGGGGGGGCTATAATGCTATGCCGAACGCAGCCGAGATTCAAAGAAGTTAACGCAGCCAATCTTATGAAAAGCGTCTGTTTGTAACGCTTGTCATCTAACGCTTTTGC
>JBJEAF010000057.1:0-19322 GCA_051868755.1 Alloprevotella sp.
CGGCGATAAAGTTGGTGCGGGTGGTACTTACAAGTAGCTTTTCAGCACGCTCCCCACCTGTGCCGAACGCAGCAGCGCCAGTGCCTTTTCCTTGATTTGTCTCACTCTTTCGCGGCTCAGGTTCATGATCGCTCCGATTTCTTCGAGCGTTCTTTCCTGACAATCAATGCCGAAGAAGAGGCGTATGACCTTGGCTTCGCGTTTTGGCAGGCGTTCGAGAGCCAGTTTGACTTCGGTGACCAAGGACTCCGACACAAGGGCCGAGTCGGTGTTTGTGCCTTCGCGGTTGGTGAGCAGGTCCAGCAGGCAGCTGTCTTCGTCTTCCACTAACGGCGCATCCATCGACACGTGCCGGCCCGAAGTGAGTAGGGCACCGCTCACCTTTTCAGGCTCCAGATGCAGGGCCTCGGCGATTTCCTCCACCGAAGGCCGCCGCTCGTTTTCTTGCACGAACTGGTTGCAGAAACGGTTTACACGGCTCACATTCCCCACCTGGTTCAGGGGCAGGCGCACCATGCGGCTGTTCTCGGCCAGTGCTTGCAGGATGCTCTGCCTGATCCACCACACGGCATACGAGATGAACTTGAAGCCGCGGGTCTCGTCAAAGCGCCGGGCAGCGGTAATGAGTCCCACGTTGCCCTCATTGATCAGGTCGATGAGTCCCAGTCCCTGCCCTTGATACTGCTTGGCCACCGACACGACAAAGCGCAGGTTCGAGCGTGTGAGCCTTTGCAGTGCCTCTTCGTCGCCCTGCTTGATGCGGCGGGCCAGTTCGACCTCTTCGTCAAGGCTCACCAGCTCCTCGCGGCCTATGTCCTGCAGGTACCGTTCGAGCGATTCGCCTTCGCGGTTCGTGATGCTTTGCGTGATTTTTAGTTGTCGCATGGTGTGGTGGTGAATGGTTTTTCGCTTCAAAAATATGTTTTTGTGCCGTATTGGCCAAGATTTTGCCGAATAAATGCATACCTTCGTGCCGAAAAACCGAAATGCCGGCAATTTGGCGGCCCGCCAGACAGCCGCATCAACCCCAAATATGATGATTGGATTCAAGAAAATCGCACTGCTGTTCGGGCTGTGCGTAGGGTGCAGCCTGAGTGCTGTGGCACAGTATACGCTGCGCGGTCATCATGCCGTGCGCCGCAAGTCGCCGACCTCCTTGGCGGTCGATGAGGTGTCGCGACGCTATCAGACGAAGTTCGATTCGCTGGTGGCGGCGTTCCGCCATTGGCGTTATGAGGCGGCCGATACGCTGAACAATCCCTACTACGCGTCGTTGATGGGCAGCCCGACGCTCTATGGCGGCACCTTGAAGCGCGTGTTGGGCGTGTTGCCTGAGGCGCGGCAGGAATCGAAACTCCCGTCGTCGGACAAGGTGTATGAACTCACAGAGGCTGCCGACGGCGTGCTGATGTCTGCCTACACACAGTCCCCCTGGCTCGTGCGCTACGAAGAGGCGGAGCAGGGGACGCTGAATGTCGATTCGAAAATCCGTGAGGGCGTGAAGCCCGACTTCTCGCTTACCGAACGCTTTGGCGGCGACAAGGCCTCGGAGGGAAAGCAACCATTGGTGCCGGCGCTCGACGACGAGCTGCATATCAAGGTGCGCAAGCCCAACTTTTGGACCTTTACGACCAACTTCACGCTCAAGTTCACCCAGAACCATGTGAGCGACAACTGGTATAAGGGCGGCGAGAGCAGCAACTCTCTGCTGGGCTCGATGACGTTTCGGGCCAACTACAACAACCAGCGGAAGGTGACGTTCAACAACACCTTGGAGATGAAACTCGGTTTCCAGACCTCCGAGAACGACGAGCAACACAAATACAAGACCAATTCCGACCTGCTGCGTCTGACCAACCAGCTGGGCTTGCGGGCTATCAACCATTGGGACTATACGGTCATGCTGCAAAGCTGGACACAGTTTTATCCCGGCTACAGGGCCAATGACCCGAAGGTCTATTCCGACTTCATGTCGCCCTTCGAGGCCCTGCTCTCGGTGGGTATGAAATACAATATGAAGACCAAGAACCAGAAGTTCTCGGTCGATGCCACGCTGGCTCCCGTCTCGTTGAAGCTGAAGTATGTTGACCGCAAGAATCTCGCCACGAGCTTCGGCATCTCCGAAGGTCATCAGGCCCGATGGGACTGGGGTCCGAACATCACTGTCAACTACACCTGGAACATCATAAGGAACGTGTCCTGGGCCAGCCGCATCTATTACTTTACCGACTACTCGAAGTCGCAGATTGAGTGGGAGAATACCTTCAACTTCACCATCAACAAATACCTGAAGGGCAGCCTCTTCCTCTATCCGCGCTTTGACGACAGCCGGACCCGCAAGGAGGGCGAAACCTATTTCCAGTTCAATGAGCTGCTCAGCTTCGGACTCGACTTCACGTTCTGAGCCTTGCTGGGAAAGGTATGTCTGAAAAAAGGAATCCAATCAAAACAACAAGATAAACATGAACAGAATTGTCAGCAAAGAACGCTTCTCGGAGCAAGTGTACCGTCTGGTGGTCGAGGCACCCCTGATAGCCCGCTCGCGCAAGGCCGGACACTTCGTCATCGTACGCGTAGGCCAGCAGGGTGAGCGCATCCCCCTGACTATAGCCGAAGCCGACCCGCAGGCCGGCACCATCACACTCGTTGTGCAGCATGTGGGAGCCTCTTCGGCCAAGCTCTGCAGCTTGGAGCCGGGCGAGTACATCACCGACGTGGTCGGCCCGCTCGGCAAGGCCACACACATCGAGAAATTTGGCACCGTAGTCTGTGCAGGCGGTGGTGTGGGTGTCGCCCCCATGCTGCCTATTGTGCAGGCCCTCAAGGCTGCCGGCAACCGCGTCATTACCGTATTGGCCGCCCGCACCAAGGACCTTATTATATTAGAGGAGGAAATGCGCCGCTCCAGCGACGAGGTTGTCATCATGACCGACGACGGCAGCTACGGCACGAAGGGCTTGGTCACTGAGGGCATTGAGCGCATCATCCAGCGCGAGCCTGTCCACAAGTGCTTTGCCATTGGTCCCGCCATTATGATGAAGTTCGTGTGCCTGCTCACCAAGAAGTACGACCTGCCTACCGACGTGTCGCTCAACACCATCATGGTCGACGGCACCGGCATGTGCGGCGCCTGCCGCATCACGGTAGGAGGCGAAACGAAGTTCGTTTGCGTCGACGGTCCGGAGTTCGACGGCCATCTGGTTGACTTCGACGAGATGCTCAAGCGCATGGGGGCCTTCAAGACCGAGGAGGTCCAGGCCGCCGGTGTGCTTAGCGAGCATCCTGAGCGGTTGCAGGCCGTTCACCAGGAAGCCCGGTGCGAGTTGGCCGCTGCGCCCGAACAGGTCGCTGTGTGTGCCGCTGAAGCCAGTGCCGCCACATCAGTGGCAGCCTGTGCCGATACCGATTCTTCGCGCGATGCAGCCTGGCGCAAGGAACTCCGTTCGGCCATGAAGCCCAAGGAACGTGTGGCTATCCCCCGGTGCCAGATGCCCGAGCTGGACCCCGCCTACCGTGCGCGGCAGCTCAAGGAAGAGGTCAACCGTGGGCTGTCGGCCGAGCAGGCCATGCGCGAAGCCCATCGCTGCTTGGACTGTGCCAATCCCGGTTGCGTCCAGGGCTGCCCTGTGGGCATCGACATACCGCGTTTCATCAAGCATATCGAGAAAGGTGAGTTCATGGCCGCTGCCGCCACACTGAAGGAGACCAGTGCGCTGCCCGCCGTGTGCGGCCGTGTCTGTCCGCAGGAGAAGCAGTGCGAAAGCCAGTGCATCCACCACAAGATGAACTCGCAGCCTGTGGCCATAGGCTACCTCGAACGCTTTGCGGCCGACACCGAGCGCGAAGCCCTGCTGAGCCAGGGCCAGCCTGAAGCGGCACAGTCGCCCTCCCGGCAGGCCGGACGCCAGAAGGTGGCTGTAGTGGGCAGTGGTCCTGCCGGCCTTTCCTTTGCCGGCGAGATGGTGAAGCGTGGCTACTCCGTCACCGTGTTCGAGGCTCTTCACGAGATTGGCGGCGTGCTCAAATACGGCATTCCCGAGTTCCGTCTGCCCAACCAGATTGTAGACTTCGAGATAGAAAACCTGCGCCGTGCCGGCGTGGAGTTCGTGAAGGACTGCATCGTGGGCAAGACCCAGAAGGTCGAGGAACTGCTGGGCGAGCAGGGCTTTGCCGGTGTCTTCGTGGCTTCGGGGGCCGGACTTCCCAACTTCATGGGCATCCCCGGCGAGAACGCTACGGGCATCCTGTCGAGCAACGAATACCTCACGCGCGTCAACCTGATGGATGCGTCCAATCCTGACACCGACACCCCCGTGCCTTTCGGCAAACGAGTGGCTGTGGTGGGCGGCGGCAACACCGCCATGGACTCCGTGCGCACCGCCTTGCGCCTCGGTGCTGAGAAGGCCACCATCATCTACCGCCGTTCGGAGCAGGAGATGCCA
The DNA here is from genome assembly GCA_051868755.1 of Alloprevotella sp. Classification (GTDB taxonomy): domain Bacteria; phylum Bacteroidota; class Bacteroidia; order Bacteroidales; family Bacteroidaceae; genus Alloprevotella. Next base: position 4,443 of record JBJEAF010000057.1, read on the forward strand.
GCCCGCGTTGAGGAAGTTCACCATGCCAAGCAAGAAGGCGTTGAGTTCCTCACGCTGCACAACCCGCTTCGTTACGAAACCGACGAGCGGGGTCATGTGACCCACGTCGTGTTGCAGCAGATGGAGCTGGGCGAACCCGATGCCAGTGGCCGTCGCCGTCCCGTTCCCATTCCTGGAGCAACAGTCACCCTGCCCGTCGATCTGGTCATCGTGAGCATCGGCGTGTCGCCCAATCCCATCCTGCCGCAGTCGGTTCAGGGACTCGAATTGGGCCGCAAGGGCACCATTGCTGTGAATGAGTCCATGCAGTCGTCCATTCCGACGCTCTATGCCGGCGGCGACATCGTGCGTGGCGGTGCTACCGTCATTCTGGCCATGGGCGACGGCAAGCGTGCCGCACGCGAAATGGACCAAGCACTTTCCAACTCCTGACAAGTTATCTGAGCAAGCCGCCACGGCAGAGTGGCCCGCCCCGACATTCCTCCCCTTATATATATACGCGCGTGCGTATAGGCAACCATAGGAGGTGCGGTGTCCCACCGCGCTCTTGCTTATATATAACACGCGCTTGAGTATAGGGCAACCGGAGTCTGGCGGGCCGCTTCGCTGTGGCTCGCAACAGACCGTTTCACCCAATCACTCTCAATTCCCAACGATCAACAACGATGCAAGGAGTCTATGCCATTCTGTTGCTCGTCTGCTCCAACGTCTTCATGACCATCGCCTGGTATGGCCACCTCAAGCTGCAGCAGACGGGCGTGAGCAGCCATTGGCCGCTGATAGGAGTCATCCTCTTTTCGTGGGGCATCGCCCTGTTCGAATACATGTGTCAAGTACCCGCCAACCGTTTAGGCATTATCGACAACGGTGGGCCGTTCAGCCTCATCCAGCTCAAGGTGATTCAGGAAGTCGTGTCGCTCATCGTCTTCACCGTCATCGCCACGGTGATGTTCAGGGGCGAAAGCTTCCACTGGAACCACGTGGCCGCCTTCTTCTGCTTGGTGGCCGCTGTCTATTTTTGCTTTAAATAATCCAGCCACTATCATGCACCGACATTTGCAGCACCTGCTGGGCAAGGCCCTCCACGACTTTTCGCTCATCGAGCCGGGCGACCGCATCCTCATCGGCCTGTCGGGCGGCAAGGACTCGTTGGCCCTGCTCCAGTTGTTGGGCGAGCGCATGGTGCGCAGCGGCGGACGTTTTCAGTTGGAGGCACTCCACGTGCGCATGGCCAACATCAGCTACGCTACCGACACCGCCTATCTCCACGAGCAGGCCTGCCGTTACGGCATACCGCTCCATGTGGTCGAGACCTGCTTCGAGCCAGACCGCAAGCAGCAGCGCACACCCTGCTTTCTCTGTTCCTGGCACCGCCGCAAGCAGCTCTTTGAAGTCGCCCAGCGGCTGCAATGCAACAAGATAGCCCTGGGACATCACCAGGACGATATTTTGCGCACCGCCCTGATGAACCTCACCTTCAACGGCTCGTTCAGCACCATGCCCGTAAAGCTCACCCTGCGCAAGATGCCGCTTACGGTCATCCGTCCTTTGGCCCTGATACCCGAAGCCGAGCTTCGGCAGTGGGCGGCGGACTGCCATTACCAGCCCGTACTCAAGGTCTGTCCGCATGACAAGGAGACGAACCGCACGCGGGTGCAGACCGTGGCCGAAGCCATGGAGAAGCTGAACCCGGATTATCGGGCCCATTTGTGGCGTGCCCTGTTACGTGCCGGCGCGCTGGTTTCTGACACCGGGCTTTCTGAGGGGCTGACGTAGCTTTCTGAAATGATGAGGTTGCCTGCTTTAAATAATGAGGTTACAAGGTTAGGAGATGCTCCAGTTACTTTGTAACCTCATTTCTTATATATCCCTGTTTACAACTCGACACTTGGGACGAACAACTCGACACTTGGGACGAACAACTCGACACTTGGGACGAACAATTCGGCACTTAGGGAGAACAACTCGGCACTTAGGATGAACAACTCGGCACTTTGTTCGGAGGGCTGTCGGCAGGTGCTGTCCCCGACGGCATAGGCGGTATAGGAGGAGAGGTGGAAAGGAGAGGGGAAAAGCATTTTTCCTCTTCTCGGTGTCATGACCTTGTTCTAACCTTGCCTTCCAAAATGAGTTCTTCACCTTGTCCGCGTCGAATCTCGCGGATTTTGTATACATTTGCACCCAAATTTCAAAACAATAGAAACCCATGGAATTAGCCAAGACGTACAATCCCGACGAAGTGGAGGGAAAATGGTATCAATACTGGACAGACCACAAACTGTTCGCTTCCAAGCCCGACGGAAGAACCCCCTATACGGTTGTTATCCCGCCGCCCAACGTGACCGGCGTGCTCCACATGGGGCACATGCTGAACGAGACGATTCAGGACATTCTGGTGCGCCGCGCCAGAATGGAGGGCAAGAACGCCTGTTGGGTACCCGGCACGGACCACGCCTCGATTGCCACCGAAGCCAAGGTGGTGAGCCGTCTGGCCGAGCAGGGCATCAAGAAGGTTGACCTGACCCGCGAGGAATTCCTGAAGCACGCCTGGGACTGGACCGACGAACACGGAGGCATCATCCTCAAACAGTTGCGTAGGGTAGGAGCCTCGTGCGACTGGGACCGCACGGCCTTCACTATGGACGACGAACGCTCCAAGAGCGTTATCCGCGTGTTTGTGGACCTTTACCGCAAGGGGCTGATATACCGCGGCGTACGTATGGTGAACTGGGACCCCAAGGCCCAGACAGCCCTTTCCGACGAGGAGGTGGTCTACAAGGAGGAACACACGAAGCTCTATTACATGAAATACTACGTGTGTGACGACGACGGCACCGTAGGCGGACAGGAAGGTGAGGTCATTCACAGCGACGCCAAGGGACGCTATGCCGTCGTGGCCACCACCCGCCCCGAAACAATCATGGGCGACGTGGCCATGTGCATCAACCCCAATGACCCCAAGAACGTTTGGCTGAAAGGCAAGAAGGTGATCGTGCCGTTGGTGGGCCGCGTGATTCCGGTGATTGAGGACGAGTATGTAGACATCGAGTTCGGTACGGGCTGTCTGAAGGTGACACCCGCCCACGACGTGAACGACTACATGCTGGGTGAGAAGTACGGACTCGAAGCCATCGACATCTTCAACGACGATGCCACACTGAGCGAGGCCGCCGGCATGTATGTAGGCCAGGACCGCTTCGAGGTGCGCCGGCAGATTGCCCTCGACCTGGAAGCCGCCGGGCTGATGGAGAAGGTCGAGGACTACGACAACAAGATAGGCTGTTCGGAGCGCACGGGCGTGCCCATCGAACCGAAACTGTCGATGCAGTGGTTCCTGAAGATGCAGCACTTTGCCGATCTGGCACTTTCCCCGGTGATGAACGACGAAATCAAGTTCTACCCCGCCAAATACAAGAACACCTACCGCCACTGGCTCGAAAACATCAAGGACTGGTGCATCTCGCGTCAGCTGTGGTGGGGTCACCGTATCCCGGCCTACTACCTGCCCTCGGGCGGCTTTGTCGTGGCCGAAACACCCGAAGAGGCACTCGACTTGGCCCGCCAGAAGAGTGGCAACCCCAACCTCCGAGCCTCCGACTTGCGTCAGGATGAGGACGCGCTCGACACGTGGTTCTCCTCGTGGCTCTGGCCCATCTCGCTCTTCGACGGCATCACCCGCCCCGACAACGAGGAGTTCAGCTATTACTATCCCACCAGCGACTTGGTGACCGGTCCTGACATCATCTTCTTCTGGGTGGCCCGCATGATTATGGCTGGCTATGAGTACACGGGGAAGATGCCCTTCAAGCACGTCTACTTCACCGGTATCGTGCGTGACAAGCTCGGCCGCAAGATGTCGAAGTCCTTGGGCAACTCGCCCGACCCGCTCGACCTCATCGACCGTTTTGGTGCCGACGGCGTGCGCATGGGACTGATGCAGGCCGCTCCTGCCGGCAACGACATCCTGTTCGACGAAGCCCTCTGCGAGCAAGGCCGCAACTTCTGCAACAAGATATGGAATGCCTTCCGACTAGTGCAGGGTTGGCAGGTTGACCCGCAGGCCGCCCAGCCCGAAACATCGCGTTTAGCTGTTGAATGGTTCGGTGCCAAGCTGCGCCAAAGTGCGGCCGAGGTGGCCGACCTCTATAGCAAGTACCGCCTGAGTGAGGCTTTGATGGAGGTTTACCACCTGTTCTGGGACGAGTTCTCAGGCTGGTTCCTCGAAATGGTCAAGCCGGCTTACGGCCAGCCCATCGACGGACAGAGCTATGCGGCCGTGCTCGAAGCCTTCGACCACCTGCTCCACCTCCTTCATCCCTTCATGCCCTTCATCACCGAAGAGCTGTGGCAACATCTGGCCGACCGCGCCGAGGGCGAAAGCATCATGGTCAGCGCACAAAGTATCGCTGCGCCGGCTGAGGGCGACGAGGCCCTGCTCTCACAGGTCGAGGCCATGAAGAGCGTGGTGACCGGCGTGCGTGCTATCCGCAATGCCAAGAACATCTCACCCCGCGAAGTGCTCGGCCTGCAGGTGGTGGGCAGCAACCCGATTGCGGCCTACGACTGCGTAGTGGTCAAGATGGCTGGCGTGAGCGGCGTAGAGACGGTCGAAGCCAAGGGCGAAGGCGTCAGCTCGTTCATGGTAGGCACGACGGAGTATGCCGTGCCGCTGGGTGGTCTCATTGACGTTGCAGCCGAATTGGCCAAAGCCGAGGCAGAGCTGAAGCACCTGGAAGGCTTCTTGGCCGGCGTGCTGAAGAAGTTGGCCAACGAACGTTTCGTGAACCATGCTCCTGCCGCTGTGGTCGAACTGGAACGCAAGAAGCAGCGCGATGCCGAACAGAAGATAGCTGTGCTGAAGGACACCATCGCTGCACTGAACAAGCAATGACATCACCGCCGAAGCTGCCGGTTGGCAACTTCGGGCGGCGCAATAAGGGGAGGGCTGTTCTTGGTAGAATAGGTCTCCCTCTGGTTAGGGGGTCTTCTGCAGGTTGAAAAGAATATCTGGAGAAGGCCTCTTTTTTCTAACTGGGACATAAAGCAGACGGGAGGGTGTTCTGTAAGTTCCTAAGGAGATGCAGTCAAAGCTGACAGACAGAACACACCCCTATATATATAATAGGAGTAAAAAAACTGAAGATGCCATACAAGAAGAAAGAAGTGTCGGCATGTAGGTGCGACACGGCCAGAGGAATACACCAGCAGGCAGTGGACGCAATCCGCCGGCTGTCGTTGTGGGGAAACGCTGTGGCGCGGCTTGCTGTATTAGTCCTGTGCTGCACGATAGCCTTCGCGGCCCGGGCGCAGCAAGCGTCTCTGCTCGAAGCAGCCCAGAACTATTTCAGGCAATACCGGGTGGCAGGCTACCAGCCTCGCGACCCCATGCGCCTCGACTCCCTGCGGGCCGATGAAGAGCGGCATGAGCTGTGGCTCTATGTGAACGAACCGTTTTGTGCACAGCCCTTCACGTCCCAGCGCGTGGCACGCATCTATGCCGCCTTGCAGCAGACGCTCCCAGCCCCCTACAACACTTACCGCCTCATGGTCTGCAGCGGCAAGGGGCAATCCGTCGAAGACCTGGTGCCCAACATGCTGCGCGAAGACGGACAGGATGCAGCCCGGCTGTGGGGTAGCATCCGCTACGACGGGTTGCCTTGGGTGAGCAACGCATCGTTGCCCTACAAGGTGACCGAAGGGTTGCAGAACCGCCACCTCTTCGTGTGGCCCAGTCACGGCCGCTATTACAAGAACGGTGCCTGGCAGTGGCAACGCCCCTATCTCTACGCCACTACCGAGGATCTCTTCACCCAGTCGTTTGTCTACCCCTACCTCTTCCCCATGCTCGAACGGGCTGGTGCCATTGTCATGTCGCCCCGAGAGCGCGACAGCCAGACGGCTGAGGCTGTGGTCGACAACGACAGCCCCGACCGTCAGGGTGCCTACAGCGAAACCAGCCAGGACGATGCCCAGTGGACTTCGTCGGCCTGCGGTGCGGGTTTTGCCGTGCCCGAAGGTTGTCTGACCGACAGCACGCTGCCCTTTCAGTCGGGCACGTGGCGCGCTGTGCCGGCGCTGATGCGAAAGAGCCGGCTGGCCACAGCCACTTGGACTCCTAGCCTGCCCAGAGCCGGACGCTATGCCGTGTATGTGAGCTATGCCACCCGCCCCAACAGTGTGCCTGACGCGCACTACACCATCTACCATAAAGGCGGACGCACCCAGGTGAAGGTCAACCAGCAGATGGGCGGCGGCACCTGGGTGTATGTCGGCACCTACGAGTTTGACGAGGGCGAACAGATGGGCGGCAAGGTCGTGCTGACCAACCAGAGCAACTACCGGGGCGTAGTGACCGCCGACGGCGTGCGCTTTGGCGGTGGCATGGGGCAGGTTGCGCGCGGTACGGCCGGCACGTCGGGCTTGCCCCGTTTCTTGGAGGCGGCACGCTACTATGCCCAGTGGGCCGGTGTGCCCGACACCCTCTTCAACACCGAGGCGGGAACCAATGACTACTACGACGACCTGCGCGTGCGCGGCAACATGCTGAACTATCTCGCCGGCGGGAGTGTCTACCTGCCGGGCCGGGAAGGACAGCGCGTGCCCTTCGAACTGGCATTGGCCATTCACAGCGATGCCGGCGTGCGCAGCGACCGCGGCATCTACGGTGCGCTGAGCATCTGCACCACCCAGGATGCCGAGGGCCATACCGACTATCCCGCCGGCCTGTCACGTCAGGCATCCTCCGACTTCTCGGCCCTGCTGCTCGACAACCTCACCCGCGACCTGACGCGTCAGTTCGGTGTGGAATGGACGCGCCGTGAGCACTGGGACCGCAACTATGGCGAGACCCGTATGCCGCAGGTTCCCTCTGCCATCCTCGAAATGCTGTCCCACCAGAACTTTGCCGACATGCGCTACGGCCACGACCCCCTGTTCAAGTTCGCGCTGGCCCGTTCGGTCTACAAGACCATACTCCACTTCGTCAACTATGAGCACGGTTGCCGGCACTATACCGTGCAGCCGTTGCCGCCCCGCCGTTTTGCCGCCCTGTTGTCGGCCGACGGGCAGCAGGCCGAACTGTCGTGGCAGGCCACAGAAGACACCCTGTGTGACAATGCCCGTGCCACGGGCTATGTGCTCTACACCCGCATAGACGACGATGCCTTCGACAACGGCGTGTACGTAGGCAGCCGCGAGCACTACACCTGCCAGCTCGCTCCGGGCCATACCTACGCCTTCCGCGTGACAGCCGTCAATGCCGGCGGCGAAAGCTTCCCCAGCGAGACCCTGGCTGTGCGGCGCACGGAGGGTGACAGCCCCCGCCTGTTGCTCGTCAACGGCTTCGACCGCCTGAGCGGTCCCGCCTTTGTCGAGAATCCCGATTCGCTGGGCTTCGACCTGGACCGCGACTGGGGCGTGCCCTACATCAGCACCACCGCCTATGCGGGCCGGCAGCAGGTGCTCTCCCGCCACGCTCCTATGGTCGAGGCACCGGGCGGCATGGCCTACAGCGGCCATGAGCTGCAGGGTCACGAACTGGCGGGCAACACGTTTGACTATACGCTTGCCCACGGCCGGAGCATCGCTGCCGCAGGCAACTATTCCTTCTGTTCCGTCAGCCGGGAGGCCTTCGAGTCCGAGGAGCTGGCCCTGTCCCCCTATGCCGCCATAGACTATATCGCCGGCTTGCAGGCCGACATGCCCCATAACCTGCGGCCCTACAAGACCTTTACGACCGCTGTGCAACGCCGGCTGGGCCGTTTCGCCCGGCAGGGTGGGGCCCTGTTGGTGAGCGGGAGCTATATAGGGTCGGACAATCTGGCCTCGCCCGCAGACCGCGACTTCGTGGAGCACGTGCTGAAGTGCCGCTTCGACGGCTCGGCCCGCACCGACACCACCGGCTGTGTCAACGGGCTCAACCTCCAGTTCCTCATCTACCGCCAGCCCGGCCCGACCCATTATGCCGCCCACGCCCCCGATGCCTTGCAGCCCGCCGTGCCCCAGGCCTTCTCAGCCTTTGCCTACGGCCAGGGCCAGGGAGCTGGCGTGGCTTACCCCGGAGCCGACTATCGGGCTGTGGTCATGGGCTTCCCCTTCGAGTGTATCTGCGAAAGCTGGGTGCGCGACAAGGCTATGAAAGCATTGCTAAAGTTCCTGATTCCGTAGGGAAAACGCTTTCTGCCGCCGTCCTGGCGTTAAAAAAGGCTGAAAAAAAGGTTGCCTGAGCGTTTCGGAATATAAAATAAACGCATACCTTTGCACTATGATTGAACTTTCCAGACATATAGAGAGCCTCTTGCTCTCTCACGATTGCGTCATAGTTCCCGGCTTGGGAGGCTTCGTGGCGCACTATGTCCCGGCGCGTCGCATGGCCGAGGAGCAGCTCTTTCTGCCCCCAAGCCGCAGCGTGGGGTTCAATCAGCAGCTCACCATCAACGACGGCCTGCTCGTGCAGTCCTACATGCAGGCCTACGACACCAACTACCCCGAAACCCTGAAGATCATCGATGACGGCGTCAGCCGCCTGAAGCAGCAGATTGAAGCCGAAGGGCAGTTTGAACTGTCGGGCATCGGCGTGTTGTCGATGGGTATGGGCGGCAAATACAGCTTCACTCCTTGTGAGGCCGGTGTGCTCTCCCCCGAACTTTACGGACTCGACGCACTGACCCTGCCCCTGTTGCAGCAGGCCGGCGAGGCCGAAAGCCCCCAAGCCCAGAAGCTGCCGCGCAGCCGCAGGCGCATCATGCTGAAACGGACAGAGAAGGACTACACCGTCAGCGTCAGCCGCGAAATCATCAACTATGTGGCAGCCGCCATGGTGGCCGTGTTCTTCTACTTCCTCTGGGCCACTCCCGTCAGCCATGTTGAAGGAACTGTTACCCACACCGCCTCCCATATCTACGAGCAGCTCTTTACCACACCGTTGTCGGACGATGAGGTACAGGAAGGGACAGTGCCGGTTCTGTTGTCGGCTGACAGCCAGACCGTGCCAACCACAGCCGGGCGGGAAGCACAACACGCTCTGGCCGCAGCAGGCAGTCTGAAACAGCCCGCAGCCGCCCCGCAGGAGGCAATTAAGGCCACTTCGCAGCCCCAGCCCGCACCCGCAGCCGAAGGTCGCTTCACCATCGTACTGGCCAGTGCCATATCGCAAGGCAATGCCGAAGCCTTCGCCGCCCAGTTGCAGCGGGAAGGCTATGCCGAGGCCGCCTGTTACAAGCGGGGGCGCATGGTGCGCGTAATCTACGGCAGCTATCCCACCGAGGCAGAGGCACAGGCCGCCTTGCGTCCGTTGCGCCAGCACCAGTCGTTTGCTGATGCCTGGGTCATGAAGAAATGAGAAACCCCATCCGCCCCGCGCCCCGAGGGCCGGGCGGACCATCCGCATAGCGCGAGTTGACGAAGACCGCTCCGGGCGTCTTTCGCCAACTCGCTTTTTTAAAGAGATAAAACATGAAGCGCATACGTTGTCCCCAATGTGACGAAGCCATCCTCTTCGATGAAACGCAGTACGAGCCCGGCCGCGTGTTGGTGTTCAGCTGTCCCGCGTGCAGCAAGAAGTTCCGCCTGCGCATCCCCGACAAGACAGCCCCCGCAGCCCGTGAGTCTGAAGACAGGCCTGCCGTATACGGCCACCTGGTCGTGCTCGAAAACGCCTTCCACTTCAGGCAGCTCATCCCCTTGGTAGCCGGCGAGAACGTCGTGGGCCGTTTGGTGAAAGGCACTAAGGCCAACGCACCCATCAAGACCGTAGACCCCAGCATCGACACCACCCACTGCGTGATTCAGGTGCAGCCCCGTCCCGACGGTTCCGCCCGCTTCATCCTGCGCGACGGCCCCTCCAATACCGGCACCTTTCTCCAAAACGAATTGCTCTCCGACCGCGACCGCGTAGACGTTAGCGACGGCGACATCATCACGCTGGGGGCCACAACCCTCATCCTGCGTGAAGGCTGCGACGGGGAGGAAGAGTGATTTCGCCGTGCCCCTGCGGGCGGGAGACAGACAACCCGCAGCCGGTCCGAACCCCCTTGTAAGGATACACAGTATGAAACAGCTCTTTGTTTTTCTGACACTCTTGGCAGCCCAGGCCATGTCGGCCCAGACCGCCGGCGATGCTGCAAGTCCGCGCCCCTTCGAGGGCCACTACTATTGCAGCGAGACAGGCGTCCACCTATACCTCAACCTCTACGAACCCAGCCTGTCCGTGCCCGGTTCCGACTTCCTCGGTCCGATGAACGGCTACATGCAGGGCGGCATCTACGGCACGTGGATGCTCACCCGTCACAAGGTCAAGGGTTCGACAGCCCGCCTGCGGTTCAGCAACGATATCGGTTCCGATTCGCAGGACATCGACTTTCGGCAGGTCTCCGACAGCGTGTTCACCTACCAGGCCGTAGGCGGCAACGCCATACGCAAGGCCGTAGGCACCAAGTTAGTCAAAGTCACGGGCAGCATGGTGTTCAGGAGAGTGGGGGGCAGGAACTTATAGAGTCAATGGAGAGACCATGTGTTAAACCAGTGTTTTTCGGAAGTGTCAGCCAAGCTATGAAGGAAGGGCTGCGACGGCTGCTCGACTTGTGTCTGCCGCGCTATTGTGTGGTGTGCGGCCGGCGTTTGCAGTATGCCGAGACCTGCACCTGTGCCCGTTGCCTGCTCCACCTGCCGCTCACCCGCTTCAAGGGTCGGCGCAGCAATGTGGTGGAGCGCATCCTGTGGGACGAGCGCATTGCCACGCAGCGGGCCAACGCATTCCTGAAGTTTGACCGCCTGTCGCCCTACTGTCAGATTTTCTATCACTTCAAGTATTGGGCACATCCCGATGTGGCCGTCTATTACGGACGGCTGATGGCCTTGGACGTGCGGGAGGAGGGGTTTTTCGAAGGCATCGATCTGATTGTCCCCGTCCCCCTTTCCCGCAGAAGATACCGCCGGCGCGGCTATAACCAAAGTGAGCGGCTGGCCCGAGGCATCCGCCAGGTCACTGGCCTGCCTGTGGCCGAGGACGTGGTGGTGCGCTGTGTGGATAACCGGACACAGACCCGGTTGACAGCTGAAGAACGGCGGCAGAATGTGGCGGACATATTCCGGCTGGCTAAGCCGGAGGCGGTGCGCGGCCGGCATGTCCTGCTGGTGGACGACGTAATCACCACGGGTAGCACGCTGCGTGCCTGTGCCCGTGCGCTCCTGGAGGCCGAAGGTGTCCGGCTGAGTGTCATGGGACTGGCTATCTCTTCCTATCACATGCGGTGGGTCTTCCCCGAGCTGGATAGGCACTGAGATTTCTGGGGCGGGTCAGAGCCCGCTTGCTTATATATCTGGCGGGCCTTTGCCCGCCCTTCCGGCCGTTTGCACCGGGGGTACGCCGAGATTCATGAGATGAAACATGAGTCCGGCTTTTTTCTTATGACAGGATAGCTTTATTTCTAAATCCGTTACGCTGAAGGGGGCCATGGGCCTTCCTTACTTGTCAAAACAACAACTAAAAACGACTGTCTGCGTTAATTCTGTTTTTTTTGTTTCTAAAAGGTGGCTGCATTTTAGCCAACTATAAAGCGTCTCCCTACCTTTGCCCGCATGAAGAAGTCAACTATCTGGTTCATTGCCATTGTCATGGGCGTTTCGTTTCTGGCCCTGCTTTTCTTGCAGACCAAGTACTTCGAGGAGGTGCTTCACATGCGCAAGGAACAGTTCGACGAGTCGGTTTCGCGCAGCCTCTACCAGACGGCACGCAACCTCGAACTCAACGAAACGAAGTTGGGACTCGAAGCGGAGCTCCGGCCTGCTCCGGTCGATTCGGCCGGCAGTAGGGCTGTACAGAAAGCTGCCGTCCGCCCGCCACGCAGCAACCGCCACAACAGCATTCCCGCCAAGGTGTCGAAGGGCCTCTTCTGGGACAACCTGAACCAGCAGCCTGCCGACAGCACGCTGCGCGACTCCGTGCGCAACCGCTATCTCTACCAGCGCGACCTGCTGGACGAGGTGGTCTGCTCCATTCTCGACGAGGCCAGCGAGAAGCCTCTGGCCGAGCGCATTGACTTCCAGACGCTCGACACCAACCTGCGCTCTGAGTTGCAGAGCAACGGCATCAACCTCGACTACCACTTCTATGTGACCACGTCGGACGGCCGCGAGGTGTACCGCTGTGCGGACTTCGTGCCCGACGGCGCGAAGTACACCTACCGGCAGGTGTTGTTCCACAACGACCCTTCGGCCCAGATGGGCCTGCTCTACATCCACTTTCCCGGCCTGCACCGTTACATCTTCGCCAGCGTGCGCTTCATCATCCCGGCCATTATCTTCACCCTGGTCCTGCTCATCACCTTCATCTTCACCATCTACACCATCTTCAGGCAGAAGCGGCTCACGGAAATCAAGAATGACTTCATCAACAACATGACCCACGAGTTCAAGACGCCGATTTCGACCATCTCGTTAGCCGCACAGATGCTTCACGACCCTACGGTGAAAAAGAGCGAGGCCATGTTCAACCACCTGTCGGGCATCATCATCGATGAGACCAAACGGTTGCGTTTCCAGGTAGAGAAGGTGTTGCAAATGTCCATGTTCGACCGCAAGGCGGCTACCTTCAAACCCAAAGAGCTGGATGCCAACTTGGTGGCGCAAGACACGGTCAACACATTCCGGCTCAAGGTGGAGGCTGCGGGCGGCTCTATCGATGCACACCTCGACGCGCCGAACGCCCTGGTGTTTGTCGACGAAATGCACTTCACCAATGTGTTGTTCAACCTGCTCGACAATGCGGTGAAGTACAAGTCGCCCGACCGCGCCCTGCGGCTCAAGGTTACCACGCGCAACGAGCAGGGCAAGCTGCTGCTCATCGTGGCCGACAATGGTATCGGCATACGGCGCGATGACCTGAAGAAGATTTTCGACAAGTTCTACCGTGTGCACACCGGAAACCGCCACGACGTGAAGGGCTTCGGCCTCGGGCTGGCCTATGTACACAATGTCATCAAGGCACTCGACGGCACGATCCACGCCGAAAGCGAGTGGGGCAAGGGTACGCGCTTTGTCATCACCCTCCCCCTGATTGCTCCACATAGGACGGGGCAAACGGCTTCCCAAAAAGAATAAATAATAATTACAAACCAAAATACCTACAGTTATGATTGCTCCTGAAGAAAAAATGAGAATCCTGCTTTGCGAAGACGACGAAAACCTCGGTATGCTGCTCCGCGAATACTTGCAGGCCAAGGGTTACGATACAGAACTCTGCCCCGACGGCGAGGCCGGTTACCGCTCGTTCACGCAGAACAAGTACGACCTGTGTGTGCTCGATGTCATGATGCCCAAGAAGGACGGCTTCAGCCTGGCACGCGACATCCGCCAAATCAACGAGGACACGCCCATCGTGTTCCTGACAGCCAAGACCTTGAAGGAGGATATTCTCGAAGGTTTCCGCATCGGAGCCGACGACTATCTCACCAAGCCCTTCTCGATGGAGGAGCTCACCTTCCGCATCGAAGCCATTCTGCGCCGCGTGCGAGGCAAGAAGAACCGCAACCGCACGCACTACAAGATCGGCTCCTTTACCTTCGACACGCAGAAGCAGATTCTGGCACGGGGTGACTCGCAGACCAAGCTCACTACCAAGGAGAGCGAACTGCTCAGCCTCCTCTGCGCCCATGCCAATGAAATCCTCCAGCGTGATTTTGCCCTGAAGACCATCTGGATTGATGACAATTACTTCAACGCAAGGTCTATGGACGTGTACATCACCAAGCTGCGCAAGCACCTGAAGGCTGACGACACGGTCGAAATCATCAACATCCACGGCAAGGGCTACAAGCTCATCACCCCTGAGCCGGCCGAAGCGTGAGGGTTAAGTGTTAGTTATAAGGTATTAGTGGTTAAGTTGGTTTCTCTGTTTTAGCGATAAAGCTACTTAATCACTAATACCTTATAACTAATACTTTAATAGAGCTTGCGCTAAGCTAAAATTGTGTACCTTTGCCCGCGCTTTCCCACTCATCAACAAATAGCAAACGAATGAAACACCTATTCTGGTTCACCCCTTTGCTGCTGGCCGTCTGTGCGGCAGCCTGTCTGGCATCGTGCGACGATGATGAAACCTACGCCGACCTGCGCAAACGTGAAGACAAGCAGATTAAAGCTTTTCTGGAATCGGGCACACAGGTCAAGGACAGCGATTCGGGTGAATACCTGCTCAACATACCGGGTAACATCAAGGTCATCACGGAGGCGGAGTTCCACCGTAACGACAGTATGACCGACGTGTCGCAGAATGAGTATGTCAAGTTTGAGCAGAAAGGCGTCTACATGCAGATTGTCGAAAAGGGTACTGGCAGCAAGCTCGCTGAGGGCGAAACGCGGCAGATTATCACGCGCCACACGGAGTATAACATCGCCATGGACTCAATTCAGAGTTCCAATATCCCCTCTTACTACGAGCTGAACTACGATGTCATGCAGTGCAGCAACTCCTACGGCTCCTTCTCCGCCTCCTTTGTGCGCGACTTGGGCGTGATGTACCAGACTTACAACTCTTCGGCTGTGCCCGCAGGCTGGCTTGTTCCGCTCACCTACATCAACTTGGCCCGATCGCTTGACGGTCCCGATGCTCGTTTGGCCAAGGTCCGCCTCATCGTGCCCAGCTCACAGGGTCAGGCCAACGCTTCGGCCAACGTCTATCCCTGTTTCTACGAAATCACCTATCAAAGAGGAAACTGAAGCAACACACACCCAAAATATCCCTAAAAAATGTATCCGCCGGCTGCCTTCGACAGGTAAGCCGGCGGATGCTCGTTTATGGGTGGGGCGAAGCTTTTCCGCCTTTTTTCCGGCCTGTAGCGACGGTGCACTGGGAGGGCGGGCTTCCAGCCCGCCTGTTTATTA
>JBJEAF010000058.1:0-19238 GCA_051868755.1 Alloprevotella sp.
TTGTTTTTCCTAAGTGCCGAGTTGTTTTTCCTAAGTGCCGAGTTGTTCAGGGGGATTGTCGGGGATGAGAGACGAAACGGGATGAAATTTTTGTCCGCTGCCGCGAAATGGCTACTTTTGTCGGAAATTACACAACTCCACCCTAACCGCAACGAAACCCCATGAAATACCTGCTGTCTATGCCGCCCAATGCCTGCGGCGTGTTCCACGAACTCACCCGCCAGAGCCGCGAGAAAGTGTATGTCACCGCCGACCCCGCCCACCGCAAGCTGGGTTCGGGAGGCGGCACGGCCTGGCTGCTGGCTTCGGCCCACGCCGACGAGGGTGGCGGGCTGTCCTTCGCCGACTGGTTGGCCGGCGACAAGCGCATCCTCCTGCACGCGGGCGGACAGAGCAGGCGGTTGCCGGCCTATGCCCCGAGCGGCAAGGCACTGGCCCCCATCCCGGTGTTCCGCTGGACCCGCGGACAGCGCATTGACCAGACACTGCTCGACCTGCAGCTGCCTTTCTACAGCAACATCCTCCACAAGGCCCCGAAGCCGCTGCGCACGCTCATTGCCAGCGGCGACGTGCTCCTGCGCGCCACCGAACCGCTGCAGCCCATCCCGGAGGCCGACGTGGTGTGCTACGGTCTGTGGGCCAACGCCAAGCAGGCATCTCACCACGGGGTGTTTGCCATGCGGCGCGAGCGGCCCGGCGAACTCGACTTCATGCTCCAAAAGCCCCGGCCCGAAGAGCAGGCGGCTCTGGCCTCGACCCACCTGCTGCTCATGGACATCGGCGTGTGGCTGCTCTCGGACCGCGCCGTGATGCGCCTCATGCAGAAGACCCAGGCCCCGGCCACCCCGGCCGAATGCTGCCCCACACCGGGCGGCAAGGAGCTGGCGGTGCCGGCCTGCTACGACCTGTACAGCGAGTTCGGCTGCGCGCTGGGTGTCCATCCCTCGCAGCCCGATGCCGACCTGGCTGACCTGAAGGTGGCCGTGCTGCCGCTGCCCGGCGGCGAGTTCTACCACTACGGCACGGGCGAGGACATGATTGCCTCGTCGATGGCCATACAGAACTTGGTGAAGGACCAACGCTACATCCTGAAGCGGGGCATCAAGCCGCAGACTTCGGTGTTCACGCAGAACGCGCTGATTGCCAACCGCCCCACGGCCGAAACCACCGACGTGTGGATCGAGAACGCCCACCTCGGACCGAAGTGGCACTACAGCCACCACCACATCGTGACGGGCATTCCGCGCAACGACTGGGAGGTGACGCTCGCCCCCGGCGTGTGTCTGGACATGGTGCCCATAGGCGAAACGGCCCACGCGCTGCGGCCCTACGGCTTCTATGACGCCTTCAGGGGCGCACTGACCGATGCGGGCACACTGTTCATGGGCCGGCCCGTGGGAGCATGGTTGGCGGCACGCGGCATTGCGCCGCAGGAACTCGGCCGTGCCGATGACTTGCAGGCGGCGCGCCTCTTCCCGGCCACCGGCCGGGCCGACCAGATGCAGCTGCTGCTCGACTGGTTCCTGGGCGACAACCCGCTGCCCGCCACCACCGACCTGTGGCGCAGCCTGCCCCGCTACTCGGCCGACGAGCTGTCGGCGCAGGCCAACCTTCCGCGCCTCTTTGCCCAACGCCGCGACATACAGGCCCTGACGCTGCCCAAGCTGGCCGACAACTACCGCCTGAGCGTGTTCTACCAGACGAACCTCAAGGACATGGCCCACAAGTTTGCCGAAGGCGGCTGGCCGCTGCCCGCAGAGCTGCCGGCCGACACACCGCTCATGGCGCGCATCCACGATGCCATGTTCCGCTCAGAAGCCTTGCGCACCACGCAGCCCGAACAGGCCGCCGGCTATGAGGCACAGGCGTTTGCACTGCTGCGCGAAGGACTGACCGAACAGGTGCTGCTGCGCAAGAGTGCACCCCGCCGCACGACCTGCGCCGACCAGATTGTCTGGGCACGCAGCAGCGTGCGCATCGACGTGGCAGGCGGCTGGACCGACACACCGCCCTACAGCCTGACCACGGGGGGCAACGTGGTGAACCTGGCCATCGAGCTGAACGGCCAACCACCCCTGCAGGTGTACGTCAAACCGTGCCTGGAGCCGGTGGTCATCTGCCGCTCGATCGACTTGGGTGCCATGGAGCGCATCGAGACCTACGAAGAGCTGCAACAGTTCAACCGCGTGGGCTCGCCCTTCTCCATCCCGAAGGCAGCACTGGCGTTGGCGGGCTTCGCCCCGGGCTTCGGCCAGGAAGAGTTCGGCTCGCTGCGGCAACAGTTGGAGGCATTCGGCTGCGGCATCGAAATCACGCTGCTGGCTGCCATACCCGCCGGCTCAGGACTGGGCACAAGCAGCATCCTGGCGGCCACCGTGCTGGGCGCGCTGAGCGACTTCTGCGGCCTGGGCTGGGACAAGAACGAAACGTGTAACCGCACGTTGGTGCTGGAGCAGCTGCTCACCACAGGCGGCGGCTGGCAAGACCAATATGGCGGCGTGCTGCCGGGCGTGAAGCTGCTGCAGACCTCGCCGGGCTTCGACCAGAACGCCGTGGCGCGCTGGCTGCCCGACACGCTCTTCACCGACCCCGACACACGTGCCTGCCACCTGCTCTACTACACCGGCATCACGCGCACGGCCAAGAACATCCTGGCCGAAATCGTGCGCGGCATGTTCCTCAACAACACGCGCCACCTACAGCTGCTCGACGAGATGAAGCAACACGCGCTGACGGTCTTCGACACCCTGCAACGCAACAACCTGGAGGCCTTCGGACGCATGGTGCGCGCCACCTGGCAGCAGAACAAGGCACTCGACGCGGGCACCAATCCGCCCCAGGTCGAAGCCCTCTGCGAGCGCATCGACGACCTGTGTCACGGCTACAAACTGCCCGGCGCGGGCGGAGGCGGCTTCATGTATATGGTGGCCAAGGACCCCGAGGCGGCTGTCCGCATCAGGCAGCTGCTCAACGAACGGCCGCTGTCGGCCAACGCGCGCTTTGTCGACATGAGCGTGTCGCGCACGGGCCTGCAGGTGAGCCGCTCGTAGCCCGCAGCCGGCGACCACGCCGCAAAGCCTTTTTCACTCTCCCCGAAAACCACAACTCTCTCTGACATGAAACAGATTCTGCTCCTGCTGGCCAGCCTGTGTCTCACGGCCACGGCACAGGTAAAGGTGGCCATATTCAGCATCAACGACTTCCACGCGGCCTTTGTGCGCAACGACTACAAGGGCATTGCGGGAGCGCCGAGCCTGTACCAGACACTCGACTCGCTGAAACGCGTCTACCCGGTCCACCTCACGGTGTCGGCGGGCGACAACTTCGGCGGCAGCTTCTTCTACAACGCCACCCACGGCGCGCTGATGCCCGTGTTGCTCAACGACCTAGACATCCGCATCTCGGCTCTCGGCAACCACGAGTTTGACGAGGGGCAACGCGCCCTGGCCCAGAAGTGGGGCGACTCCCCGCTGCGCCCACAGGGCTGGGACCTGACCTATGTGTGCGCCAACGTGCGCCAAGCCTCGGCCCGGCGCATTCCCGACTTTGCCCGTCCGGTGGTGTCGGTGCCCCTGACGCTGCCCGGCGGCCAGACGCTGCGGGTGGCGGTGGTGGGTCTCATCACCTCCATGACCCCGCAGCAGGCCAGCACGCGGCGGTTGTCGGGACTGCACTTCGACGGACGCTACACGGCGGTGCTCGACTCGGTGATGGCCCTGCCCGAAGGCTCGCTCATCGAAGGGGCGCACCTGAGGCTGCTGCTCACCCACATTGGCACGGCTACCAACGAGGCCGGGCTGCCCGAATGGGAAGACCAGGATGCCGACTGGCTGAGACGCATCGACGGCAACCGCTGGCACGGGGTGCTCTCGTCGCACACGCACCAGAGGGTGTGTGGCACCATCAACGAGCCGGGCATCCCGGTGGTCCAGGGCAACTGGCACGGAGACTACATCAGCATGTTGGTCTGCACGGTCGACACGACCGAAATGCGCGTGACCAGCGTCGAGCCGCAACTGGTGCGTGTCACGCCGAAGCAACAGTTAGAGGCCGGCCCGGCCCGGCTGCAGGCCCAGATTGACTCGCTGCTGCAACACACGCGCACGGCGGGCGGCACGCCCATCGGCGACCGGCTGACCTATGCCTCTCACACGCTGACGCACGACCGAAACGACAAATACACGCAGACGGAGCTGGGCACGTTGGTGTGCCGCTCGTATGCCGAGGCTTACCGCCAGGCGGCAAAGCTCGGCCCCAAGGAGGTCGTAATCGGATGCAGCCACTTCGGCACCATACGCGCCAACCTCACGCAAGGGCCGGTCAGCGTGCTCGACGTGGGCGAGACACTGCCGTTTGCCAACAGGCTGAGGGCCTACCGGCTGACGGGAAAGCAGATTGAGCAGCTGGTGGAGTTCGGACTCCACAACACGCGCTTCGGGTGGCTGCAAACGAGCTACCTGCGCGTGGAGCAGGATGCCGAATCGCACGTGACGCGCCTCATGTATGAAGCCCCCGACCACAGCCTCCGCACACTGAAGCCCAAACAGCGGTATGTGCTCGTCACCGACGACTACATCACCACCGGCGGCGACGGCTATTCGCCCGACTTCTTCCCCGAAAAGCAGGCCATCGAGGCAGTCCTGCTGCCCACCACCACCGATGCCTTCATCAACTATCTGCGCACGCAGGAAAGTATCTAACCTGTTTGAAGTTTTCCCTCTCTTTCTCCCCATGGCACTCCAATATCTCCGACCCACCTCTACCCAAAACGACCTGACTCTCAACTTGTTTGTACCCACGGCGGCCACTGATGACGTGACGATGCCGCGGTTCCGCACGCTGGCACCCGAATGGACGACGCAGAGCGGCGTACAGCTCACCTGGCCGCACGCCGGCACCGACTGGGCGTATATGCTCGACGAGGTGACTGAATGCTACCTGCGCATAGCCTTCGAAATCGCCACGCGCGAAACGCTGCTCATCGTGACACCCCACCCCGCCGAGGTGAAGTCGCTCTTGGAGAGCCGACTGCCGCAACGGGCCACCCGACACATTATATATAAGGAGTGTGCCACCAACGACACCTGGGCACGCGACCACGGACCGCTGACAGTGGTAGGCAGCGACGGCTGGGAACTGCTCGACTTCCGCTTTAACGGCTGGGGAGGCAAGTTTGCAGCCGAAAAGGACAACGCTATCAACGCACAGCTCGGCGACGTGCTGCGCGGGAAATACGTGGACTGCCTGGACTTTGAGCTGGAAGGGGGCGGCATCGAGACTGACGGCGAAGGCACGCTGCTGAGCACCGTCGAATGTCTGCTGAACCCAAACCGGCGCGGCCCGCACCCTGACCTCGGGCAGGTCGAAGCGCTGTTGGGCGAACGGCTGGGCGTGGACCACTTCCTGTGGCTGCACCATGGCTATCTGGCGGGCGACGACACAGACTCCCACATCGACACGCTGGCCCGCCTGTGTCCGCAACACACCATCGTGTATGTGCAGTGCACCGACCCGGCCGACGAGCACTTCGCCGAACTGAAGGCTATGGAGGAGGAACTACAGGATTTCCGCACCAAGGAGGGAGAGCCTTACCGACTGATTGCCGTGCCGCTGCCCGAGGCGGTGCATGACGCCGACGGCGAACGGCTGCCGGCCACCTACGCCAACTACTTGGTGATGAACCGCACGGTGCTCTTCCCCACCTATGCCCAGCCCGACAATGACGCGGCTGCGGCCAAGGCCCTGCAACGGGCCTATCCCGCACACGACATCGTGGGCGTGGACTGCCGCGCACTCATCTGCCAACACGGTTCGCTACACTGCGCCACGATGCAGTTCCCGCGCGGGGTGCTGCCCGAAGCCGACACGCTGTAAAGGCTATGCCAGCAGTTCGCATTTCACAACTATTCACTCTTATACCTCCCCCTACCTCACTCTTCAACCTATCTCAACATGTCATCCTCCCGCATACTGAAAGTCGGACTGGTGCAGCAGTCGTGTACAGCCGACACCGAAGCAAACAAACAGAAGCTGGCCCGCAACATCGCCGACGTGGCGGCACGCGGCGCACAGCTCGTGGTGCTGCAAGAGTTGCACAACTCGCTCTACTTCTGCCAAGTGGAAAGCACTGACAACTTCGACCTGGCCGAACCCATTCCGGGTCCTTCGACAGACTTCTACGGCGCACTGGCCCAAAAGCACGGCATCGTGCTCGTGACCTCGCTCTTCGAACGGCGTGCTGCCGGACTCTACCACAACACGGCGGTGGTGTTCGAACGGGACGGCACCATAGCCGGCACTTACCGCAAGATGCACATTCCCGACGACCCCGCCTACTACGAAAAGTTCTACTTCACGCCGGGCGACCTGGGTTTTCACCCCATCGACACCTCGGTGGGCCGACTGGGCGTGCAGGTGTGCTGGGACCAGTGGTATCCCGAAGGAGCACGCCTCATGTCGCTGCAAGGGGCCGAGCTGCTCATCTACCCCACGGCCATCGGCTACGAAAGCAGTGACACGCCCGAAGAACAGGCCCGCCAACGCGAAGCGTGGACCACGGTACAGCGCGGACATGCCGTGGCAAACGGACTGCCTGTCATTGCCGTGAACCGTACGGGCTGGGAACCTGACCCCTCGGGACAGACGCGCGGCATCAGCTTCTGGGGGTCCAGCTTCGTGTGCGGTCCGCAAGGCGAAATGCTGGCACGCGCCGACATAGACAAAGAGGAAAACATCGTGGTGGAGGTAGACCTGGAACGCAGCGAGAATGTGCGCCGCTGGTGGCCCTTCCTGCGCGACCGGCGCATCGAAGAATTCGGCGGTCTGACCCGCCGGTTCCTGCGCTGAACATCACCCTCTTTTCTTGCCCCGTAGCTTTTACCTTCGTATATTTGCCGATATATTCCACCCATAGTACTGACACATGGAACAGAAGCAACTGAAACGACTCCCCGTAGGCATCCAGACTTTCTCTGAAGTCAAGAAGCTGGACTGCCTCTACATAGACAAGACCGAATATGTCTGGAAGATGACGCAACTCAGCAAATACATCTTCCTGAGCCGCCCCCGAAGGTTCGGAAAGTCGCTGCTCGTGTCCACCCTCCAAGCCTACTTCGAAGGGCGCAAGGAACTCTTCAAGGGACTGGCCATCGAACGGTTGGAAAGGGAGTGGGTGGAATATCCTGTGCTGCGCTTGGACATGAGCGGAGGCAAGCACATGGAGCAAGGCCAGCTGGAACGCTACATCGGCCGGCGGCTCGCTGAATACGAACTTCGTTATGGCATCACGCAGCCTGCCTTCGACCTCAATGACCGTTTTACGGCATTGATACAAGCTGCCTACAGCCAGACGGGCCGGCAGGTTGTCGTGCTCATCGACGAATACGACGCACCGCTGCTTGACGTTGTGCACGAGGATGAGAGGCTTCCGCAGCTGCGCCAGGTGATGCGAAACTTCTACTCGCCGCTGAAGGCTTCCGACCCGTACCTCAAGTTCGTCTTCCTCACGGGCATCACCAAGTTCTCGCAGCTCAGCATCTTCAGCGAGCTGAACAACCTGAAGAACATCTCCATGATGCCCGACTATGCCGCCGTCTGCGGCATTGCCAAGGAGGAAATGCTCACGCAAATGTCCGACTACGTGGACGACTTTGCCGCTTACGGGCAGAAGAGCCGCGAAGAGGCGGTGGCGGAGCTGAAGCGGCAGTACGACGGCTACCACTTCACCTGGCCCTCGCCCGACATCTTCAACCCCTTCAGCCTCCTCAACGCCTTGCAGGACCACCAGCTCAACAACTACTGGTTCGAGACGGGCACACCCACCTACCTCATCGAAATGATGCGCAAGTTCGAGATCACACCGACCGACATCAATGCCATGGAAGCCACTGCCTCGGCCTTTGACGCACCGACTGAGAACATGAGGTCCATCACTCCCCTGCTCTATCAAAGCGGCTATTTCACCATCAAAGACTACGATCCTTTCTCAAGGCTTTACACACTGAGCATCCCCAATCAGGAAATACGCGTAGGCTTGATGGAGAATCTGCTTCCAAACTATGTGCTGGCCAAATGGGAAAAAGGGCTGACCACCATCGGAAAGATGTACCGCGCCCTGCTCAACGAAGACCTCGACGCCATGCTCGGCCTGCTCCAAGCCTACCTCCTGACCGTACCCTACTGCGACCGGGCCAACAGCGAGGGGCACTACCAGCAGATGCTCTACATCATCTTCTCACTCATGGGCAGGTATGTCGATGTCGAAGTGCGCACGCCGACCGGCCGCGTCGACGCGGTGATGCGCACCGCCAAGGCCATCTACCTCTTCGAGCTGAAGCTGAACCGGAGTGCCGGGGCGGCCATGCGCCAGATAGACCTCAAGGACTACCCCGCCAAGTTCGCCCTCGAGAAACTGCCCGTCGTCAAGGTCGCCGTCAACTTTGACACCGAGCGCCGCACAATCGCCGACTGGAAAATCATGGATGCAAGCTTACAAGGAGCAGGCTGAAAGCCCAGTAAGCACACAGCCCGCCCCTTGCCTGGCCCTTATCAACTGACTGACAGGAGCAGTATATCTTCTACCGCAGTTGAAGTATATCTTCTACCGCAGTAGAAGTATATCTTCTCTGAAAAGTAAGTAGTATTGCCCCGCCCGGGAGGCTGCATCCTCCCAAAAAGTGCCCGCGAACCGCCGCTCGGCAAAAAAAAACCGTTTTCCTTGCACAAACTATCAACATTTCGCTACCTTTGCTTCGCAATTCTTTTAATTCTAATATACTATGACACTTATTAAATCCATCTCCGGTTTCCGCGGCACTATCGGCGGCCGCACCGGCGATACCTTGAATCCCGTTGACATTGCCAAGTCGGTCTCTGCCTACGCATCCTTGCGCGAAAGAATTGTGAACCGTACATACCGCCGCAAGATTGTAGTAGGCCGTGACGCACGTATCTCGGGCGAAATGGTGACCCACGTTGTGTGTGGTACACTGATGAGCATGGGATTCGACGTGGTGAACATCGGTCTGGCCTCTACGCCCACCACCGAGCTGGCCGTGACCATGGAGCGCGCCTGCGGCGGCATCATCATCACCGCCAGCCACAACCCCCGCCAGTGGAACGCCCTGAAGTTCCTCAACGAGAAAGGCGAATTCCTCCCGCCCGAAGAAGCCTCTGAGGTTGTGCGCAAAGCCAACAGCAGCGACTTCGAATTTGCCGACGTCGACAGTCTGGGCTGCTACACCAAGAATTACAGCTACGACCAGCGCCATATCGAAATGGTCAAGGACCTCGAACTGGTCGACATCGACGCCATTCGCCGCGCCCACTTCACCGTAGCCATCGACACCGTCAACTCCGTGGGCGGCATCATCCTCCCCAAACTCCTCGGACAGCTCGGCGTAACCCAGGTAACGGGCCTCAACACCGAACCGACCGGCGACTTCGCCCACAATCCCGAGCCGCTCAAGGAGCACCTCAGCGAAATCCGCAACCTGTTGCGCAAAGGCCGCCACGACCTCGGTATCGTGGTTGACCCCGATGTGGACCGTCTGGCCTTGGTATGCGAAGACGGCTCCATGTTCGGTGAGGAGAACACCCTCGTGGCCTGCGCCGACTACGTGCTCCGCCACACCCCTGGCCCCACCGTCTCTAACCTCTCCTCGACCCGCGGTCTGCGCGACGTGACCGAGAAGTACGGCTGCAACTACACCGCAGCTGCCGTAGGCGAAGTGAACGTGGTAACCAAGATGAAGGAGACCGGCGCCGTCATCGGCGGTGAAGGAAACGGCGGTGTCATCTATCCCGCTGCCCACTCCGGACGCGACGCCCTCGTAGGCATCGCCCTCATCCTCACCCACTTGGCCAAGACGGGTATGCGCGCCTCCGAACTCCGCGATTCGCTGCCGCAGTACTACATTGCCAAGAACCGCATCGACCTCGACCCGACCACAGACATCTTCGCCGTGCTCAAGAAGGTGAAGGAGCTCTACAAGGACGAGAAGGTGACCGACATCGACGGCGTAAAGATCGACTTCGCCGACAAGTGGGTTCACCTGCGCAAGAGCAACACCGAGCCGATCATCCGTGTCTACTCCGAAGCCCACACCATGGAAGAGGCAGACGCGCTCGGCAAGCAAATCATGGACATCGTCTATAACATGACCCAGAAGTAGCACAGCCCCTGTGCTGCCCTGCACGAAGGAATCAGAGATTAGGAATCATCACCCCACTCGGCCCAAGCCAAGCTGCGGCAGCCTGATTCCCAATTTCTGGTTCCTCTTTTTCCACCCTGCGGACACAAGCCAAGCAATCCTCTATCCCCCAACGTAACATACCGAAGCATGAAGAAGAACCTCCTGCTCTTCTCGCCCCTCCTGCTGCCTGCCGTAGCGGCGGCCCAAGGGCGTTACAACATCGTCTACATCATGACCGACGACCACACGGCCCAGATGATGAGCTGCTACGACAACCGCTTTGTCGAGACACCCAACCTCGACCGCATCGCAGCCGACGGCGTGAAGTTCGTCAACTCCTACGTGGCAAACTCTCTCTCGGGTCCGAGCCGCGCCTGCATGATTACGGGCAAGCACTCCCACAAGAACGGCTTCACCAACAACGAACACGGCATCTTCGACGGCACGCAGCAGACCATGCCCAAGCTCCTCCAGCAGGCGGGCTACCAGACGGCCATCGTGGGCAAGTGGCACCTGGTCACGCTCCCCACGGGCTTTGACTACTGGAACATCCTGCCCGAACAGGGCGACTACTACAACCCCGACTTCATCACCATGCAGAACGACACGGTGCGTGAGCGGGGCTACGTGACGAACGTCATCACCGACAAGGCCATTGACTGGATGGAGCACCGGCGCGACCGCTCCAAGCCCTTCGCCCTCTTCATCCACCACAAGGCCTGCCACCGCTGCTGGCTGCCCGAAATCAAGTACCTGCGCGAGTATGAGGACAAGACCTTCGCCCTGCCCGCCACCTTCTACGACAACTACGAAGGCCGCCGCGCAGCCGCCGCACAGGAGATGGAGATTGCCGACAACCGCCACATGGACATCGTCTACGACACCAAGATGTACCGTCCGGGCATGACCACGCGCCTCACCTCCAACTATCTGCGCATGATTTCACGTCTCGACAGTGCCGACCTCCAGCAGTACAACGATGTCTACGAGCCCCTGGCCCGCGACTTCTACCGCCGCAACCTCAGCGGCAAGGCCCTGGCCGAGTTCAAGTACCAACGCTACATGCGCGACTACGCCAAGGTGCTCAAGACGCTCGACGACAACATCGGCCGCACACTCGACTACCTGCGGGAGGCGGGCTTGCTCGACTCGACCCTCGTGGTCTACACCTCCGACCAGGGCTTCTACATGGGCGAGCACGGCTGGTTCGACAAGCGTTTCATGTATGAAGAATCGTTTGCCACCCCGCTCGTCATGCGCCTGCCCGCCGGGCTGGAGGCCAAGGGCGACATTCCCGAACTGGTGCAGAACATTGACTACGCCCCCACCTTCCTCGAACTGGCCGGCGCGCCCATTCCCGAGGACATCCAAGGCGTGTCGCTCCTGCCGCTCCTCAAGGGCAAGCATCCCAAGAACTGGCGCAAGAGTCTCTACTACCATTATTATGAGTACCCCGCCGAACACAGCGTGAAGCGTCACTACGGCGTACGTACCGCCGACGGCTGGAAGCTCATCCACTTCTACCGCGACATCAACGAGTGGGAACTCTACGACCTCAACACCGACCCGCAGGAGCTCCACAACCTCTACGGCCAGCCGGGCACCGAGAAGGTCACCCAGAGGCTAATGAAGGAACTCGTCAGGCTGCAGCAACAGTATGACGACCAGCCTGCGCTCGAACTCAACGCCATGCCCTGAGGCCTGGCCCCGGGCGGCCTACCGCCCGCTGAATCCCGAACACGGCGTGCGTGGCCTGACCGCCACGCACGCTTCTCACTGACTAATCTGCGACAACAACGTGAAAAAGAAGCATTCCACTCCGGGCACGCCGAGTGCCCCCTCCTCCTCACGCGCGCCGAAAGCTCCCAAGCCTGCGCGGCGGTGGGGCCTCAAGCCCCGCACGGCCTGGTGGCTCACCTACGTGCTGGGCTTCGCCGCCCTCTTCGCCTTTCTCTACGGGGTGTATGGCGACGTGCTCACCCGCGCCGAACAGGACAGCTACATCTCCACCTCGCCCGACACCATGCACTACCTGCTCAGCCAGCCCTACGGCCGGTTGTGGTGGCTCATGCGCTGGCCCCTGCTGCTCTTCAAGTCTATGGCCCTCGGTGCCGCCGCCTTAGCCTTGGTCTACACGCTCACCGCGCGCTGTACGGACTACGCGCTCAGGCTTCCGCGCAACTGGGCCGGACTGGGTTTCGTGCTGCCGCTGGCCCAGATCGGGTGGATGCTTTGGCGCGGCACGAACCTCTACTACAAG
The DNA here is from genome assembly GCA_051868755.1 of Alloprevotella sp. Lineage (GTDB taxonomy): Bacteria > Bacteroidota > Bacteroidia > Bacteroidales > Bacteroidaceae > Alloprevotella. The sequence continues at coordinate 12,454 of JBJEAF010000058.1, forward strand.
TCTGAACCCTCGCAGTTCATCTTCATCGCGCTGGCCTGCCTGCTCGCCTCGTCCGTGGCTGCGCTCGCCGTGTGGATAGCCGTGCGCCGCAAGGATGCCGCTCCCGCGCCCGCCCCGGTGCGCCCCTACGGTCTGGCCCTGGCCCTGTTGCTCACGGCGGGCACCTCGTGGGCAGCCCTTCATTTTAATGAGAACGAAATCCTCACCGCGCGCCTGCAGAACCTCACCGACCGCGAGGAGTGGCAGGCCATGATCACCGAGGCCCGCTCGGCCAAGCAGCCCACGCGCGCCGTAGCCGCCTACCATGCCCTGGCCCTGCTCGAAACCGACCAGCTGCTCGAAGGCATGTTCGACATCGTCTACGAATATCCCGAAGCGCGGCTCGAAAAGCACGACGGCAGCGAGGAATACGGCATCTTCCTCATGGACTGCAACCTCCACGCCGGACTGCTCAACGCGGCCTACCGCAGTGCCATGGACCAGATGGTGATGAACGGCCCGCGCCTCTTCACGCTCAAGCGGCTCGCGCTCTGTGCCCTGCTCAACAACGAGAAGGAGCTGTTCCTGAAGTACGCCACCCTCATCGAGCAGTCGCCCTTCGAGTCTGGCTTCACCGCGAAGCTCAGGCCCTTGGCCGGAAAGCCCGACAGCATCCGCCAGCAGCCGACCTTCGCCCACATCCTCGCCCTCTACCCGCGCGAGTCCCACTTTGAGCAGAACTACCAGCCGCCAGCCTTCCTCGGCTACAACATCGGGCTGACCGAAGGTACCGATGCCGTGCTGGCCACCTCCGTAGCGGCCTGTCTCTATTCCAAGAGCCTCGACAGCTTCCTGCCCCGCGCCCAAGTGATGGCCCAGAAGGGCATGTCCTTCCCCCCCTGCGTGCAGCAGGCACTGGCCATCATGTCGCTCAAGCAGCCCGAACTGCTCAGCCACTTCCCCCAGGTGGGCCGCTTCGTGCCCGACGAAATCCGCTCCTTCCTGCTCGATGCCAAGCCCTACGTCAACGACCGCCTGGCCCTGCGCCACGAGCTGCGTGACCGCTGGCTCGGCACGTATGTCTACTACTACTACACGGAGAACAACGACCCCGACCAGGTCATGAAGCCCAACAAGGAGGAGAAAGGCGGCGTCAACTGACGCCCTCCCCTTCCGCGGCCTCCCCGTCCGCGTCCCTTCCCTCCCCGTCTGCGGCTTCTCTCGCGGTCGTCTGCGGCCTCCTCCCCTCCCGCAGTTCCGCTGCGTTTCCCCGTCCGCTGACCACCGTTCCCCGCAGTTCCGCTGCGGGGCCCTAACCCCCCAACCGAACCAAGGCGACAGCCCCATGAAACCCAAAACCTTCCTTCCCTCTCTCACCGCCCTCGTGCTGGCCCTGCTCGCCGCAGCCTGCAACCGGCCCGAGGCCCGCCTGCCCGAACAGAGCACAGCCGTTCAGGAGGCGGCCCACATCTATCCCGACTACCGCGGCATAGTCATTCCGCCCAACATCGCCCCGCTCAACATCCAAGTGCGCTCCGCCGGCACGGCCTACGTCGGCTGCATCGAGGGCGCAGGCCGCCAGGTGCTCGCCGCCGCCTCGGCCGACGGCAAACTCTGCTTCGACTCGCTCGAATGGCGCGGCCTGCTCGAAGCCAACAAGGGCCGTGACCTCACCGTCACGCTCTACGCCCGCCGCGACAGCGGTTGGGTCAGGTTTCCCGCCTACACCCTCACCGTAGCCGCCGAGCCGATTGACCGCTACCTCTCCTACCGCCTCATCGAGCCGTCCTATGAGCTTTACCGCCAGCTGGGCCTCTACCAGCGCGACCTCCAGGGCTTCGGCGTGCACACCATCTATGAGAACAACCGCGAGTACAGCGATGCCGACAACCACTGCGTAAACTGCCACAACTACCAGAACTACAGCACGCGGCGTATGCTCTTCCACGTGCGCGCCAAGCACGGCGGCACGGTGTTCGTCGACGGCGGAAAGGCCGTGAAGATGAACATGAAGTGCGACTCCGTGCTCTCCAACTCGGTCTACCCCTCGTGGCACCCGCAGCGCAACTGGGTCGTCTTCTCCTCCAACCAGACGGGCCAGGCGTTCCACATGCTCGACCACGACAAGATTGAGGTCGTGGACTACGGTTCAGACCTCGTGTTCTACGATGCCGACAAACGGCAAATCAGCAACATCCTGAAGACGGACGCGGAGTTAGAGACCTTCCCCTGCTGGAGCCCCGACGGCCTCAAGGTGTTCTACTGCTCGGCCCACGTGCCCGAATTTGCCGGCACCACGGCCCAGCAGCGCCAGGACATCATCACGCGCATCTGCCGCCAGGTGCGCTACAACCTTATGAGCATCAGCTTCGACCCTGCCACGGGCACCTTCGGCCAGCCCCAGCTCGAAGTGGACTGTGTCGCCATGGAGCGCAGCTGCGCCGTGCCGCGCGTCAGTCCCGACGGCCGCTACGTGCTCTTCACGCTGGCCGACTTCGGGCAGTTCCACATCTGGCACTCCACCTCCGACCTCTACGTGAAGGACCTCGCCACCGGCGAAGTCCGCCCGCTCGAAGCAGCCAACAGCAAGGGGGTTGACAGCTACCACACCTGGAGCTCCAACGGTCGCTGGATCGTGTTCAGCTCGCGCCGCGACGACGGCTCCTACACCCGTCCCTACATAGCCTACTTCGACACGAAGGGTCAGGCCCACAAGGCGTTCATCCTGCCGCAGGCCGACCCCGAGCAGAACCTGCTGCTCACCAAGAGCTACAACGTGCCCGAGCTCACGCGCGACGCCGTGCCCCTCAGCGCCGGGGAGCTGAAGGAGTGCATCTATGCCGACGACCGCATGGGCCAGGTGACTTACCGCCAAAAACCTTAAGCTATGAACATGCTTGAACTCTCGCGCCAACGCTTCTCGGCGCGCAAATTCACCAGTCAGGAGGTCAGCCCCTCCGACCTCGACTACCTGTTGGAGTGTGCCCGCTTGGCTCCTTCGGCCGTCAACCGCCAGCCCTGGCATTTTGTGGTGGTAGAGGGCGAAGCCGCCAAGGCGCGCCTGCGCCAGGTCTACAACCGCGAGTGGTTCGCCACCGCGCCGCTCTACATCGTCTGCTACGCCCACACGGGCCGCTGCTGGACCCGCGCTGCCGACCAGAAGGCGCACGGCGACATCGACGTGGCCATCGCTGCCGAACACATCTGCCTGGCCGCCACCGAGCGCGGTCTGGGCAGCTGCTGGGTGTGTAACTTCGACCCCGACCTCATGCGCAGCCTCTTCCCGCTGCCCGACCACGAGGCGGTGGTGATTCTGCCCGTGGGCCACATCGCTCCCGACTGCCCGCAGAAGGCCAAGGACCGGCTGCCGCTCGCCGAACTGGCCGACCGCCTCTGACGCGCCGCAGGCCGCGCCCGCACAAGGCCGTGGGGCCACGACCCGAAAAAAGGTGATGAAGTTCGACGAACCTCATCACCTTTTTGCTTGGGCTGGCCTCACGGCCTCTGTCATGGCTGTCCGACAGCCGGGAACTGCCTGCACGGCCTACTCATAGCCATACACGCTCATCCCGGAAATGGACAAGAGCCCTACCCCGTCGTTGTCCCTGTAGTCGCCCTCCATATAGAAGTGCTTGTAGTCCTTGCCCACAGGCACCTCATACTCGGCCACGACATAACTGCTATATGCCGTAACGGTCGGAGCGTCCAGCTCTGTCGCATCGTCCGTGCTGCCCAGCGCATTATTCGTGGCATACACCTTGAGCTTCCGGACTGTAGCTTCCGAATCAGCATAGAAGCGCAGTTTGCCAAGCCTGCGCCAGGGCACCTCCGTGGTATAGAACTTGAAGGTCTGGCCATTCACCGCATATAACCAATTGCAGCTTCTGACACTCATATTGAATCCCATGGCCTTGAATCCTGACGAAGTGAAATCCAGCTCCGCTCCCGATTCGCCGATCGTCTGTGTCGTCAAATCGCACAGCGATATGTAATACTCCCTTGCCACGCCCACGTAAACTTGCTCGCAGGCGGTCTCTTCCACCCCGGACTTCATGGCATGGCCCCCGGCGGGCACGGGGCGCACCGTTACATAGTAGACATCGGGGGCAAGGCCCGATGCGGTCACCTGCCACGTGTTTGCACCCTCGTCGGTGCACTGGGGAGTCAAGGCTACATCAGCCGACTGCACATAGTCCTCAACAGTGTAATACCAGCATTCGTAGCCCTGGGCGTTCTCCACGCCGGTCCAAGCCACGGTGAAGCCGTCGGCTGTTTCGTTGACCTGATGCGTGATGTTCTCTCCCGAAACGGGTTCCACGTCGGCCACGCCCAGATTCGTCACGCCGAAGGCAGTCATGCGGCCTTCCTCAAACTTCAGGCTCTTGCCCGCCGTCTGCAGGTCAACCTTGCGGGCCATAGGAGTCTCGGTGTCCGAACCATCCTTCAAGGTCAGGTCCAAGCGGAACCATCCGGTAATTTCGCCTGCGTAGGCCCTGATCCACAGGTCGACCGTGCCGTCCTCCTTCACCGTCACGTTTTTCGGTGTCAGGACGAACTCCTGATATCCCTTGTAATACTTCAACCGTTCGAGCGCGGTGTCATATTCGGCATTCAGGTTGCCGCCGTAGCTCTCGTCGAAGCTGAACCGGGCGGAGCTCACGGTCTGTCCCTGATAGGCATCGAGACCCTTGGCGGTTATCTTGATGACCGAGCCGAAGCGGGCGAAGGTGAGCGGCTCGCTGTCGGTGAGCTGCGCATCCGTCCTCTTGAGCTTCGACACCATCAGGTCGGCCTTGGGGTCGAAGCTGCCGGCTGTGGGTGACTGCTCATACGGCATTAGCACCATCACAACGGGGTGCGGCGCCACATACGGACCGCTATAGCCCCAATCTTCCTTCCACCACTTATAGCTGTCGTCGCTCTCCGACACCCACTCGTTGACACTCATGGACGACTCATAGGGATCACCCGCCCCATACGACATGTGCGGATAGACGGCCACGTAGGTGTAGGCCGTTCCTCCCTGGTTGGCCGCCGCCAGATTTACCTGGAAGCTGGCCTTGCCGAGGCTAATGTCTGATTCTTCCAGTGCAGCCGACACGTACTTTCCCTCTTGGTTCACGTAGGTGGTCACCGGGTCGCCCTCCTCCGAAGTCCCGCTCACGGGCACGCCCTCGGCATACTCGAAGAAGTCGATCACGTCGCCCACGCTCCACTTGGCATAGTAGCCGTTCCCGCTCGATTCGATCACGGTGCGGCTCTGCGCGTCGCCTTCCTGCTGGTTCATGACTGACTCCAGCACCACCGTGTGGTACAGGGGCTGCGGCTGGGGGTTCGAAGGCTGCTGTTCGAAATGGTCGTCGCTACAGCCCGTCCAGGCCATAGCCATGCAGCCCATAGCGGCTGCCATCAAGGGTTTGCTCATGCTTTTCATAGTCTTCGTGTTAAAAGTCGCCTTCGTCAATAATGTCTTCCTCGTTGTAGCCTGCGCCGGCTCCGCCTTCTTCACCGAATCTTACCCCCCCGCCGCTGCTATTCAGCAGCACGCCCGGGCGGCACTCTATCCGGCTCAAGGCCGGGGGACAGTAAGCGTGCTTCACACCCACTGCCAGCTGTTGAGTCTTGTTCATAGTTCGCCTGTTTTATTTGATGTTTGTTTTCGACGTATACACGTTTACTTCGCAAATGTACGCCTTTTCGTTAACCGCTCCAACATTTTGGCCAGAATAACGCATTTTTTTAACGCTTCGGCTCAGCTCACTCCAGTGTCAGGAACCGGCTGCGCTGCCGCGCGACGGCCCCATCGTCCAACTCCACGGTGCGGGCCTGCGCCCGTTCTTCCAGCCGGCACAGCACCTCGCCGCCCGGACTGACGGCGGCCGACCCGCCGTTGTAGACACAGTAGGGGTCGCTCCCCACGCGGTTCACGCCCACGCAGTAGGCCTGGTTCTCGATGGCACGGGCCACGAGCAGCGCGTCCCAAGCCCGCCGGCGCGAGGCGGGCCAGCTGGCGGCGTAGAGCACCGCGTCGTATGGCTCGCTGCGGCGGTTGCGCCCGCTCTCGGGAAAACGCAGGTCGAAACACGTTTGCAGCCTGAAGCGCCAGCCGCGCCAGTCCACCACGGTGTCGGCCTCGCCGGCCACGAAGCTGCGGTCCTCGCGGGCGGGCGCGAAGAGGTGTCGCTTGTCGTAATGGGCCGCCACGCACTGCGGGGTAACGAAGAAGAAGCGGTTACGCCAGCCGCCGTCGCCCGCTTCGGGCCACGGGAGGGTGCCGGCCACGGCGGCATCAAGGCGGCGGGCGGCATCGGTCATCCACTCCAGTGCCTCCGTGCTGCCCCGGCGGGTCGGCTCGGCCAGTTCGGCATCGAAGCCCGTGGCCCACATTTCGGGCAGGACGTAGATGTCGGCCGGCCCGGCCCCCTCCAGCAGTCCCTCAGCCTGTTCGATGCTCCGGGCGGCATCGCGCCACGCCGGGTCAGTTTGCAGTAGGGTCAGTCTCATGGTAGTATATATATAAGGAACGCGCGCGCGAGGCCCGCTCCTGGGTTTGCGCGGTAAAGTTAGGCCTTCCGGGCGGAAAAGACCTCCCCCGACACAAGAATATTTGCGAAGTGCCGGGAGCGGCGAAACAACTCGGCACTTAGGATTGTCTGAGCGGCACTTAGAAAATTCTAAGTGCCGAGTTGTTGGGGCGGGGAGGGTGGGAGGGCGGAGAGGCCGGAGGCTCCGGGAAAGCCGGACTGTCCGGATAAGCCGGATAAGCCGGATAAGCCAGATAATCCAGACAATCCAGACAATCCAGA
>JBJEAF010000059.1:0-4671 GCA_051868755.1 Alloprevotella sp.
TACAGAAAAGAAAAACGCGTTTTTCTTTTCTGTACTCTCGCCTTGCACTATCTTTCAATAAGATAGGCTGCGTTCGGCAAAAAGCTCAAGCAAGCTTGGCTTTTTACTCTCACTTGCACTATCTTTGCCCCCGAAAAGCAAGACGTATGAACCTGATAGTCGACATAGGCAATTCTTCGGCCAAGGCTGCGGTGTTTGACGGCGACACGCTGTTGCTGCGCAAACGCATTGACGGCGACCCGGAGGCAGCGCTGCGCAAGCTGGCAGACGAATTTGACGCAGAGGCTTGCGCCGTGGCTGTGGTGGGAACTGCTCCCGAACAGTTGCTGGAAACCTTGCAAAGCCTGCTGCATCGGGTGCTGCTCGTGACGGGTGAAACGCCCACGCCACTTGTGTGCGACTATCTCACCCCTCACACGCTGGGAGCAGACCGGCTGGCCGCAGCAGTAGGGGCCGCTGTGCTGAAACCGCAGTGCAACCTGCTGATTGTGGATGTCGGCACCTGCATCACCTATGACTATGTCAACGACCAGGGGCACTATCTGGGCGGCAACATTTCGCCCGGTGTGGGCATACGCCTGCGTGCCTTGCACGAGCAAACAGCCAAACTGCCTTTGGTAGAGGTGTGCAGCAGTTGGCCCAAGCTGGGACAGACCACACAGGAGGCTGTGCTGGCGGGCGTGATGCAGGGCATTGAACACGAAATAGACGGTTACATCAGCCAGTTCGAGCGAGCGTGCCGACAGACGGCGGTGTTTGTCACCGGTGGAAACGGTGTGCGCTTTGTGCAACACAGAGAAGTGCTGCGCAATGACGCACTCGTCGAAATCGGTCTGAACCGTATTCTGCTACACCATATTTGCGGGGCGCGTTGAGGCTTTCAGCCGCCCCTGATTTTCTCACATTGACACACAACACAATGAACAACCTAAGCAAACTGAGCTGTGCAGTATGTCTGGCAGCCGCCGCCACCATGCAGGGTGCGGCCCAAACCAATGGCAGCAACTCGCCCTATTCGCGCTACGGCTTCGGACTGTTGGCCGAAGGCGGCAATGCTTTCAACAAGGCCATGGCGGGCACGGCGTACGGCATGGCCGACGGCAAGGAACTGAACACGCTTAACCCGGCTTCGTATGCATCCATCGACTCGCTCAGCTTCCTGTTCGACTTCGGCATGTCGTTGCAGAATGCCAATGTAGGGCTCGGCGGCACCAAGACGAATGCCAAGAACTCCTCCATCGACTATATGACAGCAGGCTTCAGGTTAGCTCCCAAGTTGGGCATGTCGGTGGGAATGGTGCCTTTCAGTACGATTGGTTACAACACGACCTCCGACAAGCAGTTCAGTTCGGGCAACGACGACATTACCCAAACCACCACCTTCGAGGGTGACGGCGGACTGCATGAAGTCTATGTAGGTCTGGGCTGGGCACCGACGAAGACCTTGTCCTTGGGAGCCAATGTGGGCTACCTCTGGGGCGAAGTGAGCCACCAGGTGCTCATGAGTTTCGACGACACGAACATCAGCTCTACCCAGCAAATCTACTCGGCCGACATACGTTCCTACAAGCTCGACCTGGGCTTGCAGTACCAGTTGGAACTCGACCGGAAGAACCGGCTGGTGCTGGGTCTGGTGTATGGACTGGGCCATGACATGAACCGTCCCGCCTACTACTACAACCGCAAGATAACCTCCAATTCCGTTTCTGCCGCCGACACCCTGAAGGCCGCCGATGCCTTCGGCCTGCCTCACACGCTGGGCGTAGGCGTTACATGGGCACATGGCCGTTCGCTGAGGGTAGGGCTTGACTACACCTTCCAGAAGTGGGGCAATGTGAAATACCCGTCGATTGTCACCGAGGGCGGCGTGCCCCGCTATGTAGGGATGAAGGGCAGTTTTACCGACCGTCATCGCGCCAGCATAGGCATGGAATATGTACAGAACCCCGAAGGTGTGAAGTGGCGCAACCGCGTGCGCTACCGCCTCGGATTTGCTTTCTCCACTCCTTATATAAAGGTAGACGGAAAGGACGGCCCGCAGGACTTCCTGGCCAGCATGGGTGTGGCCATGCCCATTACCAACCGAAACAACAACCGTTCGCTCATCAACTTCTCGTTGCAATACGAGCACGTGAAGCCCCAGTTCGCCGGACAAGTCACCGAAAACTATTTCCGCTTCTGCATCGGACTCTCGTTCAACGAACGCTGGTTCATGAAATGGAAGGCTGAGTGATGCAGGCTTTTCTAACTCTCAAAAAACTTATGCGTTCTACCCTACACTTGCTGCCGGCCCTGGTGCTTGCAGCGGCATTGCTCTCATTGGCTGCGGGTTGCGACAACGAGGCACCTCCGATGGGAGGGGCTGTGAAAGGTCGTGATTCGCTGCCTGTCATGGTGACACACGGCGTGAGCAAGCTCATATCCGACTCGGGTGTCATACGCTATAAAATCATCACCGAGGAATGGCGGGTGTTCGACAAGACCAACCCGCCCCGTTGGGAGTTCCCCAAAGGCATCTTCATTGAGCGTTACGACGACAAGTTCAAGGTCAACCTCCACATCACGGCCGACAGTGCCTGGCTCTACGACCAGAACCTGTGGAAGCTGCGTGGTCATATAGAACTCGACGACCAGGCGGCACAAACCCACATGACCACCGAGGAACTGTTCTGGAACATGCGCACGGGCGAACTGTCCTCCAACGTCTATACCAAACTCATTGAGCCGGAACAGGAAATCGAGGGAAACTGGTTTAGGGCCACACTGCTGAGCAAGCGGCTCACGCACTACCACATCAGGCAGACCAAGGGCTTCCTGCCCATGAACGATGCCTTCGACAACAGTCCTGCGCCCGCTGCAACCGACACCGCAGGCAGTGCCGGCGATTCTGCTACAGTAGTGCCTGTAGCACCCTTGCGCGAGGCTCCTGCAAGCCATCGCAAAGGCTCTTGAACGGTGAAAAACGCTGTTTTTTTCGGGCTGCGCCATGAAATTCAGAAATTTTCCATACCTTTGCGCGTCATATTGCCCGCTGGAATATAACAAACAAAAACAATAATAAACTTCAAATGGCAGCATTACAAACAATTCGAAGCAAAGGCGCTCTCTTGGTGGGCGTGTTGGGCTTGGCCCTCTTTGCCTTCATCGCCGAAGAGTTCTTCCGCTCCATCGAGACCACTTCGAACATGGACCGAAGCCAAGTAGGCGAAGTTTTTGGAAAGAAGCTTTCTATTCAGGACTTCCAAATCATGGTCGACGAACAGAGCGAGGTGACCAAACTGCAGATGCGTATGCAGGGACAGGACGGCAACCTCACCGACCAGCAGACCGAGCAGATTCGTGAGCAGGTTTGGCAGCAGTATGTGCAGGACCAGATGGTAAAGCACGAATGCGAAAAGCTGGGTATCTACGTAACCGACGGCGAAGTGCAGGAAGCCCTCCGTTTGGGCACCGCACAGAGCCTGCAGATGATGGCCGGACTCTTCGGCAATCCGCAGACCGGACGCTTCGACCTCGCCCAGTTGCAAAGCTTCCTCAAGGACTACAAGAAAACCATCCAGCAGGCACAGCAGGCCAACAACCCCGAAGCCGTAGAGCAGATCATGATGGTCAAGAAGCTCTGGGACTATTCCGAAAAGCAACTGCGCAGCGAGCTTCTCTCTAACAAGTACAACATGCTCTTCGCCATGGGCTTCGTGTCGAACCCCATTGCCGCACGTGCTGCTTTCGACGAGCGTAACATCGAGAAGAATGCCGTAGTAGCCGCCTTGCCCTACAGCACCATCGAAGGAAAGGACATCCAGGTGACGGATGACGAGCTGAAGGCTGTCTATGAGCAGTACAAGCACCGCTTCTATGTGCCCGTGCCCACCCGCGACCTCAAGCTCATCGACGTGAACGTAGTGGCCAGTGCCGCCGACCGTGCCGACCTCATGAAGAAGGTACAAGGCTTCGAACAGCAGCTGCGCGGCGGTGACGAGGTGGCCAACGTGGTACGTACTTCCAATTCAGAAGTGCCCTACACCAACCTCGCACTGAGCAAGCAGGCCTTCCGCCAGATGCCCGATGTCGCACAGCGTCTCGACTCCATGGCCGTGGGCAGCGTACAGCCGGCTTACTACAACCAGGCTGACAACACCATCAATACCCTGAAGCTCATTGCCAAGCAGGAAGTGCCCGACTCTATCCTCTACCGTCAGATTGCTGCCGTGGCCGCTACCCCCGAGGCCCGCAAGGCACAGGCCGACTCTATCCTCAATGCGCTGAACGGCGGTGCATCGTTTGCCGAACTGGCCAAGAAGTACGGCCAGCGTTCCGATTCCGTATGGCTCACCTCTTCGCAGTACGAATCGTTCGGCATGACTGACGAGAGTGCCGACTACCTGAACCAGCTCTACACCATCGGTGCAGGCACCTCGCAGCTCATCACCAGCGAACAGGGTGCCGCTGTAGTACAGGTGCTCGACCGTCGCAAGACCGTGACGAAGTACAACGTGGCCGTAGTGAAGTGTACGCTGAACTTCTCCAAGAAGACCTACGAAGACGAACTCAGCAAGATCAACCGCTTCCTGGCCCAGAACAAAGACGTGGCCTCTATCGAGAAAAACGCCGCCAAGAACGGTTACATGCTGGCCGACCTGCCCGGCTATTCACCCATGCAGAACCTCATCC
>JBJEAF010000060.1:0-4613 GCA_051868755.1 Alloprevotella sp.
CGCTTGCATTCACACATTTATCCAAAAATCATGCACCGGGATTTCGGCTTGAGCCGAAATAACCCACAAAAGCAACCGCCGGCTGCACAGGCTGAAGCCTCGTGCAACCGGCGGTTCACTGATGTTGGGGAATAAGAAACGGATTTAGAAGTCGGCCGACTTCGGTGTACGCGGGAAGGGAATCACATCGCGGATGTTCTGCATACCGGTCACGAAGAGGATGAGACGCTCAAAGCCCAAGCCGAAGCCTGAGTGCGGACAGGTGCCGAAACGGCGGGTGTCGAGATACCACCACATGTCCTTCATGGGGATGCCCAGCTCCTCAATGCGGCCCATGAGCTTTTCGTAGCTCTCCTCGCGCTCCGAACCGCCGATGATTTCGCCTATCTGCGGGAAGAGCACGTCCATGGCGCGCACGGTCTTGCCGTCGTCGTTCATCTTCATGTAGAAGGCCTTGATCTCTTTCGGGTAATCGGTCAGGATAACCGGCTTCTTGAAGTGTTCTTCCACCAAGAAACGCTCGTGCTCGCTGGCCAAGTCCATTCCCCAGTATACGGGGAACTCAAACTTGCGGCCGCCGGCAATGGCCTCCTCCAGAATCTTGATTCCTTCGGTGTAGGTGAGGCGGACGAAATCATGCTCTACCACGAAGTGGAGCCGGTCAAGCAGCGTCTTGTCGACCATCTTGTTGAGGAACTCCAAGTCGTCCTGACAGTTGTCGAGCGCCCAGCGCACACAATACTTGATGAAGTCCTCGGCCAGATCCATGTTGTCGTTGATGTCGTAGAAGGCCACCTCAGGCTCAATCATCCAGAACTCGGCCAAGTGGCGCGGCGTGTTGGAGTTTTCGGCACGGAAGGTGGGGCCAAAGGTGTAGATAGCGCCCAGCGCCGTCGCACCCAGCTCACCTTCGAGCTGTCCGCTGACGGTCAGCGAAGTGGTCTTGCCGAAGAAGTCGTCGGAGTAGTCTATCTTGCCCTCCTCGGTGCGCTTCAGGTCATAGAGGTTCTGGGTCGTGACCTGAAACATCTGTCCCGCACCTTCGCAGTCCGAAGCGGTGATGATAGGCGTGTTGAAGTAGAAGAATCCGTGTTCGTGGAAGTAGCGGTGGATAGCCATGGCCATGTTGTGGCGAATGCGGAACACGGCTCCGAAGGTATTGGTGCGCAGGCGCATGTGGGCGTGCTGGCGCATGTATTCGAAGGTCTGTCCCTTCTTCTGCATGGGATAGTCGCTGCCGCAGGTGCCCAACACCTCAATGGCTGTGGCCTGCACCTCCACGCGCTGTCCCGAGCCCTGGCTCTCCACCAGCACGCCTTCGACCGAGAGGCAGGCACCAGTGGTGATGAGCTTGAGCATTTCGGCATCGAACTTTTCAACATCGGCCACAACCTGCACATTCAGGATGGTGCTGCCATCGTTCAGGGCAATGAAGTTGACCGACTTGCTGCCGCGGCGCGTACGCACCCAGCCTTTCACACATACCGAAGCGCCGAAGTCGGTGCGCTTCAGCAAATCTATGATTTTTGTACGTTGCATGGTTTCTGTAACAGTATAGGGGTGAAAAGTCCCCCCGTTGGCAGTGGGAGGACTTTAGTCAGTGTTTGTTTGTTCTTATTCAAACGCACCCATGCGCAACATCTGCACCTCCTTCTCGGTGAGGTAACGCCAGTCGCCACGGCGCACGTTCTTTTTGGTCAGACCGGCAAAGTAGACACGGTCGAGCTTGGTCACGTGATAGCCCAGACTCTCGAAGATGCGGCGCACGATGCGGTTCTTGCCGCTGTGAATCTCAATGCCTATCTGCTTCTTGTCGGTCGGGTGGGCATATTCGACTGCGTCGGCCTTGATGTCGCCGTCATCGAGCGTGATGCCTTCGGCAATCTGCTGGATGTCGGCAGCCGCTACGTTGCGGTCGGTGGTCACGTGGTAAATCTTCTTCTTCAGGAACTTCGGGTGGGTCAGCTTCGAAGCCATTTCGCCATCGTTGGTGAGCAGCAGCACGCCGGTGGTGTTGCGGTCAAGGCGGCCTACAGGATAGATGCGCTCAGGACAGGCCGAAACGACCAGGTCCATCACGGTCTTGCGGTTCTGCGGGTCCTCGCTGGTAGTCACGTAGCCCTTGGGCTTGTTGAGCAACACGTACACCTTCTTCTCCATCTTCACCACATTGTCGTGGAAGCGCACTTCGTCGGTGCGCAGCACTTTGGCACCCAGCTCGGTGACCACTACGCCATTGACGCTCACCACGCCGGCCTCTATATACTTGTCGGCATCACGGCGTGAGCATACGCCGGCATTGGCCAGAAACTTGTTGAGGCGCAAGGGCACTGTCGGGTCGTAGTTCTCCTCCTTATACTCCAGACGTTTCTTGTGGGAATACTTGGCATTGGGGTCATATCCCGACTTGCGTGCGCGGAATCCTCCACCGCCTTGCTGCGGGTAACGCGGACGGAAGTTGCCCTGTGTGTTGCGGTGACGGGGGGCATAGCCGCCTTGCTGGCGGCGCTGTCCATATCCGCCTTCTGTTTCGCGATAGCCGCCTTCGTTGTTATAGCGGGGCGTGTTCGCGTTGTAGCGGGGCTGGTAGCCCCCTCCTTCGCCTTCATTATTGGCATAGCGCGTCTTGCTCCAGCGGTTCTCGCGGGGCTGGTAACCGCCCTGACGATAGCCTTCGCGGCTAAAGCTGTTGCGCTGTGTCCCATAACTGCCCTCGCGGTTGTTCTGGTAGGTTCCGCCTTCACTTCGCGTGTTGGCACGCTGGCCATACTGGCGCGCATTGCGGTAATCGCTGCTTCCGGCAGGGCGGAAATTGCGGTTGATGCGCGGACGCGGTGTGTGTTCTGTTCCCGACTGACGGGCGGGACGTGCATTGTCGTCATGCTGCCAGCTGTAGCCCTCACGGCCTTCCTGGCTGTTGTTCATGAAATCATCGTTCATGGCTTGGTGATTTGTTGTAATGATAAATTATTTGAAACGTGGCATTCTCACGAATGCATTACATACCGGTGTAGTTGTGCGGTGTGATGGCGCGCAGCTCCTTCTTCACTGCTTCGCTGACCTCCAGCCCGTCGATGAAGTGGGCTATGCGCTCTTGGGTGATAGCCTCGTTGGTGCGGGTGAGTGCCTTCAAGGCTTCATAGGGATGCGGATAAGCCTCGCGTCGCAGGATAGTCTGGATAGCCTCGGCCACTACCGCCCAGCAGTTGTCGAGGTCGCGGCTGATGCTCTCTTCGTGGAGCAGGAGCTTGCGCAGTCCCTTCAGGGTGCTTTGGAAGGCAATCAGCGCATGGCCTAAAGGCACGCCGATGTTGCGGATCACGGTCGAGTCTGTCAGGTCGCGCTGCAGACGGCTGATGGGCAACTTGCGGCTCAGGTGCTCCAGCAGGGCGTTGGCCATACCCAGGTTGCCTTCGGAGTTTTCAAAGTCAATGGGGTTCACCTTGTGGGGCATGGCACTCGAACCCACCTCGCCCTGCTTGATGCGCTGCTTGAAGTACTCCATCGAGACATACTGCCAGAAGTCACGGTCAAGGTCTGTCACGATGGTGTGAATGCGCTTCATGGCATCGAAGAGGGCTGCCATGTTGTCGTAGTTGCTGATTTGCGTGGTGTACTCCTCGCGCTCCAGTCCCAGCTTCTCGGCTACGAAACGGTTGCCGAATGCCTTCCAGTCGTAGTCGGGATAGGCCACGTGGTGGGCATTGTAGTTGCCTGTGGCACCGCCGAACTTGGCCGAAATCGGACAGGCATCGAGCAGCCGGAGCTGTTGCTTGAGGCGGTAGGCGAATACCATGACCTCCTTGCCCAGACGGGTGGGCGAAGCGGGCTGGCCGTGGGTCTTGGCCAACATGGGGATGTCTTTCCACTCCTCGGCATAAGCTTCCAGTTGTTCGATGAGTTCCACGAGCAGCGGGCGGTAAGCGTTGGCCACAGCTTCCTTCAGCATCAAGGGGAAGGAGGTGTTGTTGATGTCCTGCGAGGTGAGGCCGAAATGCACAAATTCCTTGTAGGCATCGAGCGAGCCGACTTCATCCAACTTTTCCTTGATGAAGTATTCTATGGCCTTCACGTCGTGGTTCGTGACGCGCTCAATGTCCTTCACGCGGGCCCCGTCGGCCTCGGAGAAGTTCGTGTAGAAGCCGCGCAAGGTGGCAAAGTGTTCGTGCGGGAAGTCAGCCAGCTGAGGCAAAGGCAGTTCGCACAAGGCAATGAAGTACTCTATTTCAACGCGCACGCGATACTTCATCAGGGCATATTCCGAAAAGTAAGGTGCGAGCGGTTCGGTTTTTGAACGATAACGCCCGTCTATGGGCGAAACGGCAGTCAGGATATCCAATTCCATTGTTTTATTGTAGCGAAGAGTGGTATGTATTACGTTTCTGGCTGCAAATGTATAAAGAATTTAAGTATTAAGCGTTATCTAAGTATTAGTTATAAAGTATTATTTAAGTATTAAGTGTTAGTGATTAGTGATTAAGTAGCCTTATCGCTATAAAACTTAATCACTAATACTTTATCACTAATACTTAATAACGCTTAATACTTAAATAACGCTTAAATCAGCTCAAGCCGAAATCCCGGTGCATGATTCTTGGATAAATGTGTGAATG
>JBJEAF010000061.1:0-4527 GCA_051868755.1 Alloprevotella sp.
GGGGCGTGCATGGAACGCTTGACAACCTGCAAGGGGGCGTGCCCCGAACGCTCGATAACCTGCAAGGGGGCGTGCCCCGAACGCTTCAAACACTAACTTTATAACCTCATAACCTTATCCCTCATAACCTTATCCCTCATAACCTTATCCCTCATAACCTTATCCCTCATAACCTCATAACCTTATAACCTCATAACCACTCCTTCTCCCTCACACCACCGTAATGTCACTCACCTCTGTCACCGCGTCTTCCCAGCCGTTCATGATGAGGGCCGGCGAGTGGGTGGTAAGCAGCACCTGGGCATTGGGGTTCAGCTCGCGCACCATGGAGATGAGGCTCTTCTGCCACTCAAAGTGGAGGCTGGCCTCAGGTTCGTCCATAAACAGCACATGGGGCTGGCGGTCTTCGGTGAGCACCGTCAGCAGGATGAGCAACATCTGCTTCTCGCCGCTCGACAGGATATAGGGCGGTAGCCGCTCGCCATACTGCACGAAGGCCAGTTCGTTGCTCTGCCGGTCGATGCGCTTGCCCGTTTCGGCAAACAGCTCGTCCACCATGTCCAAGAAGCGGGCCTTGAGCGCAGCCGCCTCGGTCGCCTTTTCGCGTGCATCGGGGTCGCCGCCCGTCAGCAGCTGGATCATGCGGTTGCCCACATTCACCTGATAGTCCAAATAGCGGCGCTGCACCAAGTAGAGCTGCCAGTCGAGTTCCGTCACAATGCGGGCATCGGTCAGTCCCCCCAGCGGCTCGGTGGCCAGAATCTTGCGGTCGAAACTGCGCAACACGTCATAGCGTATGCCCGTGGCATCGGCCGGGTCGAAGTCTACCTTCACACCCAACTGCCCCGAAGCGGACAGTTCGCCCGTCGGGGGTATGGAACGCAGGTGCTGCACCAGCTTGTTCAATATGGTGCTCTTGCCGGCACCGTTGCGTCCGCTCAGCACATTCACGTCGGGACGAAGGTTCCACACGATGTGCTTGTGGCCGCTCCACAAACTGCTTATCTCAATGCGCCGGATGGCGTTGGCTAACTTGATCATGACTCAATACGGTATTGGTTGGCTCACAAATGTACGCACTTTCCCCTGTCCGCACAACTTCCACCCTCCGATTGGTCGTTAAAAAAGGCCGCTTGGCCGAAAAATGCAGAAAAAAGAGCAAACGGATTAAACTTTACGCCCCGCAAGGCATCAAAGAGACGACATGCCTTCAAGGCAGCGACACTTCCTTGCATAATCACTCCACTTTATATGAAACGTACCCTGCTATTCATCCTGCTCACATGCCTCACGGCGGCCTACGCGGCTGCCCAGCGGTATGTAGTGACCGGAACGGCCTTAGAGGCCAAGACCAAGAATCCGGTTGAATTTGCCTCGGCTGCCCTCCTACGGCCCGACAGCACAGCAATCCTTGCCGGCACGACCGACGAAAAAGGACTGTTTTCACTCCAAGCCAAAGAACCGGGCAAGTACCTGGTCCGCCTCTCGTTTGTAGGCTTCGACCCTGCCTTCAAGCCGGTTGAGCTCACCGCCGAAAACGACTCGATCGACCTCGGCACCATTCTCCTCACCTCAACCGACAACGTGCTGGGCTCGGCCACCGTGTCGGTCACTGCCTCACGCGTAGAGCAGCGCGACGACACGACGATGTTCAACGCGGCCGCCTACCGTGTGCCCGAAGGCTCCACGCTGGAGGCTTTGGTCAAGCAGCTGCCCGGTGTCGAAGTGAGCGATGACGGTACCATCAAGTGGAACGGCAAGACGGTGTCGGAGTTTCTCATCAACGGCAAGGACTTCTTCAAGGGCGACACCCAGACGGCCATGAAGAACCTCCCCACCGAACTGGTCAGCAAGATCAAGGCTTACGACAAGAAGAGTGACTACACCGAACAGACCGGCATCGACGACGGAGAGGAAACCACCGTGCTCGACATTGCCACCAAGCGCGAGCTGAACGAGTCGTGGGTGACCAACGTCGATGTGGCCTATGGCAACCATGACCGCTACAGCGGCCGCGTGTTTGCCACCCGCTTTACCGACCGCACCCGTGTCACGGCCTTCGGTTCGGCCAACAACACCAACGACCAAGGCTTTGGCGGACCGCGCGGCTTTGGCGGCGGAGGCGGCGGCCTGGTAGCCTCGAAGAACGCCGGACTCGACTTCTCGTGGGAGAACGGCAAGCAGAAGAACGAAGCCGGACGGCTGGAACTGGGCGGCGGCGTGATGTACCGCCACCGCAACACCGACCTGCTGTCTACTTCCAACTCTGAGACTTTCCTTACCTCAGGCGGCAGCAGCTCGTTTGCCAACTCTTGGCGACACAACGTGAGCAAGAGCACCAACGTCAACGCTCGTTTCCGCCTGCAGTGGAATCCCGACAGCATGACCACCCTCAACTTCCGTCCTTCCTACTCCTACAGTGAGTCGAGCAACCACGGAAGTTCTCTCTCGGCCACCTTCAACAGCGATCCCTTCGCCGTGCCCGGCATGACGAACCCGCTCGACAGCATCTTCGCCGCCAACGCCATCGTGCGCAACCCCGAACTCTACGCGATGATGGTCAACACCAACCGTATGCTCTCGCTCGGCGACAGCCACAGCCACAACGTGAGCGGCAACCTCAACGTGACCCGCAAGCTCAACAGCGCGGGACGCAACGTGTCGCTGCGACTGAACGGTGGCTACAGCACCTCGCAAAGCGACAGCTACAGCATCTCGCACATCAACTATAACGAAAGCACCGAGAAGGCCGGCAGCTTCCTCAACCAATACAGCCACCAGCCCTCCAAGAGCTACAACTACAGCGCGCGCCTGGGCTATGTCGAACCGCTCGGCAAGCAGTGGTACGGCGAACTGCGCTACCAGTTCAGCTACAAGTACACCGACTCTGACCGCTCGCGCTACAACCTCGACTCGTTAGCCTACGAGCCTTACGCCACACTCTTCCCCGAGTACACTTCGTTCGGCGATGCTGACAACTACCCCGTTATTGGCTCTCTGCCCACACGCGACGACGTGCTGAACTACGTGCGCGACCTCAACAACTCGCAGTATGCCACCTATAAATACTACGAGCACACGGCTTCGGTGGGCCTGCGCTACAACACCTCCGACATCAACTTCAACGCTTCGGTCGACTTCAATCCGCAGAAGACGAAGATGGCCTACAACCGGCCCGGCCAAAACATCGACACGCTCATCACGCGCGACGTGTTCATGGTGTCGCCCCAACTGCGATTCCGCTACAAGTTCTCCAAGACCAACCAGCTTGACATACGCTACCGAGGCAGCTCCTCGCAGCCTTCGATGACCGACCTGCTGGCTGTGGTCGACGACTCCAACCCGCTGAGCATCAGCATGGGTAATCCCGGACTGAAGCCTTCTTGGAACAACAACCTGCGCATCAACTACAATGGCTACAACGCACAACGCCAACAGGGCATCATGGTCGGACTGGAAGCATCGCAAACCGTCAACTCTATCTCCAACCGCATGGTCTACGACGAAGTGACCGGTGTGCGCTACACCCGCCCCGAAAACATCAACGGCAACTGGAACGGCCGCGGCATGTTCATGTTCAACTCCGCACTGGGAGCCGACAAGCTGTTCAACGTCAGCACCTTCACGACCCTCAGCTATGACAACGCCGTGGGTTATGTGAGCCGTATGCAGACCGCTGCCCCCACCCGCGTAGCCACCAACGGCAACCTCATGGCTCGTGCTGCCGAGGCTACCTCTACCGCTGCCGACCGCAGCTATGACTACTACAACGGCATCTTCAGCTCGGCCCTCTCGCAGAAGAACACGACCCGCACGCTGGGCATCGACGAAAACCTGAACCTGTCGTACCGCTCCACCTGGTTCGACGTTGGTCTGCTGGGCCGCCTCAACTACCAGCACGCCCGTGCCACGGTGCAGGACAATGCCAACATGGACACGTGGAACTTTGCCTACGGAGCCAATGCCAACATCATGACCAACTTTGGCCTGAGCTTCTCGACGGACATCCGCATGAACTCGCGCCGCGGTTACTCCGACGCTTCTATGAATACCAACGAACTGCTCTGGAATGCCCAGATTTCGCAGTCGTTCCTCAAGAACAAGGCCGCCACGCTGAGCATCCAGTTCTACGACATTCTGCAAAAGCAGAGCAACATCAGCCGCACGCTCTCCGCTACCCAGCGCACCGACTCCTGGAACAATGCCATCAACTCCTACTTCATGGTCCACTTCATCTACAAGCTGAACATCTTCAGCGGCACGAGCAAATCGGGCAGCGACAAGCAGAGCGACCGTCCCGGTCCTCCTGATATGCGTGGTCCCGGCGGAATGCCTATGCGCGGCATGGGCCCCGGCATGGGTGGCAATGGCGGAAGGTTCTAAGGCTGGAAGGGCAGGAAAAGACCCGTTTCAGAGAAGATATACTTCCCCCGCCCGAGAATATATCTTCTCCGGCCATAGAAGATATCTTCTACCGCCATAGGAGATATCTTCTCCAGCCATAGGAGATATCTTCTACCGCCATAG
>JBJEAF010000061.1:4627-15810 GCA_051868755.1 Alloprevotella sp.
GCCATAGAAGGTCTACTGACTTTTTGGAATGAAAATAAAGCGGCGAACGGAGACCCCAAATCTCCGTTCGCCGCTTTTCGTATGCTTCCAAAAAGTTGCGCCTCTGGCGCGAGGCAGGCTCTGGCCGTTCTCAGTCTTCCGACTGTTCTCGCTTCACGACCTTCAAGTAGGCCGACGGTGTCATGCCATAAATGCGTCGGAAGGCTTGGTTGAAGGCTGTGGGCGACTTGTAGCCTACTTGCTCGGCTATGGCCGCAATGGTGAGGCTGGCCGACACGCCGCCATCGGCCAGCAGACGCGATGCCTCGCGTATGCGGTATTCGGTAAGGTAGGTCTTGAAGTTCTTGCCGTAGGTCTTGTTGATGACCCACGACACATACTTGGTGTTCGACGACACCATACGGGCCAGCTGGCTCAGCGAGAAGTCAGGATTACACACCGTGACGCTGTCTTCCATCACATGGGCGATGTCCATAAGCAGCTCGTCGGCCTGCTGTTTGGTGAGCAGGTTGTCATCGGGTAGCGGTTCGGCTGCATCGGTGGCCGCGCATCGGGCTGACGGTTCGTCATCTGGCTGCGGCTCGGCGGACGGCTGCAGATGGCTGAGGTGTTCGCCGCGCATACTCTTGTACATCTCGTTCTGCATCTGCAACTGCCGGCTGTGCTCCTTGTGTTTGGCAATGAGCAGCCGCTGGTAAGTGCGCAGGCGGCGGTTCTGCCAATACACCAGCCCCAGCAACACACCCGCCGACAAGAAGAGCAGTGCCACGACTGCCACCACCCACATGAGGGTGGTGTTGCGTGAGGTGAGCAGGCGGATCATGCGTTGCGACAGGCGGTCCTCGTGGGCCGCAATCCGGCTGCGCTGGACGTTGTAGTCGGTGGTGCGGAAGAAGGAGTCGGTATACTCTTGCGCCTTGCGGTAGTAGTGCATTTCCTGCTGTTCGTCGCCCAAGCGGCCATACAGGGCCGAGAGTTTGGCACTGGCCGTGGTGAGTGGTCCGGGCAGGTGCTTCGCCTCGGCAAACTGATAACACTTGGTGTACCATTCCTGAGCATCACGGTCGTTGCCCATCTTCTCGCAGATAGTGCCCAACTGTCCCATTTCGGCCGCTTCGAGCACAGGCGGCAGGTTGTGTTCACGGGCATAGAGCATCGCCTGCCGGTGCATGTAGAGGGCCAGCTTGTAGTCCTTGCGCACCTTGGCGAGCATACCTTGGTTATGATACAGGTAGAAGCGGTTGAACTGAGGGTTTTCAGAATAGATATAGTCAATGCTTTTGTAACAAGCCTCTGCCTCCTTCACCCTTCCGGTCTCGACATAGCAGATGAGCATGTTGTTGCGCGCCTTCATCGCTATCTGTTCGTCATGCAGCGCGGCAGCCTTCTGCTCACACTGTTCGTAGTAATGCAAAGCCTGGTCGTAGTCGGCAAAGAGTGTATAGGTATTGCCAATAAGCAGCAGGGTCTTCAGATAAGCTTGGTGGTTTCCCTCGGCATCGGCTGCCTCAAGGGCCTCGGCCATCACGTCGAGTGCATCGATAAAGCGACCCTCATGATAGTAGTCGTTACCCAGTTTTACCAGACTGTCGGCACGCACCTTCTCGGCATGAGTTTCAAGACAGAAGGGAGAGCATATAAGTAGAAGGAGGATAAAGAATCTGCGCATTTGTCAACTTTTAGGCTGCAAAGATAGTGCAAGCGAGAGCAGAAAGCCAAGCTTGCTTGGGCTTTTTGCCGAGCGCAGCCTATCTTATCCAAAGATAGTGCAAGCGAGAGCAGAAAGCCAAGCTTGCTTGGGCTTTTTGCCGAGCGCAGCCTATCTTATTCAAAGTAACGGATTAAAGTAAGTGAAGCACAGACCCAAACAACAACTGCGGCTAAGAGGCGACGGTGCACTGGGAGGGCGGGCTTCCAGCCCGCCTATATGTGTTAAAGCGGGCTGGAAGCCCGCCCTCCCAGTGCACCATCGCCTCAAATCGGCTTGAAAACAGCGGGCCTTTGCCCGCCCTCCCAGCCGTTAGCGCTTGAATCATCGGCTGAATTTTCTGTTCTACCTGTCCTGCTATCCGATAATCTAAAGGCAGAATGTCATATAGGCGGGAATAAAGATGCAGTTCCCTTCAACCTTCAAATTCTTGGGATGTATGACATAGCACCCGCCTATGCGCTGTCGGAAACGTTCCTCAAATCGTTGCAATGATTTGATTGTATACCTGTCATTTGACTTGACCTCAATCGGATATACCTTATATTTCAGCTTGCTATTGTTGGAAATCAAGAAGTCTATCTCTATGTCGTTTCGATGCTTTTCCTCACTGTACTTAGTGTAGAAAAACAGCTTGTGCCCACCCGCCACGAGCATCTGGGCAATGGCATTCTCATAGAACATGCCTTCGTTTACAGACATCTTTCCGAACAGTAACTCCCGATACAGGTTGTTGTCTGAAATCTCATTCTCACTGAAGGTGTGACTGATAAGGAGGCCCGTGTCGCACATATAGCATTTGACGTAAGTACGGTCTTCATTCAGTGACAACCCCACGTTGGGGTCAGAACAGTTGAAGCACTGGTTGACCATCATGGAGTCGGCGAGCCAGAAGAAGGTGTCGTGATAAGTGGGGAAACTGGCGTTCTTGTCTATCTGCTTCATGACCACACGCCGTTCCTTGTGCGACAAGAAGGCGGGTATCTGGTCGAACAGGGCAATAACACCCGATTTATAGGCTGAATGTATCTTCATGATATCGCTTCTATACATCTCAAGGATATCACGCTTTTCCATGTCAGCGCGTTTGAAATCCCTGTCGTTCTCTATATAGGCGGTTACGCTCTGTGGCATGCCGCCAACAATCATGTATTGCCGAAACATGATCATGGCTTTGGCATGCAGTGACTGTTCGAGCGGCATGAGACGCTCATAACACTTCCTGATGTAGCCTACCATCATCTCGTCACCCAAGGCCCATGCAAATTCCTCGAAATCCATGGGGTACATCGACAACCTACGCTCTTCTGACGGCAGGGTTATTCCATTCACATTCTCCCTGATGGAGATCAGTGAACCTGTTTCGATATAGTCAAACCTGCGGTCGGCCACAAGGTATTTCACTGCCTGACGTGCCTTGGGAAAACGCTGTATCTCGTCAAATATGACGACCGATTCTCTTCTGTACAGTTTTTGGTTATATTCCGACTCGATAATCATGAAGAACGTGTCGAGGTCGTTCAGATAATTGTTGAATGCTGAAATAACCGCTTCGCTTGCCAAATTGAAGTCGATAAGGATATAACTGCGATATTCGTTTTTGGCAAACTCTTCCACTATGGTGGACTTGCCTATACGGCGTGCTCCCTCTATCAGAAGGGCTTTACTCCCCTCCGTTTCTGTCTTCCAGTTCTTCAATTTGTCGTAAATCTTGCGCTTGAATACCTTCATAGCTATGGCTTTTTATGGATAGTTGGGTGCAATATTACCCTTTTAATCGGTAATGCGCAAGTTTACAACCAGCAAAAAACTATATAATGCGCAGGTTTGCATCTGCCCAAAACCTATATAGTGCGCAGGTTTGAGCGCGTTAAAAAGTGGTAACGCTCCAGTTTGAAGTTGCTGAAGCTTCCCGAAATGCACAAAAAAAGCAAGATTGCACAAGCGACTTGCCTCGCCTGCACAATCTTGCAGCTTATGAGAAAATAAGGATGTTCGGACTGCCCGCCAAGGGTCTATACTCCTTTATATATATAGGAGAGCCGCTCAGCGAACGAGCAGTTTGCGTGCCTTGCCGCCACGGACCTCTATGCAGACACCCTTGGCCGGCTGCTCCAAGGCACGGCCTTGCAGGTCGAACCAGCACACACTCTCATCGGCAGGCTGTATGGCCACCGGCTGCACACCCGTCATGTTGTGTGTGAAGTCCTGACTGCTGATGGCCGCCGAGTTGGCCACCTCGCAACGGGTCTTGTCCTCCGGGTCGTAATCGTGGACAAAGGCCAGAAGGCCGAGGTTCTCCATGACATAGTTGCGGGTGTAAGGAATGACGCACTCATAACGGTAGTCGTCGCCGTCCCATTCCAACACATCGCCCCAGGAGCTGTTCACGCGCCGGCCCACATGGTAGTGGTAGTATTCGGTATCGGAGCCGATGCCTGCCTGCGAAATGGCCTTGAGATTGGTTTCGGTGAGCACCACCGTGATACGCGGTGCATGGGTCGTAATGTCTTCTTTGGCCCGCGAACCGGTGACAGTGACAAAGATCTTCTGACCCACCGTGTCTACGTCGGCCTCTATCTTCAGGCTCACAAAGGCCGTTTCGCGCAGCCGCTGGCGAACCAGCTCAAAGAAGTCGTTCTGGGTGGCCACACTGTGTATGGCCGAAACCTGACCTTCGTCGGCATGGCGGTCGAACATCACAGCGGGAGCAAACATGTTGTCGAAGAACCACTCCCAATCGCGGTGGAAACTGGCCGTAAAGCTGTCGGTGTAGTAGCCCACATGGTTTTCCATAAGGTTCAACCGGCCTTCAAACTCCGGCTCTTCCAAGGCCGCATGGACAAATTGGGCCATGCGCGGACAGTTGACGCACTTTTCGGTGGTGAACTCTTCGAGCAGTACCTGGCGCACGAAACTGTGGAGCGTGACACTGAAGCTGCCGGTCAGGGTATTGTCAGAAGGGTTGCCGTCCTCCCCTTCATTCAGCCCGGCAAGGGTTACGGTGATTTCGCGCTCGGCAGGGTCCATGGTCTGGATGGCTGTGGGCCGAATGGTGAACACAGCCTCTTTGGTTTCGCCATAGGCTACCACCGTGTCGCAGTGGGCGGTATAGGTTTCGTCGATACCCGAGATGCTGCACACGGCATCGAAGCCTGTCACCGTGGCCATGCCGCTACCCAGCACGGTGGCCTTGATTTCGAGTGTCCCGTTGTCTACCACAAAGTTCTTCTGCACCGCGAGGGCTTGCAGGGTGAGGTCATAGCGTGGCAGGTTGTCGCCGTAGACCATGGCTTCGACACACAGGGTATAGCTGTCGGAACAGTCCTTCCAGTCTTCCTGGCCCTTCCGCACAAAGCAGGCGTAGCCCGGTGCGGTAGTCTTCTCCAAGCAGGAAAGGGCTTTGCAGGTGCTCTTCTGGTGGTAGGAATAGCCGATGTAGAGGCTCTCCATGTCGGCCGTTATGTCTACGGGACGGCTCAGGGGCACGGTGTTCCACAGTTTCACCATGTCGGTCACGGTGTCGCACTGCATGGCCGGGCCGTCGAGCGTACGGCTCACCCACACCTGCAGCGAGTCTACGTTGAGCTTGCTGGTCAGTGCGGCGTGGATTTCGCGAATCTGGTTGCCTGCCAGCTGGCGCAGCTTTTCGGTCTTGAGCAGAATGGCACCGCTCGTCCAACTGTCCTTCTGCACCGAGAGGTCGGCAAAGTAGCTGTCGGAGGTTGAAGGGAACTGGCCCTCAACGCCTTGGCAGTAACCCACATTCAGGCCCGAAACCTGCGCATTGCCTGCCCCGGTGAGGGCAAGCAATGCGATGATGGTTGTCAGTATGCGTTTCATTTCTTCAGGACTTTGCGCACGGTCACGCGACCGTTGTTGTCAGTAGTGCGTTCGAGATAGATTCCTGTGCCGATGTGGTTCACACGGCGGCCGTCCAACGAGAACCATTCGGTCTTTGTCTGCCCGGTAGCCGTAATGTTGCCGATACCTTCGGGCACGGGGTTGGCCTTGACGTTCACATCGTCCAAGCGGAGCAGGTACTGGCCGTTGCAGTCGTGGTGGCGGAAGCACAGCACGATGCGCTTGCCGGCATAATCCTTGAGGTCATACTCGCGCTTCGACCAGCCGTCCATGGCACCGTTCTCCTCGGTCAGGGTCTCCGAAATGACGGGGTCATGTTTCAGCACTTCCTCCACACCGAAGGTCTCTTCGTCATACTCCTGCACATAGAGGCTGTAGTGCTCCTCGTAGCGGTAGGGGCTGAAGGCTGCCACATAGTAGGACAGCTGTCCACCTTCTGCGGGAAGGGTGATGACGGGCGAGAAGGTCCAGTTGTCAGGCGTTACGGCTCCGAGGTAGTTGCTGTAGGACACCGAAGCCAGACATTGCTTGCCGCTGTGGCAGTATTGAGGCACCTGACCCCAGAGGTTGGTGCCGAGGTCCCAGGTTTCACCGTCTTTGTCATTGTCCAGAACGCTCCAGCCGTAGGCATCGTCTTCAAAGTCGCCCAAGTAGATGTAGCCGTCGGCCTGCGCATCGCGTCCTACTGCCTTGCACGATACCTTGACCTCGCCGGCACTGGTGTAGAGGGTCAGGTCGCCAGTGAACTCGCCTGCCTCACTCGGGAAGAACCACAGGGTCACGTTGATGGTCTTGTTGAACTGGGCCACTTCTTGCGTGTCGATGCCGTAGAAGGGGGCGTTGCCACTGATGGAGTCAACAGTCAATGCGCTCGAACCCGTATTGCGCAGCGTGGCCACTGCGGTGGTGTAGCGGTTGTAGCCCACATAGATGGTGTCGAACACGACCTCGGGGGTGAGCAGCTCTACGTTCTTCTCGGCAAAGTCGATCACGCGGATGCGGATGTTCGATATTTCTACACAGTCGCCTTCGGGCACAATACCGTCGCCGTTGTGGAACCAACCCCACTTGTAGTAGTGGTTGCCCGGCGTACAGGCCAGGTAGTCGGCCCAATATTCCTGTGCCTCGAAGTAGGAAGAACCGGCATTGACGTCAGAACCATAGACCGAGGTGTTACCCGTGGACATGGGGTGGCTCATCTCGAAGGTGGCATAGCTGCTGTAGTAGTGGCTGTAGTCCTCGTTGTTCTCAGGCCGTCCCATGCTGTGGCCGTCCCATGATACATAGGCGAGCTTGCCTTCTGGCACGGACAGGTTCATCTTGAACCAAGCTGTTTCGTACACGTCATTCTTGCCGGCGTTCAGGTTGACGGCCTTTCCGTCTTTGATGACGAAGGGTGCATCGGGATTGACTTCCCAGCCGGTGATGTATTCGGCGCCTTCAGTCACCAAGCTGCTATAGTCGGGCATGGCCATGATGTTGGCCTTCACGAGTGCAGTGACTGTTCCGGCCGAGGTCTCTATGGTCAGCGTCACTTCCTTTTCGCCTGTGACTTCGGTCTCAAGTGTTACGGGAATCTGCAACTCTTCCATGGTGGCCGCACCGGTCACACCGCTCAGGTCGGCTGTGAGTTCGTCTGAGCTGCTGCTTACGTTCTTCACAGTCAGGGTGTTGGCTCCTACGTTCTTCAGGATGACCGCTCCGTTCTTCATGGAGGTCGCTCCTGCGGCCAGCATGTCATTACCCAGGTCTATCTCGGGGCTAATCACAACCACGGAGTCGGCTGCCAAGGGCTTCTCGGTGTAGGCTATGTCGTACACGTAGAGGTTGTTCTCCTCCAGGCCGGTGTAGTTGTAGCCGTCATACTGGAAACGGACAAAGTGGTCGCCGGGAGCAAATTCCCATTCGCCGCTGATGTCCTCATTGGTGCCGGTGAACGACTGCTTGGAACCGTCGAGGGTGTCTACGAAGAAACCGCCGGCACACATATACCAGTTGCTGTTGTTATTGCTCATGCCTTTCCACGACACGGTTCCGATCTTCCCTTCGGGCACACTGAAGGCGAGGTTGAGCCAGGACTGGCCGTACTGGCCATGCAGGCCGGAACGGGCCACAGCCGTACCGTCTTCGAGTTCGTCCATTTCAAAGGGGTACTCTATATTGGTCGTCACCTCGAAATGGTCACTCTTGAAGGCGGCTGAATAGTCGGGATATTCCTTGGCCGAACCGCTGAGGTCGAACACCATCGAGGCTTCGCTCCCGCCAGTGTCATACACCAAGGCGGCGATGCCTTCATAACTGCCTGCCTGCGGGGCTTTGAAGGTGAAGGGGAGTTCCAGACTGCCTTGCGCAGGAACGGTTCCCGTCAGGGCGGTCGTCGTGAAGGCATCGTCTTCTGCCTCCAACTCTATCACGAAGTCGGCATCCATGCCGCCACGGTTGAACAGGGTGATGCTCTTGTCTACTGCCGTACGCACATAGGCTTCGCCGAAGTCTACCGTCTCGGCAAAGGTGACTAACGAGGCTTGCTGCTCGTCAGGTACATTGGCCGTAAACGACTTGTACACACGGATGGTGCCGTAGTCGTACTTCACGCAGAAGTGTGAGGCGGCGGTCAGCGAGTTGACCTGTCCTTCTTCGTCGCAGGTGACGTTGAACACGAGTTCTTCACTGGGCGTGAGCGCACCGTTTTCGCTCACCGTTCCGGCCAACAGGATGGCGTTGTAATAGCCGCCATAGTCGCCACACACGATGCCGGCTTCTGTGGTGGGAATGGTGATGGTTTTCGCCTCGGCATCATACACGCCGTCTACGGGGAAGTCATAGCTGCGTGCCCAAGCGTCGGCCGATGCGGCATACATGTCGAACAGGTTGGTCAGCGTGGCTTTTGTGCCGTTAATGGCCACCCCGATGTTGTAGGCGTACACTTCGCCGCCATCGTAGTTGAACATGTAGTTCTTGTGGAACGACTGGGCGAGGGCAAAGAACTGTACCGTATCGGTCACGGCCTCATCGACCTGGGCCATCTGTTTCTTGGCTATACGCGCAGGACGTTTCGGCGCGGGGGTTTGGGGCACAATGCCTTCCACGCGTTCTGGAACAGCGAGAAACGACACATCATTGGGCCGCAAACTCTGTTTCAACTCATTCACGTGTACCTTCTGGAACTTCCTCACGGGCGTCTGGCTGACAGCCGGAAGCAGACAGCAGGTCATGAGAAGCAGTAGTAGTAATGACTTCTTCATAGAATTGCGTTTTTTGTGTTTGTTATTTATTAGGGGATTTTTTCGGTTTCTTGTGTCGGCAAAAGTATAAGTACAACCTCAAACTCCCCCTTTTTTCTATCTTCGAAGCATCCATTTTCTTGAAAATGGCAGAAAAGCTACGCCCAAACAGGCGTTGAAGTGCGAAAAAAGGCTGTCAGCAAGCTTTGGCCGGGCATAACCTGCCTGATGTGCCCGCTACGATAAACTTTTACACTTCTGAACTCATATACCTAAAAGAATCCCTACCTTTGCCGCGCAAACAAAAAACTTACATGATGCACATGATTCATCCCTTTCTTGTGGCAGCAACGCTGCTTTTTACCTCCTGTGGTAACAAAACAGAAAAACCGGCACTGGCTGGCGACACCGTGTTGGCCGAAAACTTACAACCCAAACAGCAGCAGACCGAAGCGGCTCCCGATGTGCGCCTGCATGACTTGCACGGACAGGTAAAGGCCCTGCACCTTTATTACGACGAGACGAACCCGGAATGGTGTTTCCACATCACCTTCAGCCAACAGGGCGAATGGCTCACAACGAATGGGGGCACGCCTATCAAGGAATTCTTCAACAAAACCATCAGGCGTGATGAACAGGGTAGGCTCGTGGAACTGCGCCACGAAGCCGGCGAAACCTGCGAAATAGAAATCGATACCTATACTTATAACGAACAGGGACAACTGGCACAGGCGGTCTACACCGACGACATGGGCAAAAACACCGAGACGTACACCTACGACACCGAAGGTAACCTGACCCAAATGGTGAGTCTCAGCGAAGATGCCGAAGAGGGAGAAAGCACGACCACCACGACCTACCGCATTCTCGAAACGGACAGTCACGGCAACTGGACCCGACGCGAAGCGACTGACACGGAGGGCGGCAGGTATGTGTCGAAACGGGTGATTGACTATTGGGAGTGAAGCGTTTCAGCTATCCACACCGTGCCGCGCACCCCGTCTGCATAAGGCTCTGCCACAAACGGGAGGTCGGTTTCAGCTCCTGCTCCCAACCGGCCCGACAGCTGTTCATGGCCCTGTGCATTGAGCCGGCCCGTGGCTTTTGGCCGCATCTGCGACGAAAGGCCATGGCCCTCAACATCGGTGGTCACGGCATACACCAACGGACCGACCTGTAAGGCCAAGGCTCCGCTACGCGCCGCGCCGCTCTGGACATCGGCCTCCCGCACATACTGCACCGTCAGGGGAAAGTCGATGTAGATTTCATCGAGCGACCGCCAAGTGCGGTCTATCACCACATAACCTGCCTCGTCCGGCACTGTGCGGTCCACCTCATGGCCGTTCACAAAGATGCGAGGCAGGCAGGGCATCGTGTCGGCATAGCAGTAAGTGGCCAACGGCACGCGCCGCTTGCTGGCCCAGTCGGGAATGCGCAGGTGTATGCGCAGGGGCATACTGCCTGCCACGTTCATCAGGCGGAACTTCACCCTTCCGTCGGCTGGCATCTCGGTAATCTGGTCAAGCGTGAAGCGGCGGCCCTGCGTACTGAGATGCGCCGTGGAGTTGGTATAGAGATTGACAAACAGGTCTGCCTCGTCAGCCGACAGGGCATAGATTGTTCCCGCAGCGGACATCAGCACCTCGGCCGCCGCACGACGGTCTGCCTCGCCGGTTCCTGCCACCGAATCGGCCAAAGCCCGGTGTGCGGCATTGAACAGACTGCGCTCCATACCGTCGGCATGTGCCGATTGGGCGGTCAGCAGGAGCATCAGGGCATTCAGGTTAAAGCCATACGAGGCCGGCACACCTTGTCCATCGGCCATCAGGTCACCGCCCCCTCCGGCCACATTGAGCTGTGGCTGAAAGGTGCGCCACACCTCTTCCACCTCATCCACATGCTTCATGGCATCAACAGCCAAGCGCAGGCTGAGCGGCTTCGCATCACCCACAGCCTGCCGCGCCACACTACCAAAGTCGCGACCGTCATAGCTCCAAGCCATCACACTGTCGGCTTCCACGAAGTGCAACGGCAACTGCTGCGCCGCAAGCGGCAACAGGCCGATCAGGGCCAGCAGCCCAACCATCATTCTTTTCACCATATCTACAAAGGACTATACGCGCTGCAAAAATAGCAAAACCGCCCCTACCCCACCCCCCAATCCCCCAAAATCTTCCAGTCCCCCAGCTCCTCCCCCTCCCCTGCAGCCCGCCTTCCGCCCCCGTCCTGCCCGCCTTCCTCGTCCGCTGACCACCGTTCCCCGCAGTTCAGCTGCGGGGCCTCCCCCGTCCAGCCCGCCTCTCCCCGCAGCCCAGCTCCGCCCGCCCCCTGCCCAGCCCGCCTCTCCCCGCAGCCCAGCTCCGCCCGCCCCCTCCCCTTGACCACCG
>JBJEAF010000061.1:15910-18737 GCA_051868755.1 Alloprevotella sp.
CCAGCCCGCCTCTCCCCGCAGCCCAGCTCCGCCCGCCCCCTCCCCTTGACCACCGTTCCCCGCAGTTCAGCTGCGGGGCCTTCTCCCGTCCAGCCCGCCTCCCGCCTCCATTCTTAAGACTTCTTCACCCGATCACCCCCGCCTCTTCCCGCTTTTCTGCCTACATTTGCACCCACAACCCCTCATCCGCCCTACCAATGAAAAGCCCCCTTCCCCTCCACCCACTGCGCCGGCTCTCGCTCTTGGTCCTGCTCCTGGCCTCCCTCCAGGCAGCAGCGCAAACCGACGGCGAGGCCATGAAGCGCGAGTTTGGCGATGCCTTCATGCAGGCCGACAGCCTCGCTGCCGACTCCCTGACCCGCCAGACCTCCCCGACCAGCTCCCTGCCGCGCCTGCCTTTATCACCCTATGCCGCCCCGATGCTCCCCACCTCTCCCTGGGGTTATGCCTGGCTGCCCGATGCCTGGGGACTGTCACCCTGGCCGCTCCATGAAGGCATGAACGCCCAATTCGGCATGAGCCTCAGCGTAGGACTGGGCAAGCACGCCCCCAAAGGAGTGGGGTTCGGACAAAGTGCCGCCTTGGCCTATGTGCTGCCGCTCAACAACCGCTGGAGCTTGGCAGCTGGCGTCTACGCCCGCAATATGGACTGGGGCGGCTGGCACACCACCGACGGAGGCGTGACAGGCATCATTGGCTACCAGCTGAGCGAAGTGGTTTCGCTCTATGCCTATGGCAGCAAGTCCTTCCTTCCCACCGACCGCAGCTTCCGGTTCCGTCATGCGCTCGCCCCCACCTATCTGTTTGAACCCAAGGAACGGCTCGGCGCAGCCGCCGAGTTCAAGCTGGGCGAAAAGGCCGTGATTGGCGTGAGCGTGGAACACAACAAATACTGACCCTCACACCGACCACCATGTCTCTCACCTTAGAAGCGCAATACGCCCTGCTGCAAAAGGAATATGCCTACGAAAAGGAAATGTTCCGGCGCGACACGGCCCTCATGGGCATCGACCGCAAAGTGAAACGTGGCGACTGCTGGTACCCCATCACCCTGGGGCGCAGCTACTACAACTCGCTCGACCACTTTGTGGTGGAAGTGCTGCGCACCACCGACACCGACATCGAACACAACTTCGAGTATGGCCGGCAGGTGTGCTTCTTTGCGCGCGAAGCCAACGGCCAGCTGAACTACCTGAACTTCCCCGCCACGGTGAGCTTTGCCGACGAGGAGCGCATGGTCGTCGAACTGCCCGGCGAAGCCGCCTTGAGCCGCCTCAACAGCCTGGAGCTGGCCGGCGTGCAGCTCAGCTTCGACGACTATGCCTACCGGACCCTGTTTGACGCCCTGCGCCGCACCATGCAGGCCAAAGGCAACCGCTTGGCCGAACTCCGCGACCTCTTCCACACGCCGGCACCGCTCGGTTGGGCCGCCTCACCTGCCCTTCCCCTGCGCCTGCCTTGGCTCAACCCTTCTCAGGAACAGGCTGTGCGCGATGTGTTGCGCGCCCGCGACGCGCTCATCGTGCATGGCCCTCCGGGCACGGGCAAGACCACCACGCTGGTCGAAGCGGTCTGTGAGGTGCTGCGCCGCGAGCCTCAGGTGCTGGTCTGTGCGCAGAGCAACACGGCAGTGGACTGGATCTGTGCCCAGCTCACCGCACGGGGACTGTCCGTGCTGCGCATCGGCAATCCCAACCGGGTGACCGACTCCATGCTGGCCAGCACCTACGAACACCGTTTTGCCGCACATCCCGACTACCCGCTGCTATGGCAGGTGCGCCGGACCATGCGCCAGCTCTACGCACAGGGCAAGAAGAACCGGCCCGCCAACTTCCATCAGAAGATTGCCCGGCTGCGCGAACGGGCCGACGAACTGGAAGCACGCATCCGCCACCAGCTCTTTGACTCCTCGCGCGTCATTGCCTCGACGCTCACCGGAGCCGCCCACCCGCTGCTGGCCGGACAGCACTACCACACCTTATTTATAGACGAGGCCGCCCAGGCACTCGAAGCTGCCTGCTGGATTGCCCTGCAACACGCCGACCGGGTCATCTTTGCCGGCGACCACCAACAGCTGCCGCCCACGCTGAAGAGCCCCGAAGCCCAGCGCGGCGGACTGGGTTGTACGCTCATGGAACAGCTGGCCCGCACCAAGCCCGACTGCGTCAGGCTGCTCACCGTGCAATATCGCATGAACGAAACGCTCATGCAGTTTTCATCCCAATGGTTCTATGGCGGCCAACTGCAAGCCGCTCCCGAGGTGCGCCACCGTTCGCTGCTCGACGAGTTGGACACGCCTTTGGTCTGGGTGGACACGGCTGCCGAACTGCCCGAAGCAGAGGAGGAAGGCAACGCGCCGCAGCCGTCTCCCATCCACGAAGAATTTGTTGGGGCAAGCTATGGCCGCATCAACCGCGCCGAAGCACGTCTCACGCTAACCGCCCTGCGCAATTACGCCGAACGGGTGGGCCGTCACCGCCTGGTCTCCGAACGGGTAGACATCGGCATCATTTCGCCCTACCGTGCCCAGGTGCAATACCTGCGCTCCCTCGTCAAGCACGATGACTACCTGCGCCCATTGCGCCGCCAAATCACGGTCAACACCGTCGATGCCTTTCAGGGGCAGGAGCGCGATGTCATTCTCGTGTCCTTGGTCCGGGCCAACGAAGCAGGCCAAATCGGTTTCCTTTCCGACCTGCGCCGCATGAATGTAGCCATCACGCGGGCGCGCTACAAGCTCATCATCTTGGGCAACACCGCCACCCTCTGCCGCCACAAGTTCTACCGCAAGCTCCACGATGCCTGCACCGAACTTCCCTGCGTGGTC
>JBJEAF010000062.1:0-18724 GCA_051868755.1 Alloprevotella sp.
AACCCAGGGCGATGCCCTGGGCTAAGCGCTTGCTGCCCCTTCGGGGCGTGCCTTGGACGCTTGCATTCACACATTTATCCAAAAATCATGCACCGGGATTTCGGCTTGAGCCTAATCGGCTCAAGCCGAAATCCCGGTGCATTTATAAAAATCGAGAGGATAAAGTGTTAAGGGGTGTTCTATAAATTAGATTTTAAAGTTTCGCGGTAGTTGCAGATAGTTAACAAGGGGTCAAGGCACGCCCCGAAGGGGCAACGAGCGCATAGCCCAGGGCAACGCCCTGGGTGGGTTAACCGCCGCAAATGCGCCCTGTAAGGGCAAAAGCGTTATAAAACAAGCGTTTAGAACTAACGCTTTTGCCCTTGCAGGGCGACCTTCATCGCTTCGTTCTACCCAGGGCGATGCCCTGGGCTATGCGCTCGTTGCCCCTTCGGGGCGTGCCTTGAACGCTTGCATTCACACATTTATCCAAAAATCATGCACCGGAATTTCGGCTTGAGCCCATTAATCCCTTGCCGGACACTGGCGGTTAAGACCTGTTCAGATTGTTAAATCCGTCCGTGCGGATTTGGACTTTCGGACTTCAGTGCCTATATTTGCATCAAGAAAAGGGAGCGTGCTTCACAGCGAAGCACGCTCCCTTGTTTTTGTGCCCCAAAGGGGGCTTTTCGATTCCAGACTTAGGATTTACGGGGCCTGGGACTGTTTTTACGAAGCCTGAAACTTTTCGTACAGCGTGCCGCTCCGTGTTCTTGACATGCCGATTTGACGTTGGGAAGCCAAGCGTTGCTGCAAAAGCCGCAGAAGTTTTTGTACACGAA
Source organism: Alloprevotella sp. (assembly GCA_051868755.1). Classification (GTDB taxonomy): domain Bacteria; phylum Bacteroidota; class Bacteroidia; order Bacteroidales; family Bacteroidaceae; genus Alloprevotella. The sequence goes on from JBJEAF010000062.1 coordinate 822, forward strand.
AGTTAAAGATGTTAATGTGTCCCCAGCCTATTGTATAAAGGAAACGGTGGGCGTGTCATCCATTGTCAGGCTTCGGACTGCAGCATGACAGCCTGGCAGGGCCCCGGGAGAACTTTGCTTGGAGCAGGGGCCAGAGGATGGGAACAGGGGATGAGGGGTGTAGAGAACAGGGCTGTCCTGTCTCTGCCCCGCCTCTTTATTTCCACATCATGACGATGCTGCCCGCTGTGATGAGCAGCGCGCCGACGAGTGTCTTCACGCTGACAGGCTCCTTGAGCAGCCAGAAGGCAAGCAGGAGGGTGATGACCACGCTCAACTTGTCGACAGGGGCCACACGCGACACCTCACCCACCTGCAACGCCTTGAAGTAGAGCAGCCACGAAAGCCCGGTGGCCACCCCCGAGAGCAGCAGGAAGCACCACGTGTGGCGGCTTATCTGTCTCATCTCAGGCAAGCGTCCGTCCCACAGCACGATGCCCCAGGTGAGCAGGAGCACAAAGGCGGTGCGAATGGCTGTGGCAAGGCTGGAATGAACGTCTCTCACGCCTATCTTGGCGAAAATGGCTGTCAGCGCGGCAAACAGGGCTGACAGAAGGGCATAAATTTTCCACATGACACACACTCTTGTTTTTGCTTGTCCCCTCTCCTTCTTATTTTCCAGCAACCCGACCTCCCTCTTCTCCGAAGCTGACGGTGAAACTGTGCCGGCCGTCCTCAAAACTGTAGGCAACCGTCCAACGGTGGAGGTCGCAGATGGCCTTGACTATGGGAAGCCCCAGGCCGCAGCCCTTGTGACGCACATCGCCTGTGCTGAAACGGCGGAACAGTCGGTCGGCATCGAGCGGACGGCCGTCGTCTGCGGCGTTGGAGACCGTCAGCCTCGCATCCTCGACCACGATTTCGACCCGTCCGTTGCAGGACGAATGGCGCAGGGCATTGACCGCGAGATTCTTCAGCAGGCAGTCTAACAGCACGGAATTGGCGCGCACGGTGACTCGGCTGTCTGTGCGGCGGTCTAAGACCCGCAGGCGGTTCTCGCCCTGCAACGCGTCGGTCAGCGACTGCGCACTGGCCAGCAGGGCCACGACATCAACGGCCTCGTCGGCCACGTACTGCGCATTCTCGATTTTGGCTAACAGGAGCAGGTTGCGGTTGAGATGCTCCATGCGGCGGGTCAGCTCATAGAGGTCGGCCACGAGCTGCATCTGCCGTGCTGTCAGGTCTTCCTGAATCAGGAGGTCGAGCTTGCTGCGCACGACGGCGAGCGGTGTCTGCAACTCATGGGAGGCGTTCTCGGTAAATTCTTTCTGTATGCGGAAGGCATGCCGGTCGCTGCTCATCAGTCGTTGCAACGATTGGTTGAGCCGTTGGAACTCGCTGATTCCGGTAGGCGCGAAGTGCGGCAGGCTGTCCTGCGCCAGTTTGAAACGCTCGGCCTTGCGCAGCGTGTCGTCGAAGGGCAGCCACAGGCGGCGCGTGACAAAGTGCAGGGTGATGAACAGCGAGAGGCTGACCACCAGAAATATGAGCAGGAATTGCAGCATCATGCCTGCCATGATGTCGCGTTCGAGGTCGATGGGCGGTATGCCCTCGCCGCGCTGGACCGTCTCGATGATGTCGATGACATCTTCGGCATAGAACCACTCGGTGAGCAGGTAAAACAGGGGGGCCGACAGCGCGAAGACCACGGCGATGCAACACACAAACTGCCAGAGGCTGTGGGAGAGCAGGCTGCGCGGTTTCATGGTTCGGCCCTCCACTGATAGCCCTGCCCATAGAAGGTCCTGATGCAGCCGGCAGCTCCCGCCGCAGCGAGCTTGGCCTTCAGGTTCTTGATGTGGGCATAGACAAAGTTAAAGTCGTCGAACATGTCGGCCATGTCGCCGCTCAGGTATTCGGCCAACGCGCTCTTCGACACCACGCGGCGGCGGTTCTCAATGAGAAAGAGCAGCAGGTCATACTCCGATTTGGTGAGGTCGAGCGTCTGTCCGTCCACCGTGACCCGTCGGGCCAGCAGATCGACAACCACAGGACCGCTCTGCAAGGTGTTGGTCACGGTGAACTGCTTGCGGCGCAGGAGGGCGAAGATGCGCATACTCAGTTCGGGCAGGTGGAAGGGCTTGGCCATATAGTCGTCGGCGCCGATCTGGAGTCCGGCCAGCTTGTCGCCCAGCGAGTCCTTGGCCGAGACGATGATGACTCCCGTCTGGGGGCTGACCTGCCTGATGCGGCGCAGGATGTCGAGGCCGTCGCCTCCAGGCAGCATGAGGTCGAGCAGCACGCAGTCGTATTCGTAGATGCCCACCTTCATCATGGCCTCACGGTAGGTGAAAGCCTGTTCGCAGAGGTAGTCGTCCTTTCCGAGATAGCTCACTATGCTGTCAGACAACTGCCGTTCGTCTTCTACAATCAAGAGTTTCAATGAAGTTATAGGTGTTAGTGATTAAGTGTGGATGAAGTTACAGGTGTTAGTGATTAGGTTTTTTTCTAAGGTTATGAGAGATGACACCTTGCTCCAGTAGTAATGTTATAACCTCATAACCTTCGAAATAACCCAATCACTAATCACTAAAACTTAAAACTTAATACAGCAATCCCTATACCATTCATACATGCGCTGCATGCCCTGCTTCACCGTAAACGTAGGGCGGTAGCCGAAATCGTGCTCCAAGCGGGAGATGTCGGCACAGGTGCGGCACACATCGCCGGGCTGCATGGCTTCCATCTGGAGTATGGCCTGACGGCCCGTGACCTCCTCAATGGTGCGGATGAAGTCCAACAGGCGCACCGCCTCGGAGTGGCCGATGTTGTACACCCGGTGGGGCACTCCGTCGGTGGAGGGTCGGTCGAGCAGGAGCATCAACGCATGGACCACATCGTCGATGTAGGTGAAGTCGCGCTCCATCTCACCCCGGTTGAACACGCGGATGGGAATGCCCCTGAGCACGGAGTTGAGAAAGATGAACGGGGCCATGTCGGGACGTCCCCACGGGCCATAGACGGTGAAGAAGCGCACGCCCGTGGCGGGGATGCCGTAGAGGCGGCTGTAGGCGTAGGCCATCAGTTCATCGCTCTTCTTCGTGGCGGCATAGAGGCTCACGGGACTGTCGGTCGTGTCGGTCTCGGCGTATGAATGCCGGTCGCTCATGCCGTAGATACTGCTCGAACTGGCATAGATGAGGTGGCGCACGGGGTGGTGGCGGCAGTTTTCAAGCACGTTGAGGAAGCCCAGCACGTTGCTCTCGATGTAGGCAAAGGGGTTGTCGATGCTGTAGCGCACGCCTGCCTGGCCAGCCAAGTGAATCACGATGTCGAACTGCCCGGCAGCAAACAGGCTGTCCATGCCGATGCGGTCGGTCAGCTCCATCTTGACAAAGCGGTAGGCGGAATGCGTTTGGCTGGTCACCGCCACGCCCTCGCGGATAGAAGCCTGCGGAATGCCGGCCTCGGCCAACCGGGCATATTTCAGCCGGGTGTCGTAGTAGGAATTGAGGTTGTCAAGCCCGACTACCTCATGACCGCCGGAGAGCAATGCCCGGACGGTGGCAGCCCCGATGAATCCGGCGGCTCCTGTCAGTAGTATCTTCATACCTTCGGTTTGTTTTCGCGTTGAATCAGTATCAAGTTTCGGATGTAGGCCACCAGTCCGAACGACTGCCCCACGATGAGCACGGGGTCACGGCGCAAAATGCCGTAGCCGACAATGGAGAGCGAACCTGCCAGACTGATGAGCCAGAAGCCGGCTGGCAGACACGACTCGCCCTCCCGGCGGGAATAGAGCCACTGGTAGACAAAGCGCAGGGTGAAGAGCACCTGGCCTGCCGAACCGAAGAGCAGGAGCCAGAGCGGCACGTCACTGTTCTGGAAAAAGCGTTCGGCCCACGCTGACGCATGGCTCATGACCACACAGAGGGCGGCTACGGGCGTAAGCAGCAGGACACTGCGCAACAGGCGGGACAGCCTGGGCCAGATGCCCTTGCTGTTCAGGTTCCACAAGTAGATATAGTAAGACAGAAACTGCCCCAGAACAATGGCAAAGTCGTCGCGGAGCCAGCCGTAGAGGCAGAGCAGACAGGAACCCGCAATGCTCAGCACCCAGAAGAGCGAGGGCGAAAGCACACGGCGCGCTCTTTCGGACATCGCCCACTGCACCAGTATGCGGGCCGAGAAGAATGCCTGGGCCAGAAAGCCTATCGTAAGGACAAGAAGGGTGTTCATGGACAGAAAGCGTTACGTCGGGGGAAGGGCCTCCCGGTCTCTAAGCCAGATTGTCAGCCTCTACGCGGTAGTTGATGTAGCGCGCACGCATCCAGCGGTAGGCAAAGCAATCGAGGAAGGGCGACACGAGCCGGTTCCACAGGTGGTATTTCGACACCCCTGCGGTTCGGGGAAAGTGACGCACGGGCACTTGCCTGACGCGCCCCTTTTGCAACAGGATGAGTGCCGGCAGGAAACGGTGCATACCGGTAAAGAAGGGAATGCGCTTGGCGCAGTCGGTGTGCATCACCTTCAGCGGACAGCCTGTGTCCTGCACACCGTCGTGGGTCATCATCCGCCGAAAGCCGTTGGCGATTTTCGACTGTATCTTCTTGAACGGTGTGTCCTTGCGGTTGGCGCGGATGCCCATGACCAACTCATAGTTTGCGATGTCGGCCAACAGCAGGTTGAAGTCCTCGGGAGCTGTCTGCAAGTCGGCATCCATGTAGCCCACATAGGGCGAGAAGGTGTGGTCGATGCCGGCCTTGAGCGCGGCACTGAGTCCGCCGTTCGGTGACAAGGACAGATAGAAGAACGCCGGGTTGCGGCGGCAAACCGCACGGATGCACGCTAAGCTGCTGTCGGTGGAGCCGTCGTCGACGAAAAGCACACAAGCGGGTTGGAGTGCTGCGGGAAGGTAGGTGGCTAACCGCGCTTCGAGCGCGGCAATGTTGTCCTCTTCGTTGTATACGGGGACAAGAATGGTCAGGGCGTAATGGATTGTCTGGTTCATGACTGTTTGGGATGGGGTGGTTTGTCGGCATAAAGGCTGTCTGCCGTTTGCGCATCGTGGGGAGGAATGCCTGTGGTTCAGGCTATTCACGAGCAGGAACGTGTTGTCGTTTTCCTCTTTCGGACATCTCTACTACGGCATACTGGCCCGCCTCGTGCACTTCTGCGCCTGCAAAATGGTCCAGAAGGCTTCGGCGCGTGAGCAGCAAATAGGGGCGGTCTGACGGGGAAGGCAGGCTGTCGTTGGCCAGAACGGTTACAGGGCGGTGCAGGTAAACGTCCATGTTCTCCGCGCGGGGTATGTGCCAGGTGCGTATTTCCCTGATTCCGCGCGCCGCTGAGATTTCGCCGGCCTTGCGGCACAGGCTGCCATATCCAATCCCAGCATTGATCTGCGGCAGTCCCCATGCGGCTACAAACAGCGAGAACAGCAGGCTGCTGGCCAACTGACGCACTGTGCGGGCGACTCCTGCTGCCTTATATATAAGGTAGAGCGAGCGTATGCCACCCAGCGTCAGCAGGGCGGCTGCGACATAGACCACGCCAGCCGGGACGGACAGCACGCGCAGCGCGGCGGCGATGAGCAACAGGGGAAGGGACAAGGAGAACATGACCGACGGCAGGGCCAACGACATGCCTATCCAACGGTTCCACCGAAAACGGGGCAGAAACATGGCCGTGGCATATACGAGGAAGGGCACGGCGGGCAGCAGGTAGACCTGTAACTTGGAACTGATGCAGGAAAGCAGCACGAAAGTCGTCACGCCTACTGTCAGGAAAAAGCGTTGCAGTTCGCTGCGTACAACTCCGGCACGCAACGCGGCGGCTACCGTTCCAAGCAGGAGCAAGGACCAGGGTGCCAGACTGTAGAGAATGCTGACGGCGTAGTAGTAGAAGGGTTCGGCATGGTGGAAGGAGTTCACCGCCCGCCCGGCCGTCTGCCGGAACAGCAGATTGTGCAGATAGTCTGCCCCACCCTCGGCATAGACGGCCCAGAACCACAGGGCGCAGCACGCTGTCAGCACGCCCCATGTCAGCACGCCCCAACAACGGAAGAAGTCGGCCCAACGCCGATGCATGCCCAGAAAGACTGCCGTGCCGCACAGTGGGACAAGCAGGCCTAACGGTCCTTTGGTGAACAGGGCCAGAAAGAGGTAGAGGGGAAAGAGCCAGCGGCTGCGTTCGTAACGGCCCTCTCGGGTCTGTATCTGCCAAAAGGCGCGCAGGGACAGGACGATGAAGAGGCACATCAGCATGTCCATACGCAGCGTGACGGCCGCACCGGCGAACAGGCCGCACGTGAGCAGCATCCATTGCGCCAACACGCGGCTGTCGCTGTCTGTCTCGCCGTGCGTCCAGCGGTTCATAGTGTGCACAATGCCCCACGCCGGCAAGAGCGAGAGGAGCGAGAGCAGCCACATGTGGTGTTCGCCCGCAATCCAGCGACACAGCATGACGGCCCAGAAGTAGAGCGGCGGCTTGTCGGCATACGGCACCCCGTGGTTGGTAAAGGCGAAAAACGTGTGGTTGCGCAACGCTTCGTCGGCGATGCTCAAATAGCGCAACTCGTTGGCCGGTGTGAAGTCGCGCAACAGGAGGATGGGCAGGAAGGCCAGCGTCACTCCTATATATATAAGGTATTGTTCCCTACGTTTCCTCATAACCGCTTTTTGTGTTGGTCGTCTGAAAATGTTGCAAAGTTAGGCGGCAATTTTGTAGAAATGTTGAAGATGGCGTTGCGCTCGGTTTGCGGCATGTAAAAAGGGAGAACGCGCGGCACGGTTGTGCTGCGCGTTCTCCCTTTGTATGGAATACGCTGTGTGGATTTGTTTGACCGAGAGGCTACTGCATACTGCCTCCCACGATGTCGAGCAGTTCGGCGGTGATGGCCTGCTGTCGCGTCTTGTTGTAGGTGAGCCTGAGGCTGCGGAGCAGTTCGTCGGCATTGTCGGTGGCCACCTGCATGGCAATGACACGGGCGGCATGTTCGCTGGCCAGGCTGTCGAGCAGGGCGGTGTAGACTTTGAGAAGCAACGAACGGGGCACCAACTCGGCCAACACTTGCTGCGGCGAAGGTTCGACGATGAAGTCTAAGGCCGGCTGGCCGGCTTCGGGCTTCGCAGCAGATGCCGTGCGGTCTTCGGCTTCGAGCTTCACGGGAAGCAGTGTCTCGGTGCAGAGCACCTGTGACCCCGCACTCTTGAAATGGTGGTAGATGAGGTCAACATGGTCTATCTGTCCGTCGGCATACTGCTGCATGAGGTCTGCCGCCACCTGGGCTGCCGGAGTATAGGCCGGATGATCGAGCAGCAGGGCGTGGTCGGCGGTCACGTCAAACCCTGCCTTGCGCACAGCATCGGCAGCTTTCTTGCCGATAGCTACAACCTGCGACACCTCGATGCCCCGACGCCGGTAGTCGTCCACCTTGCGGTTGAACGCCTTAATGGCATTGGCATTGAAACCGCCGCAAAGCGATGTGTTGGAGGTGTACAGCACAATGGCTGCCCGCTTCACCTCGCGATGGGCGGCATAGGGTGTCTGGGCTGTTCCCTCCAAACTCTCCACAAAGGTGGACATGATGTGCGACAGACGCTGCTCATAGGGGCGCATCGACTCGATGGCCTGCTGCGCATGGTGGAGCTTGGAGGAGGCCACCATCTTCATCGCACTGGTTATCTTACGGGTGCTGTTGACGGAGGCTATGCGCGTCTTGACTTCTTTGAGTGAGGCCATGAGATGTTATGCTTTATATTGTACGGCAATGTCGGCTGCCACGCTTTCAATCTCCTTGCATACGTCGTCGTCCAGCTTTCCCTGGGCCAGAGGCGCGAGCACGGTGTCAGCATGGCTGCTGCGCAGGACCTGGAGGAAGGTGTCTTGGAAGTCACGCACCTTGTCGAGCGCAACGTCCTTGAGCAGGCCGCGGGTTCCGCAGTAGAGAATGGCCACCTGCTCGGCTACGGGCATGGGGCTGTACTGTGCCTGGATGAGGAGCTGGTTGTTCTTGCGGCCGCGGTCGATGGTCATGGCGGTAACGGCATCCATGTCTGACGAGAACTTGGCGAATGCTTCAAGCTCACGGTACTGCGCCTGGTCAATCTTGAGCGTACCGGCCACCTTCTTCATACTCTTGATTTGGGCTGCACCACCTACACGGCTCACGGAGATACCGACATCAATGGCCGGACGGAAACCTTGGTTGAAGAGGTCGGACACGAGGTATATCTGGCCGTCGGTGATGGAAATCACATTGGTCGGGATGTAGGCCGACACGTCGCCTGCCTGCGTCTCAATGATAGGCAGTGCGGTGAGCGAGCCTCCTCCCTTTACCTGACCTTTCAGGCAGGCGGGCAGGTCGTTCATCTGCTCGGCCACTTCCTGCTGGTTGTTGATCTTGGCTGCACGTTCGAGCAGGCGGGAGTGGAGGTAGAACACATCGCCCGGATAGGCCTCGCGGCCCGAAGGACGACGCAGGATGAGCGACACTTCGCGGTAGGCTACGGCCTGCTTGGAGAGGTCGTCATACACAACCAGTGCGTGCTTGCCGCGGTCACGGAAGAACTCGCCGATGGCTGCACCGGCAAACGGGGCGTAATACTGCATGGCAGCGGGTTCGCTGGCGGTTGCGCTGACAATGACGGTGTAGTCCATGGCTCCGGCCTCGCGCAGTGTGTTCACGATATTGGCGACGGTCGATGCTTTCTGACCAATGGCCACATAGATGCAATAGACGGGGTCGCCTGCTGCATAGTTGAACTTCTGGTTGATGATGGTGTCGATGGCAATGGCTGTCTTGCCGGTCTGGCGGTCGCCGATGATGAGTTCGCGCTGTCCGCGGCCAATGGGAATCATGGAGTCTACACTCTTGATACCGGTCTGCAGGGCCTGTGTTACGGGCTGGCGGTAAATCACACCGGGTGCCTTGCGGTCGAGCGGCATGAGGTATTTGTCGCCGCCAATGGGCTGTCCGCCATCGAGGGGACGGCCAAGCGGGTCAATGACACGACCGAGCATCTGCTCATTCACCTCAATGGAGGCTACCTTGCCCGTGCGCTTCACCGACTGTCCCTCTTTGATACCCTCAGAAGAGCCAAGCAGCACCACGCCGACATTGTCTTCCTCCAAGTTCATGGCTACGGCCATTACCCCGTTTTCAAATTCAACCAGTTCGTTCTCGGTGACGTTGTTCAGACCATAGACGTGGGCAACGCCATCGCCCACGGAGAGCACCACGCCCACCTCGTCGAACTTGAGGTCGTTGTTGATGTCGTGAAGCTGGCGCAAAAGGACTTCGCTAACTTCACTGGGTTTGATATTGTTGGACATTTGTTTCTACATTAATCATTTAAGAGTTATGCCATCGACAATTCACGTCGAAGCCGGGACAGCTCTGTTCGCAGGCTGGCATCGAGCCGGTAGGTGTCATACGAAAGGATAAACCCTCCCTGAATAGCGGGGTCAACCTCAACCTCGAAATCTACCTTGCACTGCGACCTGTTTTCCACGACCTGCTGCAACCGGGCTATCAGCTCATCGCTCATTGGGGCCGGCACGACCAGCTTGCCGTTGATGATGTGGTTGGTCCGCCGGTAGAGCGTACCAAACGAATGGGCTATAAACAGCATGGCCGAAGCCCGCCCGTTGTCGAGAACAAGCTGCAAGAAGCGCCCGAGTGCCTTAGAAGGCTGCTGCTCACCACAAGCGGCCGTGAGCAGCAGCTTGAGCTTGTCGGCTGCGGGCAGCATGGGATTGAGCATGGCCTGATGCAGAGCCGGCACCGCAACAAAGGCTTGCGACAAAGCCGACATTTCGGCATATACCCGCTCGTCCTCGTGCCATTCGGCCGCTAAGCTCAACAAAGCCTTCGCATAGCGCATGGAAAGGATGCCTGAATCCATTTTGATGAAGATAAATTGCAATTGGTTAGACAATGGAGCGAATGGTGCACACGGCGCTCGTCTCTCGCGCGGAGGGATGCGTCAGCGCACCTCGTCGAGCATACGCTCGATGAGCTGTTGCTGCTGCTTGTCGCCACTGAGCTTCTGGCGCACCACTTTCTCGGCAATGGCCACCGAAAGTTCAGCCACAGTCTGGCGGATGTCGCGCAGGGCGTTTTCCTTTTCCGCCTCTATCTGTGCCTTGGCTTCTTGCAGGAGCTTGGCACCTTCGGCCTGTGCCTTTTCACGTGCTTCGCGAACAATGCCGTCACCGGTTGCCTTGGCCTGACTAAGAATCTCGGCCTGACGTGCACGGGCCTCGCTCAGCAGACGTTCTCCTTCCTGTTGGATACTGGCCAGCCGCTCATTGGCCTCATGGGCTTTCTGCAGCGACTCGTCGATGAACTGCTTGCGCTCTTCCACCATTTTCGTGATAATGGGAAAACCAAATTTCACCATCAGGCCGAAAACGACCAGAAAAGCCAAGAGCATCCAAAACAGGAGTCCCAGATCGGGGGTCAGTATGGATGGCAGATTGATGGACTGCATAGTTTCAGTTTTAAAATACATGTGGGTGCAAGGTCGCCGCGCGGAGGCCTTCGACATAGAGCAAAACAACTTTTGCCCACATGACGGTGCCTACCGCGCGGAGGCCTTGAACCTCACAAGAAGGGTTGTATTAGAGGAAGAGACAGAGCAAGCAGACGATGACAGCGAAAAGTGCCACACCTTCGATCAAGGCTGCGATGATGATCATGTTCGTGCGGATGTCGCCTGTTGCCTCGGGTTGGCGGGCAATGGCTTCCATAGCCGAACTACCAATGCGACCGATGCCCAGACCGGCACCAATAGCTGCAACACCTGCGCCAAGGCTGGCGCCCAACTTAGCAATTCCTGCTGCTTCCAACAATGCGAGTAATAACATAATGAATTAAGATTTATGGGTTTGTTGTTTTTATGATTCTGATTCGGTTGTCACACACCGTTCTCATGCCTCCTTGGATGCGTGGTGGGGATCAGGATGGGCCAGCCCAATGAACACGGCACTCAGCATGGTGAACACGTAGGCCTGGATGAAGGCCACCAGCAGCTCCAGACAGTTCATGAATATCATCAGCACGGCACTGACAAAGGTGAGCGACGTGCCTATCACGGCATTGATCTGGCAAGTGATGAAGATGACACAGGTCAAGGCCAGAATGATGGCGTGTCCGCCCATCATGTTGGCAAACAAACGGACCATCAGCGCGAAGGGCTTGGTGAGAATGCCAAACAGTTCGATCACGGGCATCATGGGCACGGGCACCTTGAGCCAGGCCGGAACAGGAGGCCAGAAGATTTCCTTCCAGTATTCCCTGTTGCCAAACACATTGACCATAAGGGCCGTACAGATGGCCAGAAAGAAAGTGATGTTGATATTGCCTGTGATGTTTGCACCACCGGGGAAAATGGGCAGCAAGCCCAACAGGTTGGTGATGAATATGAAGAAGAACACCGTGAGCAGATAGGGAGCAAAGCGACGGTAATGCTTCTCACCCACCGAAGGACGTATCAGGTCGTCATTGATAGACATGACGAACATTTCGACCAGTCCGACAAATCCACCCGGAGCCTTGTCGCCCGGCTTGCGGTTACGGTACCAGCGGGCTGAGCCGATAAACACGGCACACATGATGGCTACAACAATCCATATCTGCACCACATTCTTGGTTACACTTAAATCCAGCGGACGCACCTCTGTGCCGTCAGCCAACCGCTCGTAAATTTTCCCGTTGGCTTCCTCATTCAGGAAGAATCCCTCATAGGTGCCGTCGGCACTGTGATGAAAACGGGCTGAACTGAAGCAGTGCCACGCCCCGTCGTCACCCTGCACGATGACAGGCAGCGGAATCGAGATATGGTGTCCGTTCCAGGTCGTTATGTGCCATTCGTAGGCATCACTCATGTGTCCGAGCACGATTTCCTTTACGTCGGGCATGCCCGATTCACCCTCTCCGGCCGATGAAGCCGAAGCAGGCAGGGCCATGAAGCCACAGAGAAGCCATGCACAAAGCCATGCCGTGCGAAGGCGGAATGATTGGGAAAAGAGTTTCATTTCTTCTTACAGATGTTTCGCTCTGCCTTGGCATAGAAGATGGTGGTGACCACCAGTCCCGCCAGATACAGCGTTAAAAGATTGACGGCAAAAGCCAACAGATGAGCTCCGTCCAGAAAGGCATAGCACAATAGCATGACGATGGCCACCAGCAACCGGAGCGTCTTCACGCCGAGGTAAAACCCCATTACTGCCCTCCCACCCTTTCGGCAAAGGGGCAAATATATAATGTGGCTCAACACACTGAAAGCGAAAAGCACAGTGGCCACGACCACGATGGGCAAGCTTTGTGCATGAGCTGATGCCAAGCCCAGCCGGCTTTCGGCATAAAGTAGCAACGCACCAGCCAGCACGTAGGCCAAAGCTTCAAACAGCAGTGCCTTGACGGCGAGTTTCGACATACTATCCATTTTCAACAGTTAGGCGGACATGATACATGCCATTTTCCACAAGGCCCTGTGACGACAAGGGAGCATGATGCACCGATGCGTGAAGCCTGCGATTACAAGCTGCACGCCCTGAAGCGTACAAGAAAACGCGGCCACCGAAAGTGCATGACAGCCTTGCGGTCTGGCGGGAAAGGGCTACACCCATGTGTGGTTCACAACTCCACGCACACCGAAACCTCGTTGCGCGCCACTTCTACAAATCCACCTTTTACTTCAAATGAGCATGGGTCTTCGCCCTGACACTCAACCGTTCCAGAAGTCAGCGTCGAAATGATGGGTGCATGTCCTTGCAACACCTCGAAGCGACCGCCCGTACCCGGCAGCTTTACGCCAGAGGCTTCGCCCTGATAGAGTGTCTTTTCGGGAGATACTATTACGACTTTCATGATTGTCAACATCTGGCTGCACCAAGGGCACAGTCATAGGGGGGGGTAAACATTTATATAAGGTTGGCATGGGCTTCCTCCTTCACGCCTCAACATGGAGCTTGGAGGAAGCTTGGCTCTGCGCCCACTTGCACAACCAGGGCCGGCCCAGAACCGCTCTGCGGCGAGCTGTCTTTTCTATCCAAGAGCGGCTCATGCCGGCTGGCAAAACCGGATTAAGCCTGTGCCAAGAGCTTCTTTCCCTTGGCAATGGCATCATCAATGGTGCCTACGTTCAGGAATGCCTGTTCCGGCAGGTCGTCTACCTCGCCGTCGAGAATCATGTTGAACCCACGGATAACCTCATCGATGGGCACCATGACACCGGGCACACCCGTAAACTTCTCTGCTACGGTGAAGGGCTGGCTCAGGAAACGCTGCACCCTGCGGGCACGGTTCACAGTCAGGCGGTCTTCGTCTGAAAGTTCGTCCATACCCAGAATGGCAATGATGTCCTGCAGCTCCTTGTACTTCTGCAAGATCTGCTTCACGCGCTGGGCACAGTTGTAGTGGGCCTCGCCAATCACCTTGGGGTCAAGGATGCGCGAAGTGGAATCCAGCGGGTCAACGGCGGGATAGATACCCAGCTCCGTGATTTTACGGCTCAACACCGTCGTAGCATCCAGGTGGGTAAATGTGGTTGCCGGAGCAGGGTCGGTCAAGTCGTCGGCAGGCACATAAACAGCCTGAATGGAAGTGATCGAACCGTTCTTGGTCGAGGTGATTCGCTCCTGCATGGCACCCATCTCACTGGCCAGCGTGGGCTGGTAGCCTACAGCCGAAGGCATACGTCCCAACAGGGCCGAAACCTCCGAACCTGCCTGCGTGAAACGGAAGATATTGTCAATAAAGAACAGGATGTCCGTTGTCTTGCCTTCAGCCGCACCGGCATCACGGAAGCTTTCGGCGATGGAAAGGCCCGAAAGAGCCACCGACGAACGGGCGCCGGGAGGTTCGTTCATCTGTCCGTACACCAAGGTTGCCTGACTCTTGGCCACCTCTTCATAGTCTACTTTCGACAAGTCCCATTCGCCACGTTCCATGGCCTCTTCGAAGGCTTTTCCGTAGCGGACAACACCGCTTTCAATCATTTCGCGCAGCAGGTCGTTGCCCTCGCGGGTACGTTCCCCCACACCGGCGAACACCGAGAAGCCGTCATGGCCTTTGGCAATGTTGTTGATAAGCTCCATGATGAGCACCGTCTTGCCCACACCGGCACCACCGAACAGACCGATCTTGCCGCCCTTCGCATAGGGTTCGAGCAGGTCAATCACCTTGATACCCGTATAGAGCACCTCGCTACTGGTTTTCAGGTCCTTGAACTGAGGCGGTTCGCGGTGTATGGGATAGGCGCCTTTCGAACGGTCGAGGGTCTTGAGACCATCAATCGAATCGCCCGTCACATTCATCATGCGTCCCTTGATTTGTGCGCCTACGGGCATCGAAATAGGGGCGCCCGAACAGCGCACCTCCAATCCGCGGCTCAATCCGTCGGTATTGTCCATAGCCACCGTACGCACGGTGTCCTCGCCGATATGCTGTTGCACCTCGATGGTGATGACGCGCCCGTCGGGATGGGTCACTTCGAGTGCCTCATGGATGCGGGGCAACACGTGCTCGGCATCTTTTCCCTGCGTGTCGAAGGCCACATCGACCACAGGGCCGATAATCTGCGAGACACGTCCAACTTTCATGCTGTTTTCACTCATGACTGCTTATATTATATATAGGAGTTACGTTCTTGGGCACAGGAGCGGAAGAGCGGCGATGAATCAAGCGCCCAAGCGCCTGCACCGTCTGCCAGAAGCTTCGGCTTCCTGTTTGCTGCGCAAAATTAGTGCTTTTTCTGAAATGCCAAACGACAGCCGCCCTTTTTTGTTGTTTTTGCTCAGTGATATGTGCAATATGGCAGGTAAAATGGAACATTTGCGGCGTGTTCACTGAAGGCGACGAACCCTCTCGGGCATAAAAATGATTCTAACGTCTATCAAAACAGACCAAACCGATGTTTCACCCAATGATTCAAAGCGGGATGTAGTGCTAACGGCTGGGAGGGCGGGTAAAGGCCCGCCAAGATGTGTTTAAGCGGGCCTTTGCCGCTCTTCCTGTGCTCCGTCGCTTCCTCTCGCAGCTTTAGTTATAGGGAGCTTCGCTTCATTCCATAATCCGTTACTTTGAATGCTCCCATGAAGACATCATCAACACAATAACAAAAACAGGCTGCGCCTCCAGTGGACGCAGCCTGTAACAAATTGTTGATACACTCTTCAATGACGATTACCGTGGTATCTCATTGGGCACTATTGTTTCGTGCGGTAATACGAAGGATGTAAATGTCGCTGTCAATATTGACTTTTGGATGGTAGTAAGTCAACTTTCCTTGGGAATCAATGTCTATGGTAGCCGATGGTATGCCCTGTAATGTCAGCTGATAACCTGTTTTTGTCTTGATAATGGTATATTCGGCTTTAGTATTGAAAAATGATTCGCCTTCCACAACCACTTCTACAGTGACCGTGTTGTTGTCTATTCGCTGAATGTGAATTTCAACATCGTTGTATTTCTCTATGACATCATCGTTTTTTAGCAGCGAACCATATCCTGCATAGCTTCCAGCTGTAGCCTTTCCGTAATCCTTAAACGTGCGAGTGGAAGCAGATGATTTCCTTTTTGCACTGGACGTTGCTGACTCTGGAGTATCAAGTGGATGAGCCGACATGGATATTTCAGGTTTGTTTACAAAAGAAGACCTTCTGAAGCCTTCGTCTACTACTGGCATGAAGTTGATATCATGATTAGTCGCCTGCGATGACAGATATTTGAATTTATGTGCATATTGGGTTTGCTGCGACCTACAATCAGCTGGCCATCCAATCGCTGTACCGACTAACATACCTGCAGTTCCTCCTGACATTAATGGTGTACCAGGATCTTCATCGCCGGCAGCAGTTGCTATAACGCCTGACAACAAAGGTACAACACTCGCAGCCGTAATAAAATACCCTAAATTTCGAAGCGCATAAGTGCCCGTATACTTTTTGTGTCTGTAATTCAAGGCAAATGGAACCAGTTGGTCACTCCCACTTTGCTGCGATAGCAAATATGCATAATATCCGTCTCGCGGCAGTACGATGCGGGCCTTTCCATTATTTTCGACAACACCCACTTTGGTCATGAATGGAGTGTATATCGTTGTTCCAGGCACACCCTCTACAGACAATTTTTGCGATGATTTGCATCCGCACAGCAGGCAGCTGCTAATAATGACCAAGCAATATAAAATGTAAGTTCTCTTCATGATGTTCTTGTTTATTGATAGTCATACAATACTCCTTGTACTCTATATCCTGGTACAGGATTGTTCTGGCCTGTCGGTACATTCGAGTTGAAGTGAAGCAACCACCAATACTCATTCAGAGCATCGGGTTTTGCAGCATAGAGTTGTCTCAAAGCTTCATTTACTTTTTTACCATTAGAAACGGGCACAACAACCTTTGAATTAGCATAGAACTCGGTGACCAGCTTCTCAAAGGTTGCACCATCATCCAATGAATACGATATGCAAACACTGAAATGGCAGTATGACTGCTCGCTTGTTAAATGTGGATATGCCACGCTACCCGAACCAAGCGAACTCACACCAATCCCAATGACACGAAAGACCTTCGACATCGCCCCGTTGCTGCGCGGAGCGAGTGCAACACGAGGCTGGTCTGCTATATAGGTTGTATTGGTTGTAGCCGAACCACTGGTGCCCGATCCGCTCAAGTCTATACCATTGGCTATTTGCCCCAATGTACCACCAATACCCAACGCTCCGGCAACAGAGCCCAAATTGACGGTAGCACCTTTTGTTACCGATGACATATCGGTGACAGAAGTGGTGCGGACGGTTGGATCATAGTACGATGTCGATTTTCCGTCTGAATTGACGAAGAAAGACATCGTTTGATCGATAATCATGATTTCGGAAGTTCGGTTGTAAACAATGGCTGTAAGTGCACCTGTTTCCGAAATACTGTAGGCCACTGCTATTTTGGCATCATTTGGAATGGGTGAAGCGGGGGTGGGTTGGACATGCGTTGTCCTGACTGATTGATAGCTGACACTGGTGGTCATCAGTTTGTCTGAGCCACATGAAAAAAAGGCCAAACAGACAAGTGCCACACTATACAATACGATGTGTTTCATGTTGTAATAAGAAAGTAGGCGTGAAACCACTCTGTTGCCCGTCTACTATCAGGTTACCGCCAAGTGACCTCACACATAACAAGCACAGAATGGTTCACGCCATATAGCGTGAACCTCCAGTCTGCTTGTCCTCATGTGTTTGAATATTGGCGGTATTCGATAGTAGAGAACAAGAGCTAAAAGCTCATGAATACAAAAAGCAAGAGTGAAAACGCCAGAGTTAAATAAATAAGGCAAAAGCCTCTGTTAATTCTCTGTATGGATCATCAAGACCTTTGGACCTGAAATCCTCGTTTCTGCTCGGGTATTTTCTGTTTTTTTCAAAAAAGGTTTTAGTTTTACTTTGTATTCTATCTGTTTCCCGTCTAACGGGCGGCTGGAATGAATACGTGTTCCTGCCTGTCAATCTTTGTTTTCCACGCCTTGTCACTGCCTCTTAAGAGTTGTCAGTCTATACGTCAACCTCACATGGCAATTACATGGATTTTCTATCAGGTAAATTCCCAAATACATCTTCTCGCCAAGACCTCATAATAAACAGGAGTTATCAGGCCTCACGAAAAGTCTGCTTTGTAAAATTTTGGCAAATGTATATAAAATCTTTGACACCCTACAAGGATTATCTCAAAAATCACTCCAATATATCGCAAACTATACACTATACAGTTTCTTCCTTCTCATATATTACAAAAGCCCACTTCCATATTTTTATAAAAAAGTAAGTGATTATGGACTGAAGAAAAGTCCCAAATAACTGAAACCGGGGCTCAAGCCGAAATCCCGGTGCATGATTTTTAGATAAATGTGTGAATGCAAG
>JBJEAF010000063.1:0-4537 GCA_051868755.1 Alloprevotella sp.
CATTCACACATTTATCCAAAAATCATGCACCGGGATTTCGGCTTGAGCCGTTTTTGTCGCTTCGCTCCCTGTGTTGGCGGACTTTTGTCCCGCCCTCCCAGCCGTTAGCACCTGAAAACATTGGATGAAACATCAGTCCGACCTTTCTTTTTATATGATAGAAAGTACGCAATTTTGCTGTTTTATCTTTTATAGAAGACAAATACCGAATATATGGAGATTTTATCTTTTATAGAAGACAAAAACCGGGAGTTTGTGTTTTTCATCCATTATAGAAGACGGACAAGGAGCAGATTCTGAAGGCGTGACATCGCGTCACGGGTTCTGTGGCAGGGCCGGCGCAGCGGAGAGGGTGCGCCTTAGCCGCCGGTCACCTTCTCCTGCACCTCTTCCGCCGGGCCCGGGTGTGGAAGTCGCGCGGTTCGATTTCGGCTTTCAGGCAGCCCTGCGCGCAGTAGTTGCCCGCCAAGGCATCGAAGCGGGAAAATGTTTTTCTGACATGCGGCATCCGGGCTTGTCCAAAGCCCTTGCAAGGTCGGAATCCCCCAAAAGGGCGTTCAAAAACCCGCTTACAGAACAACATTTTTAACCTGTCGTCTATTTTCTGTTGGTTTTCAATCATTTACCCCCCCCGATTCCCAAATTTTATCCTTACATTTGCCCACGGAAGGTTATGTTTCCGCATCGGGCACGCTTGCCGTGCCGAGAGCCGAAGGCAGAAGTGCTGCTATCTGAAGGCGCGATGCATCCCCCTCACCTTGAATCTATCTATATCACAAACCTTAATCAAACCATTTCAATGAACAGATTACGTCTATTATTGACAGGCGCAACCTTGCTCCTGACAGGCGTTCTCACCTCGGTGGCCCAGACTACGATCACCACCTATCAACCGGGTGAGCGCGTGACCACATTGAAAACCGGCAAGAAGTACATGATTTACAACACGTGTTATAATGACACGCAAGACCGCACCGGTTTCATCAGCAGTAACAGTGCCGGAGGCTTCGGCCATACGGGCGACAGCCATCCCCGTCCCGCAGATTTCAAGACTACCAGCGAGGCTTTTCTCTGGACTTTGAGTGCAGGCACGAACGAAAGCGGCTATTACCTCCACTCCGAAGCCCTGAACAAGTACGCGAGTGCTACAGGTGCCTATACGGATGTTGCCACTAACCAAGTGTTCATTCAGGACTATGCCACCTCTCAGGCTCCCAAACCTGATGGAGCAATCTACAGTCTGGGTGCAGACGGTACGACCAAAACGGCCCTTTCTGCTCTCACCGAATCCAGCGGTGTATGGACCATTTGCGGAACTCGCGTTACTTCCAACGGACAAAGCAATGGGAGCGGCGACTGCTGGAACGGAAATCCGGCTTCTTGGGCTAAGTGGTCTTCCAGTCATCCCTACGCCTTCTACACGGTGAATGAGACTTCGGTCACACTGGCTGCCAACTATCCCGTGCCCGGCCAGACCTACTACATCTACTGCGACAACGACACCCGCCAGTACTTCTACAATGACAACGGTACGCTGAAGGTGAGCAACGGCATCACGGGCAATGCTGAACTCTATAAGTTCACCTGTACCTTCGACGGCACCTATCACCAGTTCCAGAACGTCAGCAACGGAAAGTATTTTGGCTATAAGGCATTCAGCAACGGAGCATACAACTACCTTGTGGAAGATGGTGTTCCTACCGGTGGGGCCGTGCATCTGAAAGCCAGTGCTGCAGGAGCCTACTTGGTGATGAAAAATGATGGCAGTTTTGACAATTCCAGTCATGCCAACTACACGAAGGATGATAAGAATGACTTCGCAGCCAATTACTATTTCGTACCTGTTGAGAATGTTCCCGTCCTGACCGTCAATGGCAGCTCACTGGCTGAGGCCAAGGCTACCTGGAACGGTCTGACACAGAGCATTCCGGCTGCCTTTGCCCTGACTGACGACCAAACCATTACAAACTCTACATTGAGCATCACTGAATGGGATGCCACCTATGTGTTCAACGGCTTCTTTGACGGAAGCAACAGCGTGGGTAATACGGTGGAAGTGAGCGATCTTACCGCTAACAAGACCTATAAGGCTGAGTTCCTGCCCAACATTTTCTCTGCAACTTATGGAGAAAAGTGGATTCGTGTGCGCAACACCAGAAACCCGAACAATGGTTTCACGTTGGAGGACAACGCCACGCCCACAGCCGGAGACAACGTGGATACCGAAGTAGTGGATGCCTCCCGCCTCGACAACCTGTGGTGCTTTGTGGGCAATACCAACAGCTTCAAAATCTATAGCAAGCAGGCCAGCAATCTGGTGGTTGGTCATGACGGAAGTCCAGCAGGTGGTGAAGCCGTGACTTTCCAGGCTGAAACTTCGGCCAATGCCACATGGCAGTTGGCAGACTATACCAATGATGCGGTAGCAGGCTACTCCATCGTGCCGACCGCAAACACAGGTGTCGGCCTGAATCCCCACGGAGGCATTGGCAATGTCCTGAAATTCTATGACAACAGCGACCCTGGCAACCGCTGGTTCTTTGAAGTGATTGACACAGAGAAGTCCCTCACCATGAACGTCACCGTGAACGGCGAAGCCTTCGACAGCAATCCTGTCGCTGCCCTCACCTTCACCGTTGACGGCACCAACAGCCAGACCACGGTGACAGGGTCACAAACAGGAACGGCAGTCTATCTGCCCATGAATGCCACCTTCAGCGTCAGCTCCTACACCTACCGCGGTTTCGACTGCGAAATGAAGCTCAACGGTGAAGTAAAGACCGAACTGAACGACCTGACCCTCACCGCAGGCACTCCCACTGTGGTGGACGTTACCTACACGGCCAACAACGACCGCATCCTCTTCAAGACACCCGATGCCAACGGCAAGCCCTACCGTATTCCGGCCATTACCACCGCCTTGAACGGTGATGTGATTGCCATCAGCGACAACCGTCCTTGCGGCAGTGACATCGGTTATGGCGAGGTGGATATTAAGGTGCGCGTATCTAAAGACAATGGCGCAACCTGGAGCACAGAAGAATTCCTCGCCAACGGCAACGGCGACGAGTCAAGCCTTACCGACGCAGACAAGAGCAACGATTTTCTTTACGCTTTCGGTGATGCTGCCGTTGTAGCTGACCGCGACCACAATGAAGTGGTGGTGTTCTGTGTTGCCGGAAAGACCGTTTGCCACAACGGAAACTACACAGAAGACGAAACCAGCAACCCCAACCGCGTGGCCAAGATCAAGGGAACGTACAATGAAGGAAGCGACACCTGGAGCTGGTCCACCCCCGTGGAAGTCACCGAGGCTTTCTATTCTCCTTTCGTGAAGGAGACCACTACTACAAATGAAGAAAGCGGTGAGACCACTACCACCCGAACAGTCACCGTGCAATCCCTCTTCATCGGTTCGGGCCGCATCATGCAGAGCCGCGTGGTGAAGAAAGACCAATACTATCGTCTCTATGCCGCCCTCTGGACCAAGAACCAAGGCAACCGCGTAGTATACTCCGATGACTTCGGCGAAACCTGGCACATTCTCGGCACTGTGGATGACCGTCCTGCCAGCAGTGGTGACGAACCCAAGTGCGAAGAGCTGCCCAATGGTACGGTTGTACTGAGCAGCCGACGTGGCAATGGCCGCTACTTCAACCTCTTCACTTTCGATGAGGACAGCGAATACACAACCGGTACTTGGGGCGATGTGGCAACTGGTATCAGCAACACCGACAGCGGCACGAACGGTGAAATCTATTCGCTGAACAACGTAATGGACAAGACCACGGGCGAGAAGAAGACCATCATGTTGCAGTCTGTTCCCCTCGGCAGCGGACGAAAGAATGTTGCTATCTGGTACAAGGTGATTGACCCCGCCACCACTTATACCCCGGCTACTTTCGCCGCCGACTGGACGCTGGGCAAGCAGGTGAGCTTCCGCAACTCTGCCTACTCTACCATGACTTTGCAGCAGGACAACCGCATCGGCTTCCTCTTTGAAGAAGAACCCGGCGGCTACTGCATCATCTATACTCCGCTGAGCATCGAAGACGTGACTGGCGGTGCCTATACCCTATATTCCAACGAGAACCGTCTGGCCGTAGTCACCAACTACGCTCAGAGTGTGCTGGACAAGAAGGGCGTGGGTTATCCCACTGAAAGTGCTGCAGCCCGCACCACGCTGAGCACAGCCATCGCCACTGCCCAGACCAGTGGAGAAGCCATTGACAATGTACTTTCCACCCTGAATACTGCCGTAAGCACCTACAAGGCAAGCACCACGGATATTCAGCTGCCCGAGGACGGAAAGGCCTATCATATTATAGGTGTAAGCAAGGCCGGTGTCAAGCAGTATATGAAGTATGCCGAGAGCGGCGTGACCTTCTCTACTACTAACGAGCCTACAGCCTTCGTATGCCGCAAGCTCTCCGACGGAACTTTCCTCTTCGTCTGCAATGAAGGCAAGTATCTGATTTGGAAAGGAAATAGCGCGGGAGCAAATAGCCGAATGGGCTATGTGGATAGATATGACTAT
>JBJEAF010000064.1:0-4533 GCA_051868755.1 Alloprevotella sp.
CGGGGGCGCAAACACCGATTGTGGTGTCTGCGCCCCCGATTGGACGATTTGCCAACTGTGGATTTACTTGAAATGCTGGTCGCGTATCAGCCGGATTTCGGCGAAGGGGATGTCTTCGCCTATCTCGCGGCGCAGGTCGGTCAGGGTCATGCCGGCTGCATCCTGATGCTGCGACAGATATTGGCGGATGCGATCCTGGTGGGCTTCGCTGACCAAGTCGGACACGGACAGGTCACCCGATGCTACATAGCGGGCCAAGTGGCCAAAGATGGTTGACTCGGTGTAGCCACGCTTGGCGGCTATCTCGGCCGGTGAATGGCCTTCACGGAAGAGGCGCAGGCTCGTCTCGAAGGTGGTTTCATCGGTACGCCGCCCAATGACTTCCCTGTTTTCGGTCGACACAATCTCTAACGGCCTGACTTTTCCCTCGGCTGCCTCAGCGCGATAGTCATCCAAGAGCTTCAGCAAGTCGGCCCCGTACTGCTGCAAGGCACGCTGCCCGAAGGAGGGGATGCGCAACAGCTCCTCGGGACTCGAAGGCACGTAGTTGCACAAGGCCATGAGCACCTTGTTGTGGAGAATGATAAAGGGCTGCACCTCGCGCGCTTCGGCCTGCTGCTTGCGCCATTGCTGCAGGCGGTAGTAGAGTACGGGGTTCTTGACCTCAAGGGGTATGGAGAGTTTGGCAGGCTGCTTCGGCTTGGCCGGCTTCTGGGCAGGCTGGGCCGTACGGCGCGCACTGCCCTTGGTGCCGCCTTCGGCTTCCTGTTCCTGCTTGAGGAGCAGCTTGGCCTTCGTGTTCAGATAGCGCGACACGCTGAAGCCCTCTTCGCCCATGACCTGCAACAGGCTGACGTGGAGCTGCACCGTGCGCTCCAACTCCTCGAAGGCCGCTTCTAACCGTTTGCGCACGGCGGTGTTGTCGACCTCTACCCTGCCCTGCCGGGCCTGCTGCCAGGCGGCCTGCAACTTCTGCACGAAATAGGCCGCGCCCTTGGTGATGCGCTGCTGCAACTGGGTGGGCAGACTTACGCCCTGCCAGCAGAGGTCTTGCTGCAACAGGGCTGCATACTGTGCATGGAAACGTCCGGCCACGCCCATCACGTCCAAGTCGAAGCTGCGCAGGGCGGCTCCCAAGGTCTGCATGGTGCTGGGATAGACCGATGAGAGCGACTCGTCGAACACCCTGACCACTGCGGCAAGGGCTATGCGCTCGTTGTCGAAGCCGAACAGTTCGGTCAGCAAATGCAGGGCGTAGGCCGACTGCTGCTGTCGGATGGTCGCTTCATCGACTTTGTCGCGCCGCATCTGGGCCGTGAACTGGTCAATGTAGCGGTCGGCTATGATGGCCGAAGGCGGAATGGGCGCACCGAGGACAATGCCTTCGAGGGTTCGGCAGCGGCTCAAGGCCACGTAGGTCTGCCCGTGGGCAAAGGCTGCCGAGGCATCGATAAACACCCGGTCGAAGGTCAGGCCCTGGCTCTTGTGGATGGTAATGGCCCAGGCCAGACGCACGGGGAACTGCTCGAAGGTGCCGTCGACGACTTCGGTGATTTCCATGCTTTCCTTGTCGAGGTCATAGCGGGCGTTGGTCCACACCTCGGGGGTGACTTCGATGACCTTCTGCGGTGACTCGTTCGGCCGTACGGAAAACCCGCGCTCGCCGATTTTCACCACTTCGCCAATCATACCGTTGAAATAGCGTTTCTCGGTATCGTTCTTCACGAACATGACTTGTGCGCCCTGCTTCAGGGTGAGCGAGGCCTCGGTGGGATAGGAATATTCGGGAAACTTGCCTGTCACTACGGCCTGATAGGTGTAGGGCTTGGCGTTCAGGCGTTCCAGCTCTTCGGTATTGATGCGGTTGGCCTGGGCGTTGTGTGTCATGAGGCGGATGCAGCCCTCTTCCTTGGTGGGCTGGTAGCCGGGCACGTAGCGGCTGTTGAGCGCACGGAGCACTTCTGGCGAAGGCTGGCCTTCGCGAATGCTGTTGAGCAGGTTGAGGAAGCCGGCATCCTGCTGGCGGTAGACTTTTTCCAACTCTACGGTGACGTACTGTGTCTTCTTCAGGGCATGGCTGCTGAAGAAGTAGGGCGTTTCGTAGTAGGCCGAAAGCATCCGCCACTCTTCGTCGCGCGCCACGGGAGCCAACTGCTGGAGGTCGCCGATGAGCAGCAGCTGCACGCCGCCAAAGGGCTGGCTGTTGCGTCGGAAACGGCGCAGTGCCGCATCGACGGCATCGAGCAGGTCGGCCCGTACCATACTGATCTCGTCGATGACGAGCAGGTCGATGCTCTGGATAATCTTCAGCTTGGCACCGCGCATGGAGAACGCCTTGGAGTTCTCATAGCCCGCCCCGGGAACGAAAGGGGAAAAGGGCAGCTGAAAGAAGGAGTGGATGGTGATGCCGCCCGCATTGATGGCGGCGATTCCTGTAGGAGCCAGCACCACCATGCGCTTGGGCAGTGTGTCACGAAGCCGGCGCAGGAAGGTGGTCTTTCCTGTGCCGGCTTTCCCTGTCAGAAACAAATGGGTGTGGGTGGTCTCTATGATACGTCGGGCCAGGTCAATGGCCGGATTGTCGGTGTCCATAGGCAAAGAATAGAGAGGGGTGAAAGGGGGGAAGGAGGGCTGCCATTTTACCAGCCGGAAGTTGAGGAGTCGGAAAGCGGGACAAGCCGCCCAACGCTCCGACGGTTAACGCCCGGCGGGCTTGTCGGTCATCTTCTTGAACATTTTCCGGCCGAACTTGCGGTCTGCCTCCAGGGCGCGCACCAACTTGCGGGCGCCTACGATGTGGCACAGACGGGTGTAGTAGTCGCTTTCCATGCGGGCCATTTTCTGGGCCAGGTTCTTTTGCTGTTCGATGACGCGCTGACAGTCAGCCTCGGTGGCATGCTCTGACGTGGCCGTGCGCAGTGCCCGGCTCTTTTGTCTGTCGAGATTGCGCTGCTTCTCCTTCATTTCGAAGAAGACGGGGAAGAACTTGCGTGCTTCGGCCTCGGTGAGTTTGGCCTCGCGGGTCACGTAGGCTTGGAGGTCCTGCTTGAACTTTTCGGGCTGGAAATGGCGGGGGCCCTTCTTGCCGTCGGGATGGCCGGGCCGCATTTCAGGATAAGGTTCTCCACCGGGCCGGTGTTCGCGCTGTGCCACGCAGTCGGCGGCAAACATCCACGCAGCCAGACACAGCCATGCGGCGAGCCACGCGGCATTCGTTCGTTTCAATATCTCAATAGTCGCTTTCATAGTCTGTCAGTATATGTGCGTTAGCCAACATCATATAGTCGTAAGCCTGGTCTTCGTAGGTCGTGCCCGAGGTCTCTTCTGTCCTGGCTGATGTTTCGCCCAGCGAACCGCCCTGCACGGCGGCTACCTCGACAAAGAACAGGGTGAGCGCGGCCACACAGGCTGCACCGGCCAGCGGCAGCCAACGCAGCCAGCCGAACACGGGAGCAGTTGGCGCAGTCAGGGCGATGCGTGCCATCATGCGGTCGGCAAAGGTCTCGAAATAGCCTTCGGGCACCTTGAAGGGGTCGTGCGTCGGGGCTGGCTGGCTGAGGTTGAATGTTCGTGTCATCGTCTTATATATATAAATAGGAGTATTTGTCGGTTTGACGGACAAACGGCCCAAAGGTTTAATCGGCTTCGTGGAAAAACTGTTCAATCTTCTTGACGGCCAAATGATAGGAGGCCTTCAGCGCGCCTTCGCTGGTGTCGAGCAGGCGGCTCATGTGCTCGTATTTCATCTCTTCAAAGTACCGCAGGTTGAACACGATGCGCTGCTTGTCGGGCAGCGTGGCAATCGCCTTTTGCAACAGCAGTTCGATTTCGTCACCGTCGAAGTAGGGGTCGCTCTCCAAGGTGCGGCCCGCCTCGCCTTCTACACCGTCGAGGCTGTCGGCCGGATGCTGCCGTTGCAGGAAGGAGAGGCTCTCGTTGAGGGCTATGCGGTAGAGCCAGGTGGTGAGCAGACTGTCCCCCCTGAAGTTGTCGAGGTTCTGCCAGGCCTTCAGCCACGTGTTTTGGAGCACGTCGTCGGCATCGTCATGGTACTGCACGATGCGGCGTATCTGGCCATAGAGCTGCGGGGTGAGCGAACGCACCATAGCCCCGAAAGCCTCATAGCGGGTTTCGGGGTTACGCAACTGTTCGATGGTGTAGGGCAAACGGCTCACAGGCTGCGCGCTGGTTCAATCAAATCAAGGCAGGAGCACCTTGCGGATAAGCTTCTCCTTGTCCTTCTCGACACGCAGAATGTACCAGCCCTTGCGCAGGTTCAGCGCAACGGTTTTGTCGTTGCTGTCAATGCGCACGGAGCAGACACACTTGCCCGTTATGTCGAACACTTCGAGCGTGCCGTTCATGGCTCCAACCACCTGCACACTTCTGCCTTTCACCTGCAGCGACACTTCTGTCACCGATTCGGCCATGGCCGTAGCGGGAGCTTCGGCAGGCTGTTCGGGGGCAGCAAAGGCTGCTGCCGGCAGTGCAAGCCATGCAACCAAAAGACTTCGCAGTATATATTGTTTCATA
>JBJEAF010000065.1:0-4510 GCA_051868755.1 Alloprevotella sp.
TACTTAATTTATTTGGCTTTTCATGACGATTGTTCTGGCAGGAGAGAAGTTCCGATGCTACAAGTCCGGCTGTGCTCCGGGGCTCACACCCTTTGCTCCGTGTTGTTGAGCTTCAGCATTTCGCGAGGTACGCATTGACGTATGCGCGCTGTCAGCATGTCGGTGATACTTGTGCGCACAAAGTGAGGCGGGGTGATGAGAATGACCTGGCGCGTGGGGATGGGCAAGGCAAAGGGACGCACCAATTTGCGTTGTGAGGCCGACAGCTGTTGCAAGGCCAGTTCGGGAATGAAGGTGACGCCCTGTCCGGCTTCGACCATGCGCATGAAGGTTTCGATGCTGCCTAAGGTGTAGCTGCGTCGGCTCGGTGCAGCCGATTCCAAACTGCAAAAGCGGACCAGCTGGTCCCGGAAGCAATGGCCCTCATCAAGCAACCAGAGCGATTCGTGGCGCAGGTCGAAGGTATGTATGCTACCCAGACTGAACAGTGCATCACCCTCGGCCACATAGGCCATGAACTGCTCGTAGAAGAGTGTTTGCTTGTTGAAGTCTTCCAGCCCTTCGACATCGGCCAGTATGGCTGCATCGATGTCGCCATCGGTCAGGGCCTGCTTGAGCGCACTGGTTTTCAGTTCGGTGACACGCAGGTCGAGCTGGGGAATTTGGTGTGCCAGTTGTGGGAAGAAGCGCGGGAGCAGGTAGGGAGCTATGGTGGGCAGGATGCCCAGGCGGAAGGTGCCGCCCAGCTGGTGCGTTTCTTCCTGCACCACCTGCTTCAGCCCTTCGGCCGCCTGGAGCGTGCGTTTGGCCATCAGCACCACTTTCTGTCCGACAGCTGTGGTGCGCACCGAGCGGGCAGAACGGTCGAAGAGCTTGACACCCAGTTCTGCTTCGAGCTTTTGGAGCATGGCACTGAGTGTGGGTTGTGCCACGTTGCAGGCTTGGGCCGCACGCCCAAAGTGTTGCAGGCGGTCGGCTGCTACGAGGTATTCTAATTGTTGGAGAGTCATGGGGGGAAGAAAAGTTGAAGGTCAAAAGTTTAAAGTTTAAAGCTTATGGTTTAAAGTTTATACGGTTACTATGAAGCGCAGCAAACATTCGCTCAGTGACTATCCTTATAAACTATAAACCGTAAACTATTATCTACTACTTCTACTTCTTGAATAGATATATTCTATCAAACTATCGTTTTTTTCTGTTGCACGGAAAGAGTTTTTTTTCGACCTTTGCCGCATCGGGAAACCGAAATGATGTAAACATTCAACAGTCACTTAACTCCTTAAATGTAAATCAACATGAGAAGTATCACCACTTTCGACCTCCAGTATGCCCACCGTTTCTATCGTTTTCAGGGCGAAGCTCAGTATCTTCACGGCCACACCGGCGTGTTGACCCTTGAGGTAGAAGACACCATCGAACCCGGCGTAAACATGGTTTATCCCTGCAACGAAATCCAGAAGGTAGCCTGGGATGTGCTGAAGAACTTTGACCACGCGCTCATCCTGCGCGAGGACGACCCACTGCTGCCTGCCATTCTTGACGTGTATGACAAGCAGGGCATCCGTAACGGACATCCGCGCAACACGATGAAGGGCGAGGCTTTCAAAACCGAGCTGGCCACGGCTTATCCTGACTGCCGCTTGGTGGTGACCAAGGAAACGATGACCGTAGAAGGCATGATCAAGATTGTCTATGAACTGCTGAAGGACAAGCTGAACATTGCCAAGATAACCTTCACCAGCGGTGTGAACGCCGCCACAGCCGAGTTCCCCGTGAACCGCAGCATCGACCGTTGCCCCCTGTGCGGCATTTCGCTGAACGAGGAAGGCGTTTGCCCCAAGTGCGGCTACAAGAAGGCTAAATGAAACAAAGCCTGCTTCGGCACTGAATGAAAAGTTGAAGAGTCTGGCCTGCAAGTCCTGCAGGCAGACTCTTCAACTTTTTTGTGTGGCGCAGCAAAGGGCGTTTACCGCTTCGCCATTCTTTCGACAAAGAAGTCGCTGATAGTCCGGAACAGGTGCAGCCGCGTGTTGCCGCCCTGGATGAAGTGGTTGCGGTTGGTGTAGACCTGCTGGCGGAAGGGCTTGCCGAGCTGTACGTAAGCCTCGCTCACCTCGGCAAAGTTGCGGAAGTGCACGTTGTCGTCGGCCGTGCCGTGAATCAGCAGCAAGTCGCCGTGCAGGTTGGCAGCGCGCTGTATGGGGTTGGTAGCGTAGCCGGCAGCGTTCTCCTGCGGCGTGCGCATATAGCGTTCGGTGTAGACCGTGTCGTAGTACTTCCAGTTGGTCGGAGCGGCAACCGCCACGCCGGCGCAGAACACGTTGCGTCCTTCACTCATGGACATCAGCGTGTTGAAGCCGCCGAAGCTCCAGCCCCAAATGGCAATGCGGTCCTTGTCGACCCAAGGCAGCGAACCCAGATAGAGGGCAGCTTCGACCTGGTCGGCCGATTCGAGTTCGCCCAGCTTCAAGTAGGTACACTTCTCGAAGTCGGCACCGCGTCCGCCTGTGCCACGGCCGTCGACACACACGAAGACAAAGCCCTGGTCAGCCATGTAGCTCTCAAACACCCCACCGGGATAGAAGCCCATGTTCCAGGAATCCTTCACCTCCTGCGAGCCGGGACCAGAGTACTGGTACATGATAACAGGGTACTTGCGCGAAGCGTCAAAGTCACGGGGCTTGACCATCCAGCCGTTCAGCTCCACGCCCTCAGAGGTCTTGAACGAGAAGAACTCCTTCTGGCCCAGCAGGGGTGTCACCCTCTGCTTGAGCTCCTGGTTGTCGAGCATGGTGCTGAGCAGTTTGCCGTCGGCAGCTTGGCGCAGCGTGGTCACGGGAGGCTGTTGGGCCGACGAGTGAACGTTCAGGAAGTACTTCAGCGAAGTGCTGAAGGTGGCCTGGTTGGAACCGGTCTCGGCCGACAGCTTGCGCTCCCGTCCCTTGGCATCCATACAGTAGACAGCCGTGCGGGTGGGGCTTTCCTGGTGCGAGGCATAGTAGAAGCGGGCCGTCTGCGGGTCATAGCCGTAGAAGTCGCTCACGTCATAGTTACCTTTGGTGACCTGCCGTTCGAGCTGTCCCGTCAGGTTATACCAGTAGATGTGCTTGTAGCCGCTGCGGTCAGAGATGTAGGCAAAGTGGTTGCCGTAGAACTTGAGGCTGCCGTAAGCCTGTTCGCCGATGTAGCGTTCGTTTTCTTCGCGCACGGCCAGCTTACACTCCGTCGAGAGCGGGTTGGCCATGTAGATGTCCATGCGGTTCTGGTGGCGGTTGAGAGTCACGACAGCCAGTTTGTCGGCCTGAGGCGTGAACTGGATGCGGGGCACATAGCCGTCGGAGTCGAGCGGCAGCTTCAGGGTGCGCGTCACGCGGTTCTTGATGTCGAAGGTCATGACCGTCACGCGGCTGTTAGTCGCACCGGCCACGGGGTACTTGTAGCGGAACTCGCCGGGATATTCGTCATTTTGGCTCAGGGTGGGGTAGGCCCCTTTATACTCCTGGATAGGGTAGACAGGCACTTTCGATTCGTCGTAGCGCACCCAGGCCAGCACCTTGCTGTCAGCCGAGAAGTCAAAGCTGCGGTTGGTCGAGAATTCCTCCTCGTTCACCCAGTCAGGAATGCCGTTGAGCACCTCGCCCCGCTTGCCGTCCTTGGTCACTTGGCTCTCGGCATTGCCGAAGAGCAGCTTGACCAAGAAGAGGTTGCCTTCGCGTGCAAAAGCCACCACGTTGCCGTCGGGCGAGAAGATGGGAGCCTGCTGCGGTCCGCCGTCTGAGAGCGGCGTGTAAGTCTTGTTCTCCACGTCATAGATGTAGTAGACTGCCGTGTAGGAGCGGCGGTAGATCATCCGTGTTTCGGTGCGCAGGAGGATGCGCTTTTCGTCGGGCGACATGATGTAGCCGTCAATGCCGTTCAGTTTGTGGTCACCCCGTGCGTTGTCAACGTCGAACACCACGCCCAGCTCCTTGCCGTTCTTGAAGGAGCGGCGTATGATGCGCTTGTTGTCGGGCGACAGCTGCGTGTAGCTTTCGCCGTCCAGCATGGGGTAAACCCCGTAAACGTATTGCGGAAAGTACTTTCCGCCCGTAATGTCTTCGAGCGTCAGTCTGCTATCCTGGGCTTGCACAGGTTGTACGTGCAGGGCCGAACAAACCGAGAGCAGTCCGGCCACAAACAGAAAGATTTTTTTCATATCGATTTTGATTTAAGTTTCTTGGCGAAGAAGAAGATGTCGGTGCAAGGCGAATGCCATACATCAAGCTGGCTTGAATGTATGGTTATAAACACACGAAAGAGTTGTAGAAGTCTATGAAAAATAGTGCTTGTAGTACTTTATTTCACGATTCATGCGGCAAAAATACAGAAAGGTTTATATATATGGAAACCTGCATGGTGTTTTGTTGTGAGGTGTCCTATAAAATCGACCGGGCTGGATGCCAGCTTTCCTTGTACAAACGGCTCAAGCCGAAATCCCAGTGCATTTATAAAAATCGAGAGGATAAAGTGT
>JBJEAF010000066.1:0-4460 GCA_051868755.1 Alloprevotella sp.
GGTTACAGGACTGTTGCGGTTGTGTAAAGTAATGGTGATAGTGTGTTTTGAGGGACGGACGTTCTCCGTAAATGTGCTCCCACAAACGGTGATAGTGGCTGATGAGAAAAAAATAACCTCAACTTCACCGTTGTTATTATTAAATGTGTACATTTGCCCCAAACATTCACAAATCTTTTTCCTTAATCATTTAATCTATGAAGAAATTCTCTCTCTTTCTGAGCCTGATGTTCTGCATGGTTGTGCAGGCATGGGCTGGGGGTGTAGTGGCAAAAGCTTCAGCCGGGCAACAGGCCGTGCCTTCCATGGCAGTTGCAGGCGTAAGGGCCACAAGCTTCACCCCAGGCACAGTGGTGACCGATGCCAGTGCCATCAGCGAGGCTTATGCCTACGTGATTCGCTCGGCACGCGGCTTCCTGCTCTATAGTGCCAACTATACCGATCGCATTGCGGGCAGTGCTGGCAGTGGCGTGACAGACGAGGGTTCGGCCGCCTATGACGTGGCTGCCCAGCAGTTCCAATTCAAGACCGATGGCACGAATGTCTATCTGTACAGCATCGGTGCCGGCAAGTATGTGAATAGCACCGGCGGTTACGAAGACACTCCTTCATCGCCTGTCACTTTCGTGGCAACGGGCAATGCTGAATACCCCTTCCAGATAAAGGTGGGCAGTAATTTTATCAATATGCAGACTTCTGGAGGTACTGCCGATGGTTGTATGGTAAATAACTATAGCACGCCGGACGATGGCAACCGCTTAGCCATCATCGAAGCTGCCGTTCTGGATGACCTGGAGGCTTACCGCAGCCAGTACAATGCGCTGGTCAAGCAAATCAAAGATGCCAAGAAGCTGGAGTTCTTCTACCACAGCACCGCTGATGCCGAAGCTGCCATTCCGCCCACCATGCCTGGAACAGCCGAGGAACTGCAAGCTTTCATTGCAGCCATGCAGGATGCGCTCGATGCCATGGAGAGCAGCGCCGTGTTGGGTACTGACATCGCAGACAAGCCCCTCTTCCTCGGCAATTTGCTCCACACTACCATGTTCGTGGGCCTGAAGGATAATAAGATGGGCTCGAACACCGGCAAGTATGACAAAGACCACGTGTGGTACTTTGAGAAAGCCGGCGAAGACAACACTTACTACATGAAGAACCTGGCCACGGGACTCTATGTGGCTGCACTGCCCACGGCTTTCAACACCCGTCTGGACTTGGTGGAGAAAGAGAATGCAGGAATCTACACCGTAGAATATGCCGGTGTGAACGGCTATTGCAACATCTACGATGCCAACGGTACTGACGAGTATAATGCTTTGCACATGGTCAACTGGGACGGCGTAGTACGCTGGACTGCTGGTGCCGATGCTTCGAAGTTCTTGTTGCAGGACGCTTCCAGCCTCGTGGCTGCCATGGAGAAAACCTACACTATTAAGAACGGTGCGCAAGGTTATCTGAGTGTGGCTGATGGCTATGTGGACGGCAGTGGAAACCTGAAGCTGACCAACGACAATGAACCCAGCAACTTCGACGGCCTGTGGTACGTCATGCAGACGAAGGACGGTCTCTATCGCTTCGTGAATGCCGGAGAGACCAAGAAGGGCTTGATTCTCAACATAACAGGTAGTGAAGCCGATGCCCGCGCTTCCATGACGGCTGCTTCCGTAGCCGATGCCAGCGAAGGCTCTTATTTCAACGGTACGGTGAACCTTGACGGTACGGCCAGTAACATCAAGATTGCCTCTTCAGCCAACAATTACTGGAACAGACGGGCTCCCTATCTTGGCCTGTGGAACTCAACCGGTGCTACCAATAACGACCGCGGTTCTAATTTCTACATCACCGAATTGGTTCCCACCGAGGAGATGCTCTACTCCGAATTTAATGCTGTAGAACCCGGCCAGCGTCCTACTGACATCCACGACTTCTCGCTCTGGTACAACGTGCCCGTGGCACATACCGGTGTGAGCGACACTTGGATGGAATATGCTCTGCCTTTGGGCAACGGCCAAGTAGGCACGACTATCCGTGGCGGCCTCTACAAGGACGAAATCCAGTTCAACGAGAAGACTCTCTGGGCTGGCACTACCGCCAACAGCAATCAGGGCTACTTCCAGAACTTTGGTTCTATCAAGGTGATCGACAAGAGCGGCAGCTTCTCGCTCGAAGACGACAGCAAGCCCGTGAAGGCTTACACCCGCTACCTCGACATCATTGACGGTGTGGGCGGCGTGAACTACAAGAGCAGCGATGAGGCCACGAGCTACAAGCGCCGCTACTTCGTTTCGGCTACCGACCAGGTGTTTGTGGCTCACTATGAGGCCGACGGAAGCGACAAGCTGACGTTCGACATCACCTATGCCCCCGACAAGCTGATCAACGCCAGCGAAGTAACCTATGCCGACGGCATGGCTTCCTTCAACGGCCAGCTCGATGTGGTGGCCTACAACACGGCCTTCAAGGTGTTGGCCAACGACGGTGCTACCGTAACGACTGACAGCAAGGGTATTCATGTGGCCGGTGCCGAATGGGTGAACGTGCTGATGGCTGCTGCTACGGACTATGATGCCACCAAGGCTGGTTGCGTGAGCGGCGAAACTTCCGACCAGATTGCCGACAAGGTACAGGCTCGCATCAATGCTGCTGCTGCCAAGGACTATGCCACCTTGCTGGCTTCCCATGTGGCCAAGCACAGCGAGCTGATGAACCGCGTTTCGCTCAGCTTGGGCGCAGTCAGCGACAAGACGACTGAGGACCTTATCAAGTTCTACAACCAGGCTGCCGACAACAAGGTGTCGCCCGAGGGCCTCTTCCTCGAAAGCCTCTACTTCCAGTATGGCCGCTACATGACCATCGGTGCCAACCTCGACACTTCGATCCATGCTCCCAGCAACCTGCAGGGTATCTGGAACGACCGTTCGAACACCAGCTTCTGGCACTGCGACGTACACGCCGACATCAATGTCGAAATGAACTACTGGCCCGCTGATCCCACCAACCTCAGCGAGATGCACCGTCCCTTCCTCGACCACATTATCGACCTCGCCGCTGCGCCCAACTCGCCTTGGGCTGCTTTGGCAACCAAGATTGCCGGTAAGGCCGGCGGCTGGGCTGTGGCTGTAGAAAACAACATCTTCGGTGGTACTTCGACCTGGTGCAACAACAGCATCAAGACCTGTGGTGCCTGGTATGTAACCCACCTGTGGCGTTACTACAAGTACACGCTCGACCGCGACTTCCTCAAGAAGGCACTGCCCGTAATGTATGACTATGCACTCTTCACCAAGAACATTTCGACGCTTGACGGCAACGGCAAGTATGAAATCAAGAACGAATGGAGTCCCGAGCACGGACCTGGCGACGTAACGGCCTTCGCACAGCAGACCAGCTACGAAGCACTCGACGAAGTGTTCAAGGCCCATGCCGAACTGGGCGACGAGTCACCTCTTACAGCTGACCAGCTTGCAGCCATCCAGGACCTCTACGATAACTTCGACAAGGGGCTTTGGACGGAAACCTTCGACGGCAAGACCATGATTTCTGAGTGGAAGAACAATCCCTTGCAGGATCAGACTCACCGCCACCTGTCGCACCTCATGTGTCTCTATCCCTTCTCGATGGTAAGCGCATTCGACACGACCGACGAAGGCTCGCTGCTCTTCCAGGCTGCCTACAACGGACAGATTGCCCGCAACGGTGATGTAACGGGATGGTCTATGGGTTGGCAAACCAACACCTATGCCCGCTGTCTCGACGGCGACAACGCACGCCGCAACCTCTCGTTGGCACTTCGTCACTCTGGTTCCTATGTCATTGAAATGGGCAACTATGGCGGCTGCTACTACAACCTCTTCGACGCCCACTCTCCCTTCCAGATTGACGGTAACTATGGCTGCACCAGCGGTGTTGCTGAAATGTTGCTCCAGAGTTACGACGACGTGATTACCGTACTGCCCGCATTGCCTTCGGCATGGATTAGCGGTAACGTGAGAGGCTTGAAGGCCCAGGGTGACTATACGGTTGACGAAGATTGGGAGAACGGCCAGGCTACCCGTGTGGCTGTGACCAACAACAAGAGCGAAGACCGCAACGTGGACATCCGCGTGGCTGGCGAAGTGAAGAACTACCGCATCAATGGCGGTGAGACCTTGGTGATTGAGCTGGAAAACGGCAAGCTCCCCACTGCTATCCAGACCATCAATCAGGGCGTAGTGTCCGAAAAGGCCATGTATGACCTCTCGGGCCGTCGCGTAAGCAAACTCCAGCAGGGTGTTTATATTGTAGATGGCAAGAAAATGATTTTCTAACCATATCCTACCTCCACTTACAACGGTTGCCAAAGGCGTTTGCCTCTGGCAACCGTTTTTCATTTACAGGAAAAACTCCTTCACATTTATCGACGGGCTGTGCAAAATGCGCAGCTTTTTACTCCATTCTAAAAAATATGTTAGCTAAAGCTT
>JBJEAF010000067.1:0-18236 GCA_051868755.1 Alloprevotella sp.
GCGTGCCTTGAACGTATGTAATCTTTCATCGATAACTTGCGAAACTCGTTTTTTTCTTCATCTTCTGGCTATTGAAACTATTCGCCTAATAATTTAACACTTTATCCTCTCGATTTTTATAAATGCACCGGGATTTCGGCTTGAGCCGAAGGTCTCGCCCGGCCGTATCAGGATGCCGTTTACCTTCGGGGCGGCAAGCGACAGGTTCACGGCCTTGTTCTCCT
The DNA here is from genome assembly GCA_051868755.1 of Alloprevotella sp. Classification (GTDB taxonomy): domain Bacteria; phylum Bacteroidota; class Bacteroidia; order Bacteroidales; family Bacteroidaceae; genus Alloprevotella. Next base: position 225 of record JBJEAF010000067.1, read on the forward strand.
GCAGATGCAGCTCGGTGTTGCCCAGCCTGCGGCGGATGAGCGAATTGTGCCTGTATACCAACACAGGCAACGGCGCAGCCGACTTCTCTCTGGCAAACTTCACCGACCTGAACTTGTCCCTGATTTTTCTGGCCAGAATGCACTTCTCCACAGACAAGCGATAAGCCCACGGTGCTATTTCACAAAACAGTTTTCTCTTCATGTGTCTGTTTTTGCTCCTTATCTTCTACATGCTATCTGACGACCCGACAGCCCGAACTGGCTTCCTGACCCATGATCCGACACCGGATGCAACGCCATGTGACACAAACAGACAGGAGAGTAGATTATGAACCTGGCCTTTCCTGGCCATGTGCTTCTTGGCCGAAGGAGTAGTACTGCCATGCTCCTATCAGCTATCTTAAACTCCCATATCAGCTATCTTAAACTCCAGTTTCAGATAGCTGAAACTCCAGTTTCTTTTTTCACAAACTCAAAAAGAGACTGGCTGTGCTTTCCCGATGTCATTGTTGTTTGACGTTTTTGGTGGACTGCTCCGTGCTTTATGCTTTAAGCCAGTTAACCGAACATGAGGAGCAATCAGTCCGCTCTCCCAACCACTTTTCTTCCAGCCGTAAAACAACAAAATGGTTGAAGTGGAAAGCGTTGCGCTGACAGTTTCAGAACCCTGCTGTCTGACTGAACGAATCGCCCTCCAAACAGTGAGGATGTAAAAACTTTCGGCTTGTCGCTTTCGACTTCAACCATGAACGGATGACACACCCTCTATACGGTGTGGCAGAATAGCGTGGATTAGTCCTGAATCAGGTTTCGGCCGGTCATTTCCTTGGGCTGCTCCAGTCCCATGATGTGGAGGATGGAGGGGGCTACGTCGGCCAGCACACCGTCGGCCACCCGGGCCTGCTTGTTCTGCGTGACGTAGATGAAGGGCACGGGGTTGAGCGAGTGGGCGGTGTTGGGCGTGCCGTCGGGGTTGATGGCGTTGTCGGCATTGCCATGGTCGGCGATGATGATGGTCTCGTAGCCTGTCGCGTTGGCGGCTGTCACCACCTCGTTCACACACTGGTCGACGGCCTTGACAGCTTTTTCGATGGCTTCGTAAACACCCGTATGGCCTACCATGTCGCCGTTGGCGAAGTTGACTACGATGAAGTCGTACTTGTCCTCACGAATGGCTGCGACGAGCTTGTCCTTCACTTCGTAGGCCGACATTTCGGGTTGGAGGTCATAGGTGGCCACCTTGGGCGATGCCACGAGGATGCGGTCTTCGGCCTCGTAGGGGGTCTCGCGTCCGCCGTTGAAGAAGAAGGTGACGTGGGCGTACTTTTCGGTTTCGGCGGTGTGGAGCTGTCTGAGTCCCTTGGCTGCCAGGTATTCGCCCAGCGTGTTCTCTACGTTCTCCTTGGGGAAGAGGATGTGAACGCCGGTGAAGGAGGCGTCGTAGGGGGTCATGCAGTAGTATTGCAGGCCGGGGATGGTGTGCATGCCTTCTTCGGGCATGTCCTGCTGGGTGAGCACGACGGTAAGCTCCTTGGCACGGTCATTGCGGTAGTTGAAGAAGATGACGACGTCGCCTTCCTGGATGCGTCCGTCGACGTTGGCATTGACCAGCGGTTCCATGAACTCATCGGTGTTCTTGTGGTCTTCGCTGTCGGTGTCGTAGCAGCTCTGTACGCCTTCGACCATGTCGGTGACGGCGCGTCCCTTGCCTTCGACGAGCTGGTCGTAGGCTATCTTCACGCGGTTCCAGCGCTTGTCGCGGTCCATGGCATAGAAGCGTCCGATGATGCTGGCTATGTGGGCTCCGTTGGCCTCACAGACTTTCTGAAGGTCAGCGATGAAGCCTTTGCCGCTCTTGGGGTCGGTGTCGCGGCCGTCCATGAAGCAGTGTACGTAGGTGTGTTCGGCCACGCCATACTCCCGGGCTATCTCGACCAGCTTGAAGAGGTGGTCGAGCGAGCTGTGTACGCCTCCGGTCGAGGTGAGTCCCATGAGGTGGAGTCCCTTGCCGTTCTTGCGGGCGTATTCGTAGGCCGAAACGATTTCGGGGTTCTGGGAGATGGAGCCGTCGGCACAGGCGCGGTTGATCTTGACCAGATCCTGATAGACGATGCGTCCGGCACCGATATTGAGGTGGCCTACTTCGGAGTTGCCCATCTGTCCGTCGGGCAGTCCGACGTTTTCGCCTGATGCGAGGAGTTGGGAATGCGGATAGGTGGCATTCAGGTGGTCCATGAAGGGGGTCGGGGTTTCGTAGATGACATCGCCGTGGTTTTGCTTGCCGATGCCCCAACCGTCGAGAATCATAAGAAGAGCTTTCTTTGCCATGGGTGATAGATGCTGTTATTGTTCGTCGATAGCCTTGATTTTGAGTGTAATTTCCTGTTGTTCCTTCTTGAGGCGTTCGATTCTCCGTTCCACGTCGGCGAGGAGGGAGTTGCCCTTTTGCGAACTGGAGCGGAAGAAGGTGAGGTTGGTTTCGTAGTTCTTGATTTCCTGCTTCTTGGCTTCAAGCGCGTTCTGCAGGCGGGTGCGTTCGCGCTGGAGCTCGTTCCCGCCCTTGTCGGCTACGGCACGGCGGAAATGGTCGATGCGGCGCTTGCCGGCTGACTCGTGGAGTGCGTTGTAGATGGTGTCGCACAGCTCATGGTAGCGGCGGTAGGTCTTTTCCTTCTTGTTGTAGGGCACGTGGCCCACCTCGTTCCAGCGTGCCTGGAGTTCGCGCACACGCTGCAGGGCATTGTCGGCAGGCGCTGCGGCCAGCTGTTCGAGTTCGGCCAAGAGTTCTTTCTTGCGGGCGAGGTTGGCTTCTTCTTCCTTTCGCTGGCCGGCAAAGGCTTCGTTCTTGCGGTGGAAGAACTGGTTGCAGGCTTCGTTGAAGCGCTTCCAGATCGGTTCGATGAATTTGGCGGCAACGGGCGGGGCAGCCTTCCATTCGCGCTGCAGGTCGATGAGCTTCTGCGTGGTGGCGTTCCAATCGCTGCTGTCCTTCAGGGCTTCGGCCTTTTCGATGAGCGCGTGGCGAACGGCGAGGTTGGCGGAGAGTTGGTCGCGGTACTGCTTGTAATAGGCTGTCTTGGCCTGGAAGAAGCGGTCGCAAGCCACGCGGAAACGCTCGAAGACCTCGCTTGCAGCCTTGCGGGGGCCAAAGCCCAGGGTCTTCCACTCGGCCTGGAGGTCAAGCACCTGACGGGTCATTTCATTCCAGGCGGCATGGGTGTTGGCCGAGTCGATGGGGAGGGCCTCTATCTTGAGGCAGATGTCGGTCTTGTGTTGGAGGTTTTCGGCATCGCGTGCCTTGATGTTGTCGAAGTGGTCTTGGTGACGCTTGTTGACTACGGTCGAGGCATCCTTGAACCGCTTCCAGACGGATTCGCGCAGTTCCTTGGCTACAGGGCCGACTTCGCGGAATTCCTGATGGAGCTTCTGGAGCTGGTGGAATGCCGAAACGGGGTCTTCGACGTCGGCGAGCTTTTCGGCGGCTTCGCAGAGGCGGGTCTTGATTTCAAGATTCTTCTTGAAGTCGTAGGCGCGCATTTCGTGGTTGAGTCGCAGCTGGTCGTAGAACTGCTCGACGTAGAGCTGGTAGTTCTTCCAGAGTTCGGTGGCATTCTCGGCGGGCACCTGTCCGATTTCCTTCCATTCAGCCTGAAGCTTCTTGGCTTCGTCGAAGCCCTTGTCGGCCTCGTCGGGCGATGCGGAGAGCTCCTTGAAGCGTTCGATAATCTGCTGTTTGCGCTTCAGGTTTTCCTGCCGTTCGCGCTCGGCCTCCTGGGCGGCCTTGTTTCGCATTTCGCGGATGAGGGCCAGTTGTGCCTTGAAGTTTTCTTCGTCGGTGTCGGGTGCGGGCATGAAAGCCTCGGGTGCTCCGCCTTCGGCCACGAACTTATCTTTGGCAGCCACTACTTCGGCGTTGTGAAAGCGGTAGTACAGCATCTTCAGGCGGTCAAGCTCCTGGCGCTCGGCCTTTTCGGGTCCTTCATAAACGATTTGCTTGAGCCGTTCGATGACGTCGGCCTTGCTGGCGAGGTCTGCCTTCTGGGGCTGTTCGGGCTCAGCTTCGGCGGTTTCGTTTGCTGCAACTACGGCTTCGGCATTGGCGTCGGTCGTTTCGGGATTGACGCATTCGGCCGTGGCCTTCACTTCTTCCACTTCAGTAGTGTTCTTGATTTCGTCCATAATATATCGGATAGGGTCAGTTATCGTGCTGCGCTGTGTATGGGCAGCTCCATTAAGTTGCAAATGAAGTTATTATTTTTTGGACAGCCAAATATTGCCTGCTGTTTTTGGACAGAGGGGGCTGTCAGATCCATGTTTTCCAGCGGAATACGCCATAGAACAGCCCGGTGACGACAATCGAAAGCACGATGACCAAGGGGAATCCCCACCAAAAGTTCTCCATGCCGTTGATGAGGTTCATGCCGAAAATACTGGCGATGAGTGTGGGGAACATGAGGATAATGGAGACGGAGGTCATCTGCTTCATCACGCCGGCCATGTTGTTGTTGATGATGCTGGCGTAGGTTTCCATGGTGGAGTCAAGGATGTTGGTGTAGATGTTGGTCGTTTCGCGCGCCTGGTTCATCTCAATGGTGACATCCTCAATGAGGTCAGCGTCGAGTTCGTCGACGGGCAGCTTGAACTTGAGCTTGGAGAGCAGGGTCTCGTTGCCACGGATAGAGGTGATGAAGTAGGTGAGGCTGTCCTGCAGGCGCGACAGGCCGATGAGGTCTTCGTTGTCGATTTGGCGGTCGAGGTTGCGCTTGGCTTCTTCGATGAGCACATTGATCTGCTTGAGCCGCTTCAGGTACCACACGGCCGACGAGAGAAAGAGGCGGAACACGAGGTCTACGGAGTCGGTGAAGCCAGCGTTGCGCTTTTGCTGGTAAGAGACGAAATCTATCATCATGTTGGTCTCGAAGTTGCACACCGTGACGCACACGCCCTTGTTGAGGATAATGCCCAGGGGGATGGTGGTGTGCGGCGTGCGCGAGGCTACCTCCTTGACATAGGGGATGCGCAGGATGATGAGCGACCAGCCTTCGTCGTATTCATAGCGCGAACGCTCGTCTTTGTCTCGAATGTCGTCCAGGAAATAATCGGGTACTTTCAGTTCGTTGATCAGGAAATCCTCGTCCTCGGGTGTAGGGCAGGTTACCTGCACCCAGCAGTCGGGAGCCCATTCCTCCAAGGTGCGCAGGGCTTTGTTGTAGTTCCAGTAAGTACGCATAAAAACAGGTCTTTTCGTGGGGTAAGGGGGAAGCACTTTTGTTTGTGGGCATTCATGACAATGCCTGCCGACGGCGAAACAAAAGCGAGGGGTGTGCCCCCGGGGCCTGTTTCGGGCCGGCATCAAACGTGGTTTTCCGCGTGATAGTCGTCCATTGTGGTTGGTGATGGTTTAACGTCGGCAAAAGTACAAAAACTTTTTTGTTGTAAAAAAAGAGCCCCCATTTTCTTTTGTGTAGGGGGCTCTTCGGTTTGTTCTGCTAAAAATTGTAGGTAGCTATGGGAAGCTATAGAGGACTATAGATTTCTATAAGGGGCTATGGAGGGCTATGGAGGGCTATAGACTGGCTGGGGGCTGGGCCGGGACTCAATCGTCGCGGGAGCCGCCCAAGAAAATCAACACATAATATATTAAGGTGGCCAATGAGCTGAGCGCGGCTACCACATAGGTGTAGGCGGCTGCACGCAAGGCCGAAACGGCCATGGGCTGGTCATAGGCCGAAGTAATGCCTGCACGCTGCAGCCAAGCGGTGGCCCGGCGCGAGGCGTCGATTTCGACAGGCAGGGTGACGAGGCTGAACAGGGTGGTCACGGCGAACAAGGCTATGCCTACCAACAGGATGCTGGGAAAGCTCTCCACCAACAGGATGCCGGCCAACAGGACCCACTGTACCCAGCTCGAAGCGAACGACACAATGGGCACAAGGGCCGAACGCAGCTGGAGCGGGCCGTAGGCGTAGGCGTGCTGCACCGCATGGCCGCACTCATGGGCGGCCACTGCCGCGGCTGCCACCGAACAGCTGTTGTAGACTTCGCCCGACAGGTTGACTGTGCCGTCGGCCGGGTTGTAATGGTCGGTGAGATGACCTTTCACACTCGTTACGCGTACATGGGTGATGCCATGGTCGCGCAGCATCTTTTCGGCTACTTCGCGCCCGGTCATGCCTGAAGCCAAGCGGACTGCTCCGAACTTCTTGAACTTGGTCTGTAGGTTGGCCTGCACCATATAGCTGATGAGTGCTATGGCCACAAAGAGAATGAGATACATGTTTGCTTCTTTATTTGATTATTGTCAATACGCTGCATGTTACACAGCCTGTATGCCTGCTTCGGCCTATGCAAATTCTGTACCAAAAATACAGGGGAGGCTGAGCACCAAGCTTGTCTGGGGCTTTTTGGGGAACAAGCACAGCTTACACTTTTTCTTTTTGATGAACGCGAATTTTCGTGCAAGTGAGAGCAGAGCCAAGCTTGCTTGAGCTTTGCCGAGCGCAGCCGAAAATCTCAAAGAAATGACCGAGAATTACCCGTGAATTTTCGAAAATAATTATTGGCTTCCATTCGCGTTCAAAAAACATTTACGGACAATTCGCGGACAAATCACGGACATTCGCGTTCAAAAAAACAGTTACTGTGTAACTTGGAGCACATTTCCAAGCCACACAGTAACCATTTGGATCAAGCTGCCTGTTTAGAAGGACACTACGCCCAGGTTGCGGTCAACCAGCAGGCCGTCGATGGCTTGGAGGTTGAACTTGCCTGCCTTCTTGGCGCGGAACTTCAACACAAAGAGGTCGTGGTCGCCTTCTTCGAGCAGGAAGTTGTTGCCGCGGTTCACGAAGGTGGGATAGAGTGCCTTCTGGCCGTTGGTGTGCAAGCGGTCGTAGGTGAGGTTCACCATCTCCTTCATGTCTATCAGGTCGGTGCCCACAAACTCCAGCTCGTCGGTGCTGTAAGGCAGGGCGAAGCTCAAACCGTTGACATAGTGGAGTCCCTTGCCGCTCACGGTGACTTGGAGCATGTCGCCGGCTGCATAGCTGCGCTTGTTGGGGGTGAGCTGCAACGAACCGGCTACCTTGTCGGAGGAGTTGCGCACACCGCCGTCGAGCTCGGTGGTCACACAGGAGATGTCGTAGGCATCGATCAGACCGTTCTTGTTGATGTCGCCGATGCTCACGTAGTCGAAGTCGCCGTCGCCCTTGCGCAGACCGGTGTAGTTCATGTAGGACGTGAGGTCGTTGTCGTCGATGCGCTTGTCCTTGTTGATGTCGCCCTGGATGAAGCTCTCAGAGCCGGGCACCTTGAACACGTACATTTCAGCACCCGAACCGAAGTTGCCGACTGCGCGGTCGATGTGGAACTTCACGTAGCGGGCATCGGGGTTGCCCTCGAAGGTGAACACCTTGGCCTCCTTGTTCTGCTCCCAAGTGAAAGCGACGGGTTCGCTCCAGTTCTGGCGGTCGGTGCTGTAGCAAACGGAGCCTGCGAGCAGTGTGCCGTTGCCGGCATCTTCGCGCGGCTGGTACTGCAGGCGGTCGAGCTTGTTGACCGAACGCAGGTCGACAATCATGTCGAAGGGTACAGCCTCGCCCTTGCCCCACTTGGTGTGCCAGCCGGACTTCAGGTCGAAGTCGAAGAGCTTGTTGACATCCTGTCCGGGCTGGTCTTCGCAGGTGACTTGTGCCTTGATGCCCTTGATGGCAAATTCCAGCGGGTCGCTGGCGGTGGTGGCGCTGACGCTTGCCCAGTCAGATACGCCGTCCTTGTTGACAGCACGCACCTTGAAGCTGTAGGCGGTTTCGGCTTCCAAACCGCTGAAGGTGAACTGCGGGTGCATGATGGTGGAGTAGAGCATGCCTTCGAACTCCACTTCGTAGTAGTCGGCATGGGCCACAGGCTGCCACGAGGGGGTCAGGCTGAAGGTGCTGCGTCCGTCCTCGCTGACCACGGCCTTGGGAGCGGTGAGGCTGCCGCTGTGTTGCAGCAGGCGGTCGGCAGGGGCATAGGCAAAGCCCTGCACCGTGACCTCTACGGGGTTTTCGGCGACATTGCAGCGGCCAAGCTTGACGAGGAGCTGCGGGTTCTTGATGATTTCCTTCTTGGCGAATGCCGTGCCCGGGGTGCTGAAGCGGTTCAGGTTGGGCCGTGCGTTGTAGAAGTATACGTTCTCACCCTGCTCAAATTCGCTGAGCGAGGCTGCGGGACGCAGGGCTACCGACTTGCCGCCTACCTTTGCGGTCACCTTCTTGGGCTGGCTGCTCACGTTGACACGAAGTTCGGTCTGCTGCTGCGGTTCGAAGCCTTCGAAGCTGCCGCTCGTGGGGTTGATGGTGACGGTGAGCTTGTCGCCCTTGACGTTGGTGCTGACAGAAGTGCGCGTGCAGCGTCCGCTGAGGTATTCCTGCGTAGTGCCGTCGTCATCGTAGTGTACGAAGCTGGCCATGCCGTTTTCAGCGTAGATCTCATAGGCACGGTAGTCCTTGCGTACCTGCGAAGGGTTGTTGTTGGGGTGGGTCATCGGGATGATGGCGTCGGCCTTCACGAAGACGGGGAGCTTCCAGAGGGGAGCGTCGTAGTCGTTGATGATGCGGCCGCCGGCGTAGACATCGCCGTTGTAGTAGTCCACCCACTTGCCTTCGGGCAGATAGATGCCGTGGCGCACGTCGTTGCCCTCCTTGTCGGCCTGGGTGTCCTGATAGACGGGGGCTACCAAGAAGTAGGGACCGTACATGAACTGGTACTGCGTGGCACTGCCCAGGGTGTAGTCGTTGGGGTAGTCGAGAAACATGGCCCGGATCATAGGCTTGTCGTCGACAGCCGTGCGGGCAATGCTGTAGGTGTAGGGCATCAACTCGCTCTTGAGCTTCAGATACCAGCGGTTGATGCTGGTGGCCGGTTCGCCGAGCACTTCGGGATATTTGGGGTTAGCGCCCCAACCGTCCATGTTCAGCTCCATGGGCGTAAAGGTCTTCCACTGGAACTCGCGCACGTTGACGGGCACATTCTTGCCGCCGAAGATACCGTCGACATCGGAGGTGATGTTGGGCTGTCCCGAAAGCCCCGAGCCGATGAAGGTAGGAATGTGGAAGCGGATGTACTCCCATTCGCCGCCTGTCTGGTCACCGCTCCAGATACCGGCGTAACGCTGCGTGCCGGCCCAACCGTCGAGCGAAATGATGAAGGGACGGGCGTTGGAACCGTAATAGGGCATGATTTCACCCACGTCGCTCACACCGTTCAGGCCGAAGCTGTAGCCTGCGCCGACCCAAGCCACGTCGGTCTTGAGCACACGCACCCCGGCATCGCGCACTTCCTTCACGATGTCACGCTGCAACAGGGCTTCGATGCCTTCCTTCGGATGCAGGTCACTCTGGGTCCACAAACCGATTTCCACACCTTTCGAGCGGGCATAGTCGCCAAATTCCTTGAGGTTCTGTATGTTGCCGTCGAGCGTGCCGGTCTGTCCGTAGCCTGCACCGTAGCCGTCGTTGGGCAAGAACCAGCCCAGGGGCATATCGTTCCTGAAATAGCGGTCAATGGCTGCGCGGGCCGAGAACTGGTAGTTGTTCTTCTCGCCGTTCAGACTTTCCTTGATGCCGCCATTGTCCTTCTGGCTTTCGTTGTAGCGTTTGCCGTCTTCATAGAGCATGAAGCCGTTTTCAGCCTCTTTCCAGTAATCGCGGTTGTAGGCGTTGAGGTGTCCTTGATAAAAACCGAACTTGGGCAGCAGCACGGGGTTGCCCGTGAGCTGGTAGAAGTCGTTGAGCAGTTCCACGGGCTGCTGGTTGACCATGAGGAACACGTCGAGGTAGTCCTCCTGGTGGGTCAGGATGACCTTGTCTTCTTCCGTGGCACCGAAGTCGTAGCGTCCAGGCTTGAAGGTGTGCCACAGCAGGCCGTACCCCTTGGTGCTCCAGTAGAAGGGCGTGGGCGATGCCACACCGCCGTCCACCCAGCTGTTGGTATTTTCGATGGCAATGGCCTTGCCCTTGTGCGAGAAGCGTCCGTTCTGTACGCCGCCTCCATAGAAGTACTCGCCTGAGCGGGCCTTGAAGGTGAGGGTGGCCGTATTCTTGTCGAAGCAGATGGGGCTGACACCTTCAATCACCTTCTCACCTGTCTTGAGGTTGGTGACGGTCATCAGCTCCGTGGCCTTGTCGAAGCTGACGCTGACGCGGCTGGTGCTGACGGTGATGGTGCCTGCTGCCGACTTCACCTCTACCGAAAGGGGCGAGCGGCGGGCGTTGTCCACCAGAATCTTGGCGGGCGGCGTGGCCTGCGGGTCACGGATGATGCCGCCGTTGTCGTCGCGGAACAAGCGGAAGATGTTTTCGCCGTAGAAGTCGAGGGTGAGCATCTTGCCGTCGGCATAGGTCAGCTCGACCGTAGTGGGATTGATTTTTTCGGCCTTGACTATGGCAGCTTGGCGGTTGTCCTGCTGCACAATGCCCGACAGAAGCGGGAGAGCCTGCATCTGTGCGGGCGCAAAGGTCAGGGCACAGGCGGCCAAGGGCCATGCCAATGCCAATGTGGCGCATTTGCCAGACTTTTCAGACGTGGATTGTTTCATGATGTAGCTATATCTTTTTGATTTCGTTTTAGCGGATAAGGGCCTTCTGGCCGTTGATGAGGTAGATGCCTGGCTGTTGGACGCGGCTGACGCGGCGACCCTGCAGGTCGTAGATGCCTTGGCGCGAAGATCCGGTGGCCTCTACGGCTGTGTCGATGCCCGACTGCTGCGAGGCATAGGTAGCGGTGACAGTGCGGTGGCTGTCGGCCACGCCTTCATAGCCGTCGTCACCCTCCACGCGCTTCAGCTCATAGCCTTCCAGCTCGGGGAAGGTGAGCGTATAGCTTTCGCCTGCCTTCAGCAGGGCTTCCTTGCGTTGCAGTTCTGCGCCCGACTCGTCGGTGCATACCACGGTAATCACGAAGTAGGGCTGCACGTAGTAGCGGTACAGCTGAATGGGGTGGCCTGTTCCGCCGTCCCAACCCACAAGGTTGCCGTTCTCGGTTCCGTCCCAGTACTGGCCGTTGCTGCACTTGATGTTCCACGAAGTGCCGTCGCTGTTCTTGCTGAAGGTGAACTGTCCGCCGGTCTTCGAGGCTACGGCTGCGGCAGAGCGTTGGAGGCTGGGCACATAGAGTCCGTAGTATTCGTTCTTAATCTTGTAGCCCGAACCTGACTGCTCCAAGGTCCAAGTCGCGCTGGGGTCCAGGTCGAGTGCTTCGGTGGCACGGTTGATTACCTTGGTATCAGCCACAATCTTGCGGTAGCCGCGGCGTGCGCCGCCATCGGCATCTGAGTTGTCGTAGAAGAGATAGCTGTTGCCCTTCTGAACGGCATCGGTCACCAAGCCGGCTGCACGCTTCACACCGGGATAGGCATCGCTGCTAAACACGCAGTCGATGGTTTGGTCTTCGGTGGGAGCTATCACGGTGCCGTCGGTCACGGTGCTGCTTTGGAAGGTATAATACTTCACTTCGGGTATGGCCACGGTGTAGCTTCCGCCCACAGGTACCGCCTGTTCCACCTCATCGATGATGGCTCCGCGCTGGTCAACCATGCGCAGAATTACGGAGAAGGCCGAACGCTTGTAGGTCACGCGGTAGGTGTTTTCGGCTGTCTTCTCAACACGCTGGACTTCGGTGTTCTTGAAGGTGGGACAGAGGGCTGCGGTCGGTTCGCCTGCTGCGGCATCGACGCTGCGGGTAAAGGTGCCCAAATCATTGCCCTGGTCATCCTGGCAGTTGAATGTCACGACGTTCACCTTCAGGATGTTCCAGCCGGCTCCCTGCAGGCGCGGGGCATCGTAGCCGGCATCTCTGATCGTAGCACCCGAGTTGACCTGTCCGTTAGGCAGGGGGAAGAGGCTGTGGCCGTTCACCTTCAGGCGATAGTCGCCGGTGGCGGGTTCGTAGCTGAGCTGCACGTCGGCTGCCGTGGAGCTGACTGTCACGGGGAAGCCTTGGCGGTCCACATAGGCGTTGGTGCTGCCCACGTAACGGCCGGTGCCTGCATTCTGCAATTGCAGGGTCTGCACGCCGGTAGTCTCATCCACGCTCACCGCTGTCACGCGCCAGGCATTGGCAGCAAAGGCATCGGTGGTGTGGGTCAGCAGGTTGGCCGTGCCATTGTCGGCCAGGGCCGTATGGTCGAAGCCGTCCACGCTGTTGCTGAACACGTAGGTTACTCCGTCCTCAAGCGGTTCGAAGGTGATGGGCTGCGGGTCGCCGCTGCCGTAGTCCTCCATGGGGGCAAACTGCCACTGGCCGCCTGCACCGTCGTTAGGATTGCCGTATACGTTGACCGACATGCCCTGGCCGCTGAGCGAGGAGTTCATATACCAGCCTTCGAGCTGGTCACTGCCGATGGAGTAGTAATGGTTGTCGCCCGTGGTGCCGTAGGCCGCAGCGCCCAGCACAAAGTTGTAGTGTTTGGCTTCATTGTCATAGTCCCAGCGTCCGCCTGTTCCGGCTGTAGTAGGATTGGGCTTCACCGAACCATTGGGCATGGCCTTGCAGACCAAGGCGTACTTGCCGGGATAAGCGGGGTCTTCCTCCAAGCTCCACCACTGGCAGTCGTAGTTGGCATCGCCTTCGGCTGCCTGGGTATTGGTCCACAGGCGACCCACGGCTATGTTCTTGGCAGCATAGGTGTCAAGCAGGGGCGAGCCTTCGGCCACGAGTTCCATGCAGCGGTCCTTGCGCGAATCGTTGGCTCCCGAAATAAGGCGGTAGTAGTACTGCTCGCTTTCGTTGCTCACCAAAGGCATCTCCATGCCACTCTCGCTCCCTTCGTCCAACATGTAGTATTTGCAGAAGCGGTAGTCACCGTAGTTGAGCAGTACGGTGTCGGCCGACATGCGCTGTCTGAAGTCTTCAAAGTCGCGGTTGGCCTGCGGCGTCCAGCCGGCTTCGGCAATGGCAATGAGTCGCGGCAGGGCCAGCCACTCCATATATTCGCGGTCGCTCACGTGCTCTGTCCAGAAGGTGCCTTGCACGCCGTAGTCCGTTTCGCCGGGTATGGCCTGGTTGTAAGTCTTCCTCACGTCGTCCGTGCCGTCGCCTGCTCCGGGCGGGTCAAGCGGCGAGCTGCCTTGCCTGCGGTTGATGTAGTAGGGACCCCACGGCGTGTAGATGTTCTTCAGTCCCAGCTCGGCAGCTTTCTTGGCAGCGGCCTCTGGTCCTGTCCAGCAATATACCAGCGCGTCCGTGCTCTTCACGGTTTCGGTGTCGGCACTACCTGCGGTAATGGCCTCGTTCCACACGGCCAGCTTGCGCCCTTTCGACTGTACGAAGTCGGCCATCTCCTTGATGAAATGGCTCTGCAGCTGGCGGTAGTTGGTCAGTCCCAGTTCCTGATAACGGGCCTGACATTCGGCATTGTTCTCCCAGGCCGTGGTGGGACATTCGTCGCCGCCGATGTGGATAGTCTCATAGGGGAAAAGTTCAATCAGTTCTTCCAAGATGTCCTTGGCGAACTGTACAGCTTCGGGGTTGGCCACGTTGAGCACGTCGCTCGAAATGCCGCCCGTCGACCATATCGTGTGGTTGCCGTTCGGGTAGCAGCTGTATTCAGGATAGGAAGCCATGGCGGCAACAAAGTGGCCGGGCATGTCGATTTCGGGTACAATCTCTATGTGTAGGTTCTGTGCGTAGGCCACCACGTCGCGAATCTCGTCCTGTGTGTAGAAGTAGGGTCCGTAAGGCTCGTTCTTCCAGTACTGCGTACAGGTGTACATGTCGGTGAACATCACGTTCGGGGCGATGCTGCCCACGGAGGTGAGTTTCGGGTATTTCTTGATTTCCACACGCCAGCCCTGGTCGTCGCTCAGGTGCCAGTGGAAGCGGTTCATCTTATAATAGGCCATGATGTCGAGCATACGCTTCACCTCTTCGACCGTGAAGAAGTGGCGCGACACATCGAGCATGAAGCCTCGGTATTCGAACCGCGGTTCGTCGGTAATGTCGACCAAGGGCAGTGCGTAGACCGTGTTCTTGGCTTCATACACACCCGCCATCACATTGGCGGGCAGCATTTTCTTTACCGTCTGGAAGGCATAGAAGAGTCCCAATGCATCATCGGCGGTAAGCTTCACTTGGTCGGCGGTCACCTTCACCTTATAGGCTCCAGCGGCACGCTTCGCGCTGCTGGAGAATTTCTCCACTTGGAACAAGGCACCCTGCTGCGACGGTGCCACCGAAGCTTGTGCGCCGGCCGCCAGGTTGTACACTTGTACGAAGCGGTTCATTTCGTCCACCATAGCCTCATCGGCATCGGTGTAACTGACTACAAAATCACTCGGAAGCGTAAGATGTCCTTCCGAAACGGTCATCTGTTTCGGCTTGGGGGTCAGGTTGACAAACGTGGTCTGCGCCATGCCTTCAGCAACCCAGGCCATCAGGCAAAGCAACACGCAAAGTAATCTGCACTTCATGTTTTTCAGAGAATAGACAGGTTAAATAAATATTTATTTGGGGACAAAGATAGTGCAAGGCGAGCGTAGTGCAAAAGAAAAGCTGAAAAGTTTTTGTTTTAAGTTCCGCATGTACTTCCAGTTTGGGGAACAAGCGTTCAAGGCACGCCCCGAAGGGGCAACAGCACATAGCCCAGGGCATCGCCCTGGGTGGAATGAGGCGATAAAGTGCGCCCTGCAAGGGCAAAAGCGTATGTCTGTCATGATGTATTCTAACGCTTTTGCCCTTGCAGGGCGCATTTGCGGCGGTTAACCTACCCAGGGCGATGCCCTGGGCTATGTGCTGTTGCCCCTTCGGGGCGTGCCTTGAACCCTTATCAACCAGCCATATAAACTTCTGAAACTTGATTTTCATTTTGCACTGCCGATCCGCAGCCTATCTTATTGAGAGATAGTGCAAGGCGAGCGTAGTGCAAAAGAAAAGCTGAAAGATTTACATAATAAGGCGGGCTGGAAGCCCGCCCTCCCAGCCGTTAGCGCTTCAAGCCGGCTGTTGTCAAGCGAACAGGAGGCGACGGTGCACTGGGAGGGCGTGGCTTCCAGCCCGCCCGTTGTCAAGCGAATAGGGGGCGACGGTGCACTGGGAGGGCGTGGCTTCCAGCCCGCCCGTTGTCAAGCGAATAGGGGGCGACGGTGCACTGGGAGGGCGTGGCAAAGGCCCGCCCGTTGTCAAGCAGACTAAAATATATAAAGCCCGTCAAGATAGTTTTAAGCCGAGCGTAATGCGACCTGCGCCCGCCTCGAAATTTCGAGACGGGCGCAGGCTGTCGGAGCGCATCCGGCTACAGACGTTTGATGACATCTTCGGCGGCACCCTTGCCGCGGTATTTGTCGCGCATGGCGTTCAGCTTGTAGTGCAACTTGACGTAGAAGTGCCGCGTGTCGCCCTGACCTGACTGCAGAAAACGGGAGTTTTCCATATAAATGAGCGTGGAACCCATGATGTTGTGGAGCAAGTCCTGGCCTCCCACGGTCACGGTGAGCGCGTCGCCGAGGAAGGAGCGCGAGGCATACAGCTCGGTATAGTGGGTCAGCCTGTCCAGCTTCACATTCTGGTAGTTGCCCTTCGACTGGAAGCGGTAGACGGCTGTCAGGTCGATGTGGGCCGGCAACTTGAAGACCTGTGAGGTGACAAAGGTGACGAGCGGGCTGTTGAACTTGCGTACGCCGCCCACCACGGGCAGCTCACAGAAAGTCTGGGTATAGACAGCCGTGAAATTGGGCTGCCAGTATTTGAAGCGCGGGGCCAGTGTCAGAATGCCCTGCATCTGCGTGTACGACTTGTTGAGGAAGGAAATCTTCGTGACCGAAGGACGCTCGGGTATGGACCTTCCCCAGAACAGGATGCCGTCCTTGTAGTGGTCCACCATGGCCACGGCCTGCACCATGCCGTGTACCATGGTCAGGTTCACCGAATGAATGACGGTAGGCTTCAGGTTGGGGTTGCCGCTCTGCAGGAGGAAGCGGTTGCCGTAGGTCACCTTGTTTGACAACTGGCTGTAATGGGGGCGCTGCGTCTTGGCCGTGTAGGAGAACATCAGCTGCCAGGCCTTGCGTCCCTGTCCGATGGCAGTGGCCACCGAGAGCGAGGGGAAGAGATTGTTGTAGGTGGGCGACTGGTCGGCATCGCGCTGCCCGTTCATCCAGTAGTCATAGGCGGCATGTTCGTAACGCAGTCCGGCAGTCAGCTGGTAGCGTCGGGCCAGCAGGGCGTTCCACTGCACAAAGCCTGCCACATTCTGCTCCTGCTGCTTGGTCTGCGAGGCGCTCAGGCCGAAGTCGTTGAGCGGGATGTAGTAGTTGTCATGGCGGTTGGTCAGCTGGTACTGTGTGCCCACACACACCTTGCCGCCCAGCCAGGGCCACTCATAGGACAGCTTGCCGGCCCAGAGCCTGTTGCGCGTGCGGCTCACCGAAGGGAAGTTGCGGTCATCGTACTCCGCACTGGTTTCGTTGGTCTGGTTCGTCTTCTTGTCGCCGTTGGCATAGAGGCTCAGGTCGGTACTCAGCTCTCCCTTGCCCAACTTGCCCACATAGTAGAGGTTGAGGTCGTGCTGCAGGTCGGCATCGTTCTTCTCCGAACCGTGGTTTACCAAGCGGTCGTAGTATTCACCGTTGGCCAGTATGCGGCTGTCGATGCTGAAGTCCCCGTCGCTTTTTATCTTATGCCCCAGCTGGTAGCGCAGGCCGAAAGAGTGGTTCTCGTTCAAGTCGCAGTTAAAACCGGCCGTGTAGTCAGCATTCAGCCGGGTGCCCTTCGAATACTGGCCCATGGGCAAGTACCACAGGGTGTCGGGTGTCGTGGTCAGCTGGTCGGCCTGCGAGTCCCAGTAATACTTGCCGCCCGACAGGCCGGCAGAGGCAAAGATGTCGAGTCCCTGCTTGCGGTAGTTCACCTTCAGCCGCGTGTCGTCGGCGGCGTATTTGCCTTGCCGGTACTCTTGGGCGGCATCAATGCCCCACCCTTCGCCCTTGCGGCGCACCGTGCGTATGCGCACCACGGCGGCCACGTTGGCATCGTACTTCGCACCGGGAGTCTGAATCACCTCGACGCTCTTCACCTCGTCGCTGCGCAGCTGTTTCAGTTCGTTGTAGTCACGTACCTGCCGGCCGTTGATGTAGATAATGGGCTGGCCCTTGCCGATGACTTCGAGCGTGCCGTCCTGGTCGCCCTTCTGGACGATGCCGGGCACCTGCTTCAGCACGTCCTCGGCGGTGCCCGCCTTGGCGAGCGGCGTGTTCTCAATGGTAGTGACCAAGGCTCCTTCTTTGAGCTTGGCCACAGGGCGGTAGGCTGTCACGCCCGCTTCGCCCAGGGTGCGGGTGGTGTCGCGCGGTGCCACTTGGGCCTGCACGTTCAGGCCAATGGGCAACAGGAAGAGGAAGATGGCTATGGCCACGAGTATTTCGAGATACTTCTTCATAAGGCAATGTGATAGAGAGGTGAGAAACTGTTTTTCTGGTCCGTCCGCACGGCTACAGGCCGACAGTGAGTGTGGCTGCCAGCACAGCGACCACAGCCAGCGCGCCGGGATGTGACTCCATGAAGCGCTGGTAGGCATCGTTCATTTCGCCGACACTGATGCCCAGCAGCTGCATCTGTGCAAAGAACTGGGGCATGGCATGTTCGCGAAAGTAGGTGCGCCGCTCCGTGCGGATGATTTCGGGCGCGTCGGCTGCCACGAAGTAGCCCATGCCGCGCTTCTGGTAGATGACTTCGCGGCGTGCCAGCAGCTCGTATGCCTTGACGGCTGTGTTCACGTTCACTTCGAGCAGGGCGGCATACTCCCGCACACCGGGCACGCGGCTGTCGGGGGCATAGGTGCCGTTGAGTATTTCATCGCTCAGACGGTCGGCTATCTGGACGTAGATGGGTTGTCCTTCTTTGAATGTCATGTGTTGGAAATTGGTGAATACTTCGGCGCGGCATGGCTCAGAAGAGTTTGCGGCGCACGACGGTCATGTGGGTAAACAGACGGTAGCTCAGCCACGTAAAGCCTATGCCGAGCAGGAACTGCGCGAT
>JBJEAF010000068.1:0-18199 GCA_051868755.1 Alloprevotella sp.
GATAGCACAATAAGCAGATGCACACATGTTACTACGATCTCGCATTTCCTCCAGATTGAGTTCCACATATATATTCTTCAGTGCATAGTCTATGTAAGTTAAGGCATATTCATAATTGTTGGAACTAAAATGCGAGGAGTTAAATGAACTCGTCAGTTCTCCTTTGAAACCGCAAAACTTGCCATTGACTCCTGCCGAAGCGGAAAGCTCATTTGATATCTGGGATATGCTGGAACCGTAGTAGCTGCGTTCATGAAAATCCGTATTGACTTCACCATAGCATATTAAACCTTCATCTACCAAATTAGCAAACTTCAATATCTGTTTTTTTACTGAACCGACATTACAATAACCACCAGTGGCATCGTATCCGTGACCAACTGCATAGATTTTATTCCCTGTGCCTACAGTAACCGCGTTCTCACCATAATCGGCAGCGCATTTTTGCTGGATGATGATAGTTTTATTTTTGGATTTGTCATCGGGAAATACAAGACGGATTTCTCCGTTCTGCCTGTCTTCACTGTCGTTCTCGAGCAGACAGATTTTCAACGTGGCATTGCCTGTACCCTCAGTTTTATTGATGTAGAAGAAATCGCCCTCGCTCTCTATCTTCCACGCCGAGTTACTCGTCACCTCAAAGGGCACTTCGTAACTCCACATCTCCAACTCCATGAGGTTGGTGTCCTCAGGAAGTTTCACGTCGCCTATAACAGACAGCGTGTCGTCTGAGCATGAGTAACAGATGCTCGACAGCAGTAGTGCAAGCATCGCAGCCATACTGCAAAAACTAAAATTTTTCATGATGATTTGGGGTGCCTCCTCAGTTCCTTGTCGGCTTAAATGGATTGCATATAGAAAGCGTGGAACTGCAACGCCACTTAGAAACTGGAGGTCCTGAGAAAACCCGTGATACATGAGTGGATATAGCAGCCCACGCTATACGCGTGGGAACCACTATGCCTTCCTTGTATCACTATTAGAAATTTCTCAGGTTTCCAGTAACAAGATAAGCATAACGCTTCCTTAATATGTCTTAGAGGGAATATCCCTCTTTATGTCTTATATGAACTTTTCTTTTGCCAATTGTTGTTTTATGTTCAACTTTGTTGTATTCTGTTTATGCCCCTTTTGCAAAAGAGGGGGCGTAGGAATGAATACGTGTTCCTACCTATATTTTTCTCTTCTTCCTAAGATAGTGCAAGTGAGAGCAGAACATCAAGAAGTTCGCTTGAATTTTTGCCGAGCACCGTCTGTCTGAGGGCAAATGTACGCGGAAAATTTGAAATAGAGCAGTGTCTGGCGATTATCTTTCGTTTATTGGGGCTTTTGTGACGTATTTCTGCATGAAGGATCTTCCACCAGAATGTAGCTTGTGCTGCGTCCGCCTTTGTCGGACTTCTGTAGTACGCCTTTTTCAACAAGGTTGCGAATGTCGTTGAGGGCCGCATCGGTCGAACACTTGGCTATTTTTGCCCATTTACTCGTAGTAAGATTTCCGAAGAATCCGTCAAACAGCATGTTTAAATTCGTTTGCCCGCCCAAACACATCAATACAGGAAGCCGAAGTGCCAGAGCGGGATGGTGCCTCGGAATGCATATTCTATGTCGTCCTTTACCACATAGCCCTCTGCGGCATCCTGCAACTGTTTCCGTCCCTTGTTCTTCCCTCCTATCTCGAAGGTACGGCCGTCTATCTCGAAATCGGCAACAGGCGAAGCCGTGACAGAAAAGAAAGGCTTGATCCATGCCAGAAAGATGGTCTCACGCACGCTGCCGATGTCGGGTGGCGTTTCGCTAAGCGCGTAGGCCAAGTTCGGATTCTGCAAATAAAGCTTTTCCACTTTCTCCATTATCTTCATGCCTTTCGCCTTATCGCGTAAGGAGAGCAGGAGCCCAGCCTTTTCGAGAAAATCCATATAGTCGGGAAGTACATTCCTGCTCATGCCCAAATCCTTCTCCAATTTGGAATAATTGGGCTTGAACGGCACGGTCTGTGCCAGTACATACAACAGCCTTTTGAGTTTGGCTCTTGAAGGATAAGTCATCTCAGCATAATTGGGAATATCCTCGTCCACCATCTGCTTCAGAACTCCTTGCAAGCGCTGGCGATAGTCTCCCTCTAAAAAAAAGGGATAATAGCCTTCGCTCAGATATTGTCGGAACAGCTTCAAGGGCTTTTCCATGTCTGAAGGATACTCCACCTTTCCTTGAAGAATGTCGTCCATAGCATATTCAGGAAGCTGGCTTCCTTGAGAAAGATTGACATACTCCCTGAAAGAAAGACCGGGCAGGTGATACTCCACCTTGCGCCGGCTCAAGTCGGCTCCGCCTTTTTCCAAATCGAGAATAGACGAGCCGGAATAGACAATGCGCAAGTCGGGCAGTTTGTCATAGATGTTCTTGAGTTCTATGCTCCATCCTTTATACTTGTGTATCTCATCAATGAATAGTGCCTTGCCTCCATGCCGGTAAAAGTCCAGCGCAAGGTCATAGAGACGGTGGGTGGTGAAATAGAAATCATCGGCGAGCACATACAGCGCATCGTCCACGTCCTCCTCCAACTTGATGTGCTGGAGCATCAGCGTACTCTTTCCCACACCTCTCGCACCCAGAATAGCCACCAAACGGCTCTTCCAGTTGATGCGACGGTGGAGGAAACGCTGGAAAACGAGCGGTGTCCTGTCGAGCAACAATCGGTAGGTTGAATACAATTCTTCCATAAACAACTGACTTTTGCATGCAAACATACAAAAGTTGCACGATGCACCGTGCAACTTTTGCAGAAAATTGCACGATGCACCGTGCAATTTGCCCGTGATCTGGCCGAGTGGGGACGAGGATGCAACGGGAGAGGAGCACACGCTTGTTCCAATAAAGGTGTATGATTTTCATACAGCGCAGTGTATGATTTTCATACAATATGCCCATCGAAACCCCGGAACGCTTGCCTGTTCGACCGGCAACCCCTACTTTCGCCTCAAAAACAAACGGAAGTATCCGCCAAACTCGTTATGCACATGCTTCTCCACCACCTTAAAGTCTTCCTCTATCCGCTGGAACACGATGAAGAGGGAGGGCACGACGAAGAGCAGGGCGACGGTGCCCAGGAGCATACCGCCCACTGTGCCCACACCTACCGAGATGTTGCCGTTGGCTCCTACGCCATGGGCAAACATGAGGGGCAACATGCCGAACACCATGGTGAGCGAGGTCATCAGGATGGGACGCAGACGGGCACGCGCTGCCGACATGGCCGCCGGGGCGATACCCATGCCTTGCCGGCGGCGCGCCGAGGCGTACTCGGTGAGCAGAATGGCCGTCTTCGACAACAGGCCGATCAGCATAATCAGGCCCGTCTGCATGTAGATATTGTTTTCAAGCCCCCACAGGCGGGCGAAGAGGAAACTGCCGGCCAAGCCGAAGGGCACCGACAGGATGACGGCCAAGGGGATGAGCAGGCTCTCGTAGAGCGCACAGAGTATGAGGTAGATGAACACCACACAGATGACAAACACCAACGCAGTGCCCGAACCGGACTCGGACTCCTCGCGTGCCATGCCGCCAAACTCGTAGCCGTAGCCCACGGGCAACACCTCGGCGGCCACCTCGCGCACGGCCTGAATGGCCTGGCCCGAACTGTAGCCCTCGGCCGGCGTGCCGTAGACGGCGATGGCCTCAAAGAGGTTGAAACGCGAGATGCTCTCTGAGCCATAGACCCGCCGCAGGGTGACGTACTGGTCGAGGGGCGACATCGCGCCGCTGCTGCTCCTGACATACATGCCCTTGAGCGACCCGGTGTCGAGGCGGAACTCGGGCGAAGCCTGCACCATGACGCGATAGAGCTTGGTGAAGCGGTTGAGATTGGAGGAGTAGCTGCCGCCCACGTAGCCTGCCAGCGTTTGCAGCACATCGGCCGGCGACACACCATTGCGCTTGCAGCGGGCAGCATCGACCTCGACCATATACTGCGGGTAGCGCGTGCTGAAGGTGGTGTAGGCGCGCGACACCTCGGGCCGCCTGTTCAGCGCGGCGACAAACTCCTCGGTGTGCTCCATGAGGGCCTCGGTGGTGCCGCCCTTCCGGTCCTGCACGTAGAGTTCGAAGCCACTGCCCGTTCCGTAACCCGAAATCATGGGACTGGTGGAGAGCTTGATGTCGGCCCCCTTGATGGAGGCGGTGCGGCGGTATATCTCCTCCATCACGGCATTCAGCGCATCGTCCCGCCCCGTACGCTCGTCCCAGTGCTTCAGGCGGATGGTGTAGGAGCCGCTCGAAGCCGACTGGTTGTGGCGTGCGTCCTTGCCCGTCACACGCGAGTAAATCTTGATTTGCGGAATGTCGCGGATAGCTGCCTCGACCTCGTCCATTACCTTCTCGGTCTCGTTCAGGCTGCTGCCCGCAGGGGTCTGAAGGTTCAGGCTGATAGTGCCCATGTCCTCCTGCGGCACCAGGCCGGTCTTGGTGGTCTGCATGAGCCACAACAGCAGGGCCGTCACTGCCACCACGGCCCCCACGGCCCACAGCCTGCGGCGCAAGAGGAACGACACGCCTTGGGTGTAGCGGCGCAGCGTGTGGCTGAAGGCACAGTCGAAGGCTGCCTGAAAGCGGGCGGAGAAACTGGGCTTGACGTGCTGCGATGCGGCCGGCGCACGCATGATGAGGGCACACAGGGCCGGGCAGAGTGTCAGGGCGTTGAGCAGCGAAATGGCCACAGCTACGGCCATGGTGAGGCCAAACTGTGTGTAGAAGGTGCCCGTCGTTCCGCCCATGAAGCACACGGGTACGAACACGGCCATGAACACCAGCGTGGTCGAGAAGAGGGCCGAAGTCAGCCCGCCGAGGGCATCGACCGTGGCGCGGTAGGGCGAGGTGTAGCCTTCGTCGAACTTGGCCTGCACGGCCTCGACCACCACGATGCTGTCATCGACCACCGTACCGATGACCAGCACCAAGGCAAAGAGCGTGAGCAGGTTTAGCGTGAAGCCCACCAAGTAGAGGAAGGCGAAGGTACCCACGAGCGACACGACGATAGCCAACGAGGGGATGAGCGTGGCCCGCACGTTGTGGAGGAACACATAGACCACCAGCACCACGAGCACGATGGCCACCAGGAGGGTTTCGACCACGTGGCCTATCGAGGCATCGAGAAAGTCCTTGGTGCTCATGATGTCGGCCAACACCATGCCTTCGGGCAGCTGCTTCGACATTTCGGCGGTGGTGGCATCGATTTGTTCGATGATTTCGTTGGCATTGGAGCCGCTGGTCTGGGCTATCATGCAGTTGGCACCGGGATGTCCGCCCGTCTGGCTGCGCAGTGCGTAGTTCTCGGCTCCCAGCTCAATGCGGGCCACGTCCTTGAGGCGCAGCACCCCGCCGTCGGGCAGCGACTTGATGACCATATTGCCGTAGTCGGCTTCCTCCTCATAGCGGCCCCGGTACTTCAGCACGTACTGGAAGGTGTTGGCCGACTCGGCCCCGAGCGTGCCGGTGGGCGACTCCAAGTTCTGCTCGGCCAGCACGGCGGCGATGTCGGAGGGCATGAGCCCGTACTGCGACATCTTCAGCGGATCGAGCCAGATGCGCATGGAGTAGCTGGCTCCCCAGATGTTCACCTCCCCCACCCCGGCTATGCGCGAGAGCTGTGGCTCGATGTTGATCTTCATGTAGTTGGTCAGGAAGTTGGCATCGAACGAGTCGTCGGGCGAGTAGAGCGACAGCGACTTGAGGTTGCTGTTCTGCCTCTTGCGCACGGTCACGCCGGCCTTGGTGACTTCGGCGGGCAGCAGGCCCTGGGCCGAAGCCACGCGGTTCTGCACGTTGACTACCGACATGTCGGGGTCGGTGCCTTGCTTGAAGTAGACCGAAATGGAGGCTTGGCCCGTGTTGGTGGCGGTCGAGGTCATGTACATCATGTTCTCCACGCCGTTCAGCTGCTCTTCGAGCGGCGTGACCACACTCTTCAGCACCGTTTCGGCATTGGCTCCCGTGTAGGTGGCCGTGACGCGCACGGTGGGCGGCGCGATGTCGGGAAACTGCTCTATGGGGAGCTGGCTCAGTCCGATAAGTCCGGCAATGACCATGGCCACTGCGATTACGCCCGACAGGATGGGGCGGTCGATAAAGGTTTTTACGCTCAGCATGGGGAAGGAGTTTTTGGGGTATGTCTGCTTCGGGCCTACCCGCCGATGCGACGGGAACAGCCGCTGCAAAGGTGGAGAAAAACATCCTGTTGCGGCAGCGGCGGCCTGACGGGCGGGGGCAAAAGCCCAGCGGGCGGGGACAGAACGCCGCGCCGCCTGTTCTATCGAAATCTATAGCCCTCTATAGGAATCCATAACCTCCTCCGATAACCTCCTCCGGTAGTCTGCGACACCAATCATTGCCGCCCGACTGTTTGCCTATGACGAAAAAATGAATACATTTGCAGCCGTCACGCCTCTTCTCCCTGACAAAACATTTGGACTATGAAACACGTGTCTGTATGGATTGACCTGGCCTTCTGCATAGTGTTGCTACCGCTCATGATGTACATGTTTCCCGTTGAGCGGTGGTGGGGCATCCACCCCTTCTACTTCAGCCTGTTCGTCGGCTGGCTCTACGCCACTTACTTCCTCTATAAATATGGTATCGTGCCCCGGCTGTGCCGCAGCGGGCAACGCAAGCTGCCGGCGTGGATAGCTCTCGGGGCTACGCTGGCGGTGACGCTCCTGTTCTCCTCCTTCGAGATTACCTCACCCTACTACCACCTGCGCCAACTGCTGGGAGAACCGTCGTCCAACCTGACCTGGGGTATGCGCCCCAACCGTCAGGCGGTGTGGCTGCACTTCATCATAGTGGTGACGTTCTGCTTTGCACAGGGGTTGCTGAACGAAGCCTACCGGCAGCGGCTGGCCCGCGAGGAGATGGAGAATGCGCGCAACAAGGCGGAGCTTGACTTCTACAAGGCGCAAATCAACCCGCACTTCCTGTTCAACTGTCTGAACACGGTCTACGGGCTGTTTCTCACCCGCTCGGACAAGGCGTTGCCCACGCTCGAACGCTTCATCGCCCTGGTACAGTACACCTACCGCAATGCGGGGCGCGACTTTATTGCCCTCCATGAGGAGGCCGACTACATAGGCCGCTACATCGCCATGCAGCAGCTGCGCCTCGGCAGTCAGGCACAGGTGGACTTTGACTGCCGGCTGACCGACGGTTCGGTAACGGTGCCGCCCATGCTGCTCATCACCTTTGTGGAGAATGCCTTCAAGCATGGCACCTCATCGGCCGGACCGTGTTTCGTGCGTGTGGCACTGCACCAAGCGGAAGGGCAGCTGACATTGGAGGTGCACAACTCGCTGTGTGACACGACAAGCTCCGACTGCACAAAGCCTGCTTCCGGCCGCATGGGACTGGCCAACTGCCGCAAACGCCTGACTATGCTCTACCCCCACCGCCACAGCCTGGAAGTGGGCAGCGAAGTCGACGGCACGTTTCGGGTAAAACTCGTGCTGCAAACGGGACAAAGCTCTTAACTCTCAACTCTAAGCTCTCAACTTTCAACTCTCAACTATAAACTCTCTCTATGATAAAGTGTATTGCCATCGACGACGAACCGGTTGCACTCGGCATCATCACCGAGTACTGCAAACGCTACGGGGACATCAGCCTCGAAACCTACACCTCGCCCCACGAGGCCATGCGGCGCGTAGAGGAGTGGCAGCCCGACATCGTGCTGCTCGACATTGAGCTGAACGGCACTTCGGGGCTGCGACTGGCTGCCCGGCTGCCCTCAACCTGCTGCTTGGTGTTCACCACGGCCTATGCGCAGTATGCCCTCGACGGCTTCGAAGCCAATGCGGTGGACTTTCTCCACAAGCCCTTCTTCTACGACCGCTTTTGCCGCGCCATGCAGAAGTCCCGTCGATGGCTGCGCATGCGTGACCTCCTGCGACAGGCCGAAAGCGGCGACAGGCAACTGATGCTCAAGGCCGACTACAAGAACGTGGCGGTGCCGCTCGATGCCATTCTCTACATCGAATCGGTCGACAACTACGTCAAGGTACACCAAAGTGGCGGCGCAACAGTGCTCTCCAAGATTCCCCTTCACCGCGTCGAGTCACAGCTGCCCGAAGGCGAGTTCCTGCGCATACACCGCTCCTTCATCGTGCCGCGCAACAAGGTGAGCGGTTTCACACGCACCGAAGTGTCGCTCCACGCACTGCCCCGCCCCCTGCCCGTAGGCCGCAAGTATGCCGCCGCAGTGCTGGCAGCCCTGGGTGCGGCACCGGGTGAGTGAGGCCTCCACGCTGCGGCTGCCCCGTACGTCCGGCCCGTCACAAACACAGAATCGGGACGCTCTGCTGTTGCAGGCATCCCGATTCTCTTTGTGTTCACTTCAGGGGTTTCACCTCGTAGCCTATCTTCCGGAAAGCCTCTACGTAGGCTTCGGGGCTGGCCTTCTTGGGGTCGTAGACGATAGTGACCGTCTGGTTGGGCACCGAAGTCTCAATCTTCTTGGTGCCCTTCACGAAGCGGATGTTGCTCTTGATTTTCTGTTCGCAACCCGAGCAGTGCATCTGCGGCGTGGTGGTCACAACCAGTGTGTCGTTGGCCGGCTTGTCGGTCCGGCCCGCAGCCTGTGCGCCCAGGGCGAGCATGGCCGCGAAAGCAAGGATAAATGTTTTCTTCATTGTCGTTAGGTGTTAGGGCCTCGCCGGGAGGTTGGGCAAGGCGTGCGTTAGTCTGATGGGTTCACTCCAGCTTCCACCTGATTCCGACATAGGCCATGGCCCCGTCGGTAGGTCCCCAAATCTGCGTCGCGTCGAAGTCGGCGGCCCAAGGGTTGTCGGCATGACGAATGGGCTGGTCGATGCGGTAAGCCGTGAGGTTCTCGCCGCCCAGATAGATGCTGAAACGGCGGAACTCGCGCGTCACCTGTGCCTGGAGCTGGAAGAAGGTGGGATAGGACGTGTGGTCATAGCGTTCGCCGTGGCCGTTGAGGTGGCCCGTCACATCGAAGTGCCACAGCTCCATGGGGGTCTTGTAGCCCAGTGTGAGCAGGCCCTTGAAGCGCGAAGTCAGCGGACGGTGGCGAAGCACGCCGTCGTAGGTGGTGCGGGCATCGGTGTAGCGAAAGGCTGCCGTGGCGGTGAAGCCCGCAAAGAAGGGATAGGTGGCATCGACCTGAAAGGTGTGGCTGTAGCTGCGCCCGTCGAGATTCTCGAAGCTCACGGTATGGTTGCCCTGAGCCCCGTCGACGTTGACGACGAGCTGGTTGTCGAACCTCGTGTAGTAGTACTCGGCATTCAGCTCCAGGTTGTGGCCGGCCACGGGGAGGTTCAGACTGGCCGACGCACCATAGTTCCAGGCTTCTTCCTGCCTGAGCTGTTGGCGCTGCACGAAGGTGCGTCCGCTGGCCAGCAGCGGCAGGTTCTCGGCCAGGGCGTGAGGCGAGCGGTAACCCTTGCCCGCCGAAGCACGCAGGGTGAGCAGCGAAGCGGGAGCGTACTTCAGGTGAAGGCGCGGCGTGACGAAACTGCCGTAGAGCGAAGAGTGGTCGTAGCGCAGGCCGGGCATGAGGGTGAGCTGGCTGGTGGGGCGGCAGGTGTATTGCGCATAGAGGCCCGCCGTGCTCTCGTTGGGCGCGCCATGAAGCTCTGGACTGAGGGTGGAACGTTCGCGGTAGTGGTCGTGGTTGAACGAGGCTCCCACGGCCAGGTTGTGTCTGTCAGTCCAGTCGGTCTCAAACATGAGCTGGGCGTAGGCGTTCTGCTGCTCCACGTCGTAGGCCGTGTGGCCGAAACGGCTGTCGGTATCGTGCCACGAGCCTTGGAGCATCAGGGCGACCGAGGTGTTGCGCTCGGCGTTGAGGGTGAAACCGTTCTTCCATTGGGCCAGATAGCGGTCGGTGTTGACGCTGATGGCGTAGTGTGGCACAGCGGGGTGGGTCGCGTGGTGGTGCGTCATGCCGCCCGTACGCTCATCAGTCAGTGCCTGTACGTTGAACTGGCTGATCCAGACGGGCGAGACGTAGGCCACTCGCCACATGCCGTTCAGCTGCCGCTGCCGGGGCATATCCATGAAGCCGTCGCCGTTGGAGTCGTGGTCGCGCTGGCGGTCATCGAAGTGCAACAGGACGGAGGTAGAGAGGCGGTCGTTGAGGTGGACCGAGGCGTCGGCGTTGAGTTCGTACCTGAGCCACGAGTCGAGGTAGGCGTTGACGCGGATGCCGTCGGTGGCCTGCGGCTTACGGTACTCTATGTTGATTTGTCCCGTGGTGGACTCGTAGCCGTTCTTCACACTCGAAGCCCCCTTCGACACCTGTATCGACTGCATCCAAGGACCAGGCACGTAGCTCAGGGCATAGGGCAACGAGGCTCCGCGCAGGTTGGGCACATTCTCGGTGAGGAACTGCACGTAGGTGCCGCTCAGGCCGAGCAGTTTGATTTGCTTGGCTCCCGTGGCCGCATCGGTGTAGCTCACATCGACTGACGGATTGGTGGCAAATGACTCTCCCAGATTGCAACAGGCGGCACGCAGCAGCTGGTGCTGCCCGATGAGTTCAGTATTCTCGGTGCGCCAGACGGACTTGGTGCGTGCCGCAGCCTTGACGGTGGCTGACTGCAAGTCGCGTCCGCTCCCGACGGTATCGGTCGCTTCGGTCTGGGCCATGAGGCTGTTGTGGGTGGCGGCCAGCAGGACCAGCGTATAGATGTGTTTTCCTTTTTTCATCATGGATGAGGGTATGGGGGAGAGAAAAAAAGAGTGGAAACAGCCAAGGCCGCCTCCACTTTTTAGGAAAATGATGTCGGGATGACTGGATTCGAACCAGCGACCACACGCCCCCCAGACGCGTACTCTAACCGGACTGAGCTACATCCCGAAAGCAACTCCTGCCTGCGCCGGACGCAGCCAGAGTTTCCTTAAATGCGGTGCAAAAGTACACATTCCTGCCTAACCTGCAAATTTTTGCGCCAATATTTGCAGGGAGACAGCTTGGGAGACGGGGATGTTTAAAGGTTATGGGGTTATGGGGTTATAAGTCAACTTTTGCAAGTAGTTGCTGTTAGTTAACATGCGTTCGGGGGCATGTTAACTAACAACAACAGCTTGCAAAAGTTGAACTTTTACTACATTTGCACCGCATAAACGCTTTCTTTCACCCATTGAACCTCTATGCCCTATACTCCCCACTTCCCGCCGCTGATGCGGACCCGGGTGGAACTGCCCGCCTCGAAGAGCCTGAGTAACCGCGCCATGCTGCTGCACGCACTGAGCGGCAGCCAGGCCGACATGAAGCATGTGGCCACCTGCGACGACACTTTTGTGATGTGGCGCGCCCTCCACGACAGGCCCGAAACGGTCGACATCATGGCAGCCGGCACGGCGATGCGCTTTCTCACCGCTTATCTCGCGCTTTGTCCCGGCGAAACGCACGTGATTACCGGCACCGAACGCATGAGGCAACGGCCCGTGGCGGTGCTGGTGGATGCCCTGCGCCAGCTGGGTGCGGACATTGACTATACCGATGCCGAAGGCTTTCCGCCGCTGCGCATACGAGGCCGCGAACTGGACGGCGGCGAACTGGAACTGCCAGCCGACGTGAGTTCGCAGTATGTGTCGGCCCTGCTCATGGCAGCACCGCGCATGAAGCAGGGGCTCACGCTCCACCTGCGCGGCTGTGTGATGTCGCGTCCTTACATCGACATGACGCTGGCCATGATGCGCCAGGCCGGAGCCACGGTGCAGTGGACCGACTCGCAGACACTGCGGGCCGAACCGGGAGGCTACGAGGCTGACCGCGTGTTTGAGGTGGAGGGCGACTGGAGTGCGGCTTCTTACTGGTATGAAATGGTGGCACTGACCGATGACCCCGATGCACGGGTGGAACTGAAGCACCTGCAACGACACAGTATGCAGGGCGACAGTGCCGTGCAGCAGCTGTTCGAACTGCTGGGCGTGGCCACGGCCTTCGACGAGGCACGCAGCTCGGTGGTGCTCACCCGCCGGGAGCTGCCGGCCGAGATGCAGGCTGAACGCTACGAGGCCGACATGAGCAGCGTGCCCGACTTGGCACAGACACTGGCCGTGACCTGTGCCATGCTGCGCCGGCCGTTCCGCCTGACAGGGCTGCAGACGCTGCGCATCAAGGAGACGGACCGGCTGGAGGCACTCCGAAACGAGCTGTCGAAACTGGGTGTCGCAGCCTGCATCGAAGGCGACGAGGCGCTCAGTGTGGAGAGCTACCCCGACCGCTGCCCCGAGTGGAACGGTGTGCCGATTGCCACCTACCATGACCACCGCATGGCCATGGCCTTTGCACCGGCCGCCCTGCGTGTGCCCGGTCTGAGCATTGCCGACCCCGAAGTGGTGAGCAAGAGTTACCCGGCCTTCTGGCGCGACCTCGAGGCTATCTGAGAAGCTGTGCCTATCATAGTCTAAAAGAATCTGACCCCATGACCATTCTGCTTTTGTCGCTTGTCGCGCTCTGCATCGTGTCGCTGCTGGCAGGCTGGCTCCGCAACTGCTACAACCGCCGGAGGTTGGCGCGCGGAGAAATCAGCGAAATGCCCTCCATACAGCAGGTGCGTCCCGACGGTTGCTGCGGAAAGCACGCCGTGTGCGAGAAGGAGAGCCTGCTGGCTGCCGCCGGCCGCGACATCGAATATTACGACGATGAGGAACTCGATGCCTTCCAAGGCCGGGCTGCCGGCTCCTACACCCCAGCCGAGGTGGAACAGTTCGAGGAGGTGCTCACCACCATGCGCCCCGATGACGTGCCCGGCTGGGTGCGCTCGCTACAGCTGCGCGGCATCGAACTGCCCACAGCCGTCAAGGAAGAGGCCATGTTGTTCTATGAGTGAGGGATAAGGTTATTTCTTAGGTTATGAGGCTTTCTTTAAGTATTAAGTGTTAGTGATTAGTGATTAAGCGTTATTAAGTATTAGTGATAAAGAATTAGTGATTAAGCGTTATTAAGTATTAGTGATAAAGTATTAGTGATTAAATTTTATAGCGATAAGGCTACTTAATCACTAATCACTAACACTTAATACTTAAAGAAAGCCTCATAACCCAAGAAATCGCCTATGCTCCCATTAGAGACCACCTTCTTTCAGCACGCCCTGCTGGGCGGCCTGTTTGCCTCGCTGCTGTGCGGCGTAGTAGGCACCTATGTGGTGACCCGCCGCATGGTCATTGTGGGCGGCGGCATGGCCCATGCCTCACTGGGCGGTGTAGGCATGGGAGCCTACTTCGGCTTCTCGCCGCTCGGAGGAGCTGCCGCCTTTGCCGCGCTGTCAGGCTTCCTGCTCAACTGGCTGGGCCGCAAGCGCAGCATCCGCGAGGATTCGGCCGTGGCCATGATATGGACATTCGGCATGGCTACAGGCATCCTGTTCGCCTGTCTGGCACCGGGCTTCATGACTGACCTGCCCGCCTACCTGTTTGGCGACATCCTCAGCATCTCCGCCACCACGTTACGGTGGCTTGCCCTGTTCTGCGCGGTGGTCGTGGCCTTCTACCTGCTGCTGCGCGGCACCATTGTCAGCATAGCCTGCGACCGCGACTTTGCCCGCACCCAAGGACTGCCCGTGCGCACGGTCGAGGCTCTGTTCACCCTGCTCACCGCCCTGACCATCGTGGCCTGCCTGCACATGGTGGGCATCATCATGGTGGTGTCACTGCTCAGCGTGCCGCAGCTCACCGCCTCGCTCTTCGTGCGCCGCTACGATGCCATGGTGTGGTTCTCGGCCGCGTGGGGCTTCGTGGCCTGTGCGGCGGGCTTGTGTCTCTCCTACTGGTTCGACGTGCCCAGCGGTGCCGCCATCATCCTGGTAGGCATCACATTTTACGCGCTGGCAAGGGCAATAAAAAGCCTCTGCCTGAGTTTAAGAAGAATAACCAAGGCTTAGCCCCCCATAACCTCCCTAACTCCCGACTGACTATCAAACCCATTCGCACCATATGGCCCCTGTGCAGCCTCGCGCTGCTCCTGCTGCTCGCCGCTTGCTCTTCGCGCAAGAACACGGCGGGCACGCGCCGTTGGCAGGCTTTCACGGCCCGCTACAACACTTACTTCAATGGCGAACAGGCTTTCATCGAAGGCGAGAAAGCCAAGCTCTCGGCCAACAAGGACGACTACACGGAACTGCTGCCCGTCTTTCTGGTGGGAAACGAGAAGTCGCGCGAGACCGGCAAGGCGAACTTCGAAACCGCCATTACCAAATGCCAAAAGGCCATTTCTCTCCACTCCATACAGAAGAAGCCCCAACTGAAGCCCGGCAAGCGCAATACGGCCAAGGCCAAGCAGTTCATGCAGCGCAAGGAGTACAACCCCTTCCTGAAACACGCGTGGCTGCTCATGGGCGAGGCGCAGTTTGAAAAGGGTGACTTCCTGGAGGCGGCCGCCACCTTCTCCTACATTACGCGCCTCTATGCCGCCGAACCTGTGGTGGCTAACGCTGCCCGGCAGTGGCTGGCCCGCTGCTATGCCCACGTCGGCTGGTACTATGATGCCGAGGATGCCCTGTCACGCATGGCCCGCGACTCCATGACCACCCGCGTAAGGCGCGAAGCGGCGGCCACACGTGCCGACCTGCTGCTGCGCCAGCAACGCTATGCCGAAGCACTGCCCTGGCTCGAACAGGCCGCACGCACCGCCCCGGGCAGCGAGCGCAAGGCCCGCCTGCTCTTCTTGCTCGGACAAGTGAACCACAGGCTGGGACGTGACGAGGCTGCCTACAAGGCGCTCTCCAAGTGTATCAGCAAGAGTCCTCCCTTCGATCTGGCCTTCAACGCCCGCATCCTCCAGACTGAGGTCATGGCCACCGACGCGCAGGGATGCCGCAAGATGCTGGCCAAGCTGCGCCGCATGGCCCGCATGGAGAACAACAAGGACCACCTCGACCAGGTGTACTTCGCCATGGGCAACCTTCACCTGCAACTAACCGACACGACTGCCGCCGTGGCCGCTTACGAGCAGGGACGGGCCAAGAGCACGCGGAACGGCATCGAGAAGGGCGTGCTGCTGCTCAGGCTGGGCGGCATCTACTGGGACCGCCGCAAGTTTGGCGAGGCCCAGAAGTGCTACACCGAGGCCATCGGCCTGGTTGACAAGCAAAGGGAGGGGTATGCCGAAATCGAGCGCAGGTCGAAGGTGCTCGACAAACTCGTGCCCTTCACCGAGGCCGTGGCCCTACAGGACAGCCTGCAGTGGTTGGCCACGACCACCGAAGCCGAACGCAACGCGGCCATTGACCGTGTGATTGAAGCCCTGAAACAGCGCGAAAAGGCCGAACGCGAGGCCAAGCTCGACTCGGCAGCTGATGCCCGTGCACAGGCTCAGGCCGCACAGGGCGGCAATGCCGACGGCAAGATCTTGCCCATGAACAAGAACCAGGCTTCGGCCAAGGACGCGCAGACGTGGTACTTCTACAACCCCATGACGGTCATGCAGGGCAAGCAGGACTTCCAGAAGCGGTGGGGCAAACGGGCGAATGAGGACAACTGGCGCCGATCGAACCGAACGGTGGTGGCGATGGACAGCGAAGAGGGCTACGACTATGCCGCCGAGGATTCGCTGCAAGCTGCCAGCGACTCGCTCAGCCAAGAAGGGCTGGCCGAGGCGGAAACGGACTCTTTGGCCGACGACCCGCACACGAGGGAGTACTACCTCAAGCAGATTCCGTTCAGCGAAGAGGCACGTGCCGCCTCCGACGAGATACTGAAAGATGCCCTCTTCAATGCCGGACTCATCGAGAAGGACGACCTCGAAGACTTCCCGTTGGCTGCCGAGACACTGCGCCGCCTTACCTCCAACTACACGGAGTTCGACCGCATGGCCGAGGCTTGGTATCACCTCTTCCTGCTCTACTCGCGCGCATCGCAGCCGGCCAAGGCCGAAGAGGCACGCAGCCACTTGGCCCAATACTATCCCGACCACGAACTCACGCGCCTCATCACAGCGCCTGACTTCGAGCAGAACGCACGCTTCGGCAAGCAGCTCGAAGACTCGCTCTATGCCGCTACCTACGATGCCTATCGCCGCCGCGACATGGCCGAGGTGGAGCGCAATTTCAACCGCTCGACCGAACAGTATCCCTCGGGGCTGAACCGTCCCAAGTTCATGTTCGTATACACGCTGAGCCGACTGGAAACAGCCGAGACGGGCCAGCTCGTCAGCGAACTGCGCGACTTGCTGAAGCAATATCCCGAAAGCGACGTGAGCACCATGGCCGGCATGATTGTGAAGGGACTGGAGAGCGGACGCCGGATCGGCACGGGTACCTTCGACCTCGGCTCGCTCTGGGACCGCCGCACGCTCGCCGCCGACTCGCTGGCAGCAGGCCAGAAGGGCAATGCCGCCTTCGAGGCCGAGCGCAATGCGCCCTTCCTCTTCGTGCTCGCCTACCCCACCGACAGCCTCAACGGCCGCCAGCTGCTCTACGAAATGGCACACTTCAACTTTGCCACCTTTGTCGTGCGCGGCTTCGACATGGAGATAACAACCGACGGCGACCTCTCGCAGTTCCGCGTGGCGGGCTTCAACTCCTTCGACGAGGCCCACGCCTACGCCCGCCGTGTGTACGAGAGCAAGGAGCTGCGCCCCTACTTGCAGAAGGGCCGCACCCTGCTCATCTCGCGCAGCAACCTCGCGCTGCTGGGCGTGCAGTTCAGCGTCAACGACTACCTCCAGTTCTACGAACAGCACTTCGTGCCCCTCACCCTGCCCGAAACGACCTCACCCGAACAGTATGAGAATCCCATCGAGCAGCACTACGAGGACGAATACACTCCCGAAGAGCTGGAGCGCATGAAGCAAAGCGAGAAGACGGACAGCGAAGACGACGACGGCGAGTGGTACTGAGGAGAATGAATGATGGAACAAAAGAAAAGCATACGCGTAGTGGCCGCCGTGCTCATCCAGGGCAGCAGGCTCTTCGCCACCCAGCGGGGATATGGCGAATGGAAGGACTGGTGGGAACTCCCCGGCGGAAAGATGGAACAGGGAGAAAGGCCCGAGGATGCCTTGCAGCGCGAAATCCGGGAGGAACTGGCCACGGAGATTGAAGTGGGCGAACTGCTCACAACGGTAGAATATGACTATCCCCAGTTTCATCTCACCATGCACTGCTACGCCTGCTCCGTCACCCGCGGCCAGCTGTCACTCCTTGAACACGAGGATGCCCGCTGGCTGTCGGCCGGCGAACTGGATTCGGTCAGGTGGCTGCCGGCCGATACCGGAGTGATTAGCCTGATAAGGGAAATGATTGATGCCTGACTTGAGTCGCAAGTTGTTGTTGGTGGTTAACATGCGTTCAAGGTGCGGGCAAAGGGTGGCATGTAAACAAGCGTTCAAGGAGCGGGCAAAGAGTGGCTTGTAAACAAGCGTTTAAGGAGCGGGCTGAAAGCCCAACGAGCGCTTAGCCCAGGGCATCGCCCTGGGTATGTTGACTGCCGCAGGTGCGCCCTGAAAGGGCAAAAGCGTAAGGAAACAACCTAAGATTCAACGCTTTTGCCCTTTCAGGGCGCACTTCATCGCCTCGTACTACCCAGGGCGATGCCCTGGGCTAAGGGCTTTTGCCCCTACGGGGCGCACCTTGAACGCATGTTTACAAGCCACCCTTTGCCCGCTCCTTGAACGCATGTTTACCCGCTATAACCACTCAGGACGAACCTACGATTCATCCAATGATTACAGGCGGGCCTTTGCCCGCCTAATGAGTTTAGGCGGGCTGGAAGCCCGCCCTCCCAGTGCACCTTCGCTTGACAATTGGCACGCCTAAACGTAAACTTGAACGCTGGGTCAACTCTGCAAATCCGCCGCGCCACAAGACACAAATTCTCAGTCCTGAAAAAGAATATATACTTACTTGGGCGGAGAAGTATATATTACTTTGCCGATGAAGTATATCTTCTTTTAAAAGTAAGTACTACTTCTCCCGCAGGCGCATTTCGACTCAAAAAAATGGGGAGCGCATCGGTCGAAAGCCTTATATTTGCATCCTCAATCAAATCTGCCCTATGAAATACCCCATCGGCATACAAAGCTTCGAGAAAATCATGGAAGGCGGCTTCGCCTACGTAGACAAAACGGCCTTGGTGTACAAGCTGGTTCAGGAAGGCACAATATACTTCCTCAGCCGCCCGCGCCGCTTCGGCAAGAGCCTGCTCGTGTCTACGCTCGAAAACTATTTCCTCGGACGCAAGGAAC
>JBJEAF010000069.1:0-5988 GCA_051868755.1 Alloprevotella sp.
TTAAACGCCTCATTGCTCCTAAGTTTTATTTGGCTATGCGCTCGTTGCCCCTTCGGGGCGTGCCTTAAACCCTTGTCAACAAACGGCAACAATCTGCGAAACTTGAATCTCATGTTACATGGACAGCCATTGGAGCATGTTCTCTATTTCGGCAAATTTTTTGCCTTCATTCAGGGCGAGATAAACCTTGTAGAGGAGCGGTGCCCAACGTTTCTGCAAGTTAGGGGTCAGGCTGCGGTAGCGTTCCAGACTGGTTTCGGCTTTGCGGTAGTAGGCCTTTTGCCGGTTGAGAGCTTGGGTGTAAGTCTTGCTGAGCGCATTGTCGGGCAGCTTCACGCCCACAGCCTTGCCCACATAGGCTGCTCCTATATAATAATGGGCTTCGACATGGGTCGTGTCGGCTTGCAGGAGCTTTTCGCCTGCCAGTATGCAGTCATCGAAGCGTTCCATGTTCAGGCTGGCCATGCACTGGGCCAAGCGTGCAGAGAGATAAGTGCTGTCGCGCAGCAACACTTCGTCGGCAATGCGCAGGACGCTGGCATAGTCATGCCGGGCAGTATAGTAGTCGGCCAGCCGGGTGAAGAACTGCGTTTGTTGCGGAAAGCGGTGCAGTCCTTCACTCAGCCAATAGCGGTAGCGGGCGGTGTCCTGTTCGGCTTCGGCTGTATAGGCCAGACATTCCACCAGTACGGGCTGCGAAGCCGTATCGAGCAAGGCTTCGGTCTCGTAGCGGTGTACTTCGCCGTATTTCTTTTGGTTGAAGGCGGCGGTGAGATACAGGCTGGCATTCTGCGCCTCATTTCTGGCGGGAAGGGACAGACGCCGGCCCAGCTCGCTGCGGGGAAGGTCGATGCAGAGGCGCAGATAGTCGCAGGCTTCGGCGAAGCTGCCTCGCTTGAAGAAGAAGCGTGCTGCCGGATGGAGGTTGCTGAAATATTCCTTGAGATAGGTGGCCGCTTGACGCGACTGTTTGGTTTTCATCCCTTGTTCGCCATGTTCGGCACGTTCGATGGAGTCAACACACACAGCCTCCTGCACAATCAGGCGTGTGGTTGAGAAGAAAGCCACCGTGTCGTAAGCTTGCTTGAGGTAGAGCTTGGTGTTTTCAGCATCGTTCAGCCCCTTTTGGGCTTCCATGCTGAGCAAGCACAAGCCGGAGTTGAACTTGTAAGTGGAATCCTGCCGCAGTTTGTTGATTTGGTTCACCGCTTCTTTGTAGTTCTTTGCCTTGAGCGCAGTTCGCACAGGCTTGAAAGCCCGCTGTGCCGAGACTTGTAGGGGCAGGATGACAAGAAGCGATAAGATAACTTTTAGCACAGATGTTTAGTTTTGGTGTGGATGGAGTAGTTGAAGAGTTGATAGGAATGGGTTGAAAGTTGAAGGGTTGAAAAGTTTATAAGGTTACCATGAAGCGCAGTAATCATCCGCTCAACAAGTATTCCCATAAACTTTTCAACCATAAACTGTCAACTTAAAACATGTTGACGCGCAGTAATCATTCGCTCAGTGAGCATCCTTATAGACTGTCAACTCTTCAACTCTGAACTTGAAGATAGACAAGCCGAAAGCCCTATCGGTTGTTGGCTGCTTCGAGCAGGGCATCCATTTCCTTGGCCTGTTCGGTCATGCCCAGTGTCGAGTAAACCATCTGCAGGGGAGAAGCCCAGCGTTTGGCATCGTCAGGCGTGAGTTCACGCAGGTGTTCCAGATAGGGCCTGGCCTTTTCGTAGTAGCTCTTCACCGTGGCCAGTTCCTTCTCGTAGACAGCCTTCTCTTTGTTGTAGGCAGCCTCACCCTTTCCTTCCACGCGGCGGTCAGTACCGATGTACTTGAACTTGCCCTCCATGCGCTGGTCGTAGATGTCGTTGATGTAGCAGGTGCCCATGTTGAAGAGTGCGTCTTCGAAGTCGGGGTCGATGGCCAGTGCCTTCTCGAAGCTGCCGCGTGCGGCTTCATACTCCTTCTTGATGTTCAGCTCGATAGCCCCCTTCATGAACCAGGCCATCTTGTCTTCCGGGTGTTCGGCCACCAACTGCGTGGCGAGGTCGGTAGCCTCCTGAATCTTGTTGTTCTGCATGTAGTAGTACATCAGATTCTGCAGATAGGAGGAGCGGCCCGTGCGCTGGGAAGCCTCGACCAGTGTGCGCTGCCAGGCGGCAGAGTCCTTCTTTTCGCCGTAGGCATTGATCTTGATGAGGTAGAGGTCGTGTATGCCCATGGTGTCCTTCAGGGCCTCGTCGCAGCAGGCGATAGCCTGGTCCCAGTTCTTCAGGTAGTAGTTCTGCAGGGCCAGGTTAAAGCGTGCCGTGCTGTAGATAGCAGCACCAGCCTTGTAGATAGAGTCCTGTTCGGCAGGGGTGAACACCACCATTTGGCGGGGCATGTCGACAAACTTCTGGAAGTAGTCAACACTCTCCTGCTTCTTGCCCATGGCATCCATGAAGGCACCGCAGTTGTAGTAGAGCGTTGTCACGCTCAGCAGGCGCAGCTTGGCATAGTTGCTGATGTTGGGGTCGGGTTTCACCTTGCCCTTGGCGTTCGGCTTCGTGTTGTAGTCGGCTGCCTTGTTGTAGCTGTTGATGATGTTGTCGATGCGCTGGCAGAACATGATCGTGTCGAAGGGGAGTCCCTGCTGGGCATTGGTCAGCACGGAGTTGAACAGCTTGTCCTGCAACTGGCCGTTCTGCAGGTAGAGCAGTGCCAGCTTCTCGGTCTTCTGTTCGGCCTCGGCCTTTGCGATTTCTTCTTTCAGAATGGTTTCGGCCTCGGCATAACGCGCTTGGGCCTGGGCGAACGACTCACTGTTGCGAACCCCCATGAGCTTGTCGCCCTGTTGGATTTTGTCGTAGGCCTTCCAGGAGCCTTGCTTCTGTGCTCCTTGTGCCATGCCGTTGCCCATTGCCAGGGCAAAGACGGCCAGACTAAGCAAAAACTTTTTCATTGTCCGTTTTTTATTTGGTTTTACATGGTAGGGGAACGTTGCAGGCAGCGGGCGGCCTCTTCTTTCATCGGAGCGTGTCCGCCCGGGGCGGCTTTTGTGGTTGATGAATCCGTGGGCCCGGTCGTTTCGGCACACCGCCGGACCTGGCGTTCCCTACAAGTGTCAGTATTTGCAATGTTATTCCTCAGACTGCGTTTCGGCTGTCGGCTGCTCTTCAACCTCTTCGGCCACCTCTTCGGTCGGCACCTGGCAGACGCTCGAAATCACGTCGCCGCGCTTCTCCAAGTTGATGAGACGTACACCCTGCGTGGCGCGGCCCTGTACACGCACGTCCTTCAGACGCAGGCGTATCGCTGTGCCGCTCTTGTTGATAATCATGAGGTCATGTTCGTCGGTCACGGCATTGATGGCTACCACCTTGCCGGTCTTTTCGGTGATGTCGAGTGTCTTCACACCCTTTCCGCCACGGTTGGTCACGCGGTAGTCGGTCACAGCCGAGCGTTTGCCATATCCCTTTTCGCTTACCACCATGACGGTCTCGTTCTCGGGATCGTTCACGCAGATCATGCCTACCACTTCATCGCTGGCATCTTCGTCCAAGCGTATGCCGCGCACACCGGTTGCCGTACGTCCCATGGGTCGCACCACCTCTTCGTTGAAGCGTATGGCACGGCCATTGCGGTTGGCAATGATGATCTCATCCGTGCCGTTGGTCAGTGCCACGCTCACCACGCGGTCGTCTTCGCGGATGTTGATGGCGTTCACACCGTTGGCACGCGGACGGGAGTAGTCGGCCAGCAAGGTCTTCTTGATGACACCCTGCTTGGTACAGAAGATGACATAGTGGCTCTGGCAGAAGTCGGCATCGGCCAGCTTGCGTATGTGCAGGCAGGCATTGATGGCATCGTCGGCCTCAATGTTGAGCATGTTCTGGATGGCACGCCCCTTGGCGTTCTTGGCCCCTTCGGGCAGTTCGTACACCTTCAGCCAGTAGCAGCGTCCCTTTGCCGTGAAGAAGAGCATCGTGTTGTGCATCGTGGCCGGATAGATGTATTCGATAAAGTCCGTCTCGCGTGTGCTGCCGCCCTTGGCGCCCACTCCGCCACGGCTTTGTGCGCGGAACTCGGCCAAAGGCGTACGCTTGATGTAGCCCAGATGAGAGATGGTGATGACCACTTCGTCGTCCGCGTAGAAGTCTTCGGGATTAAATTCAGTGGCCGAAAGGCAGATTTCCGTGCGGCGTTCGTCACCGTACTTCTCCTTTACCTCCAACAGCTCGTCCTTGATGACCTTGCGGCAGAGTTCGTCATCGCTCAGAATCTGCTCAAAGTAGGCTATGCGGCGTTCGATTTCCTCATACTCCTCATGGAGTTTCTCCTGCTGGATGTTGGTGAGCTGTGCCAGACGCATGTCGACGATAGCCTTGGCTTGCAGGTCGTCGAGCCCGAAGCGTTCCATCAGGGCCTCGATAGCAGCCTGCGGATTCTTGGAGGCGCGAATGAGGTGCACCACCTCGTCGATGTTGTCCGAGGCGATAATCAGACCCTCCAGAATGTGGGCGCGCTCGCGGGCCTTCCGCAGGTCAAACTGCGTGCGGCGTATCACCACGTCGTGGCGGTGCTCCACGAAACAGGCGATGCAGTCCTTCAGTGTGAGCAGCTTCGGACGGCCGTGTACCAGCGCAATGCAGTTGACGGCGAAAGAGGTCTGCAGGGCGGTCATCTTGAAGAGCTTGTTGAGCACGACGTTGGCGTTGTAGTCACGCTTCACGTCGATGACAATGCGCATACCGTCCTTGTCGCTCTCGTCGTTGACATTCGAGATGCCCTCAATGCGCTTTTCGGCGGCCAGCATACCGATGTTCTTCACGAGTTCCTCCTTGTTCAGGCCGTAGGGGAGCTCGTTGACCACGATCGTGTCGTGTTGCGGACCGGTCTCAATGTCCGTCTTGGCCCGCATGACCACGCGTCCGCGGCCCGTTTCGTAAGCCGAGCGCACGCCCTGCATGCCCATGATGTAGCCGCCCGTAGGGAAGTCAGGGGCCTTCACATACTGCATGAGTTCGTCGACCGTGATGTCGGGATTGTCAATGTAGGCCACACAGCCGTCGATCACTTCGCCCAGATTGTGTGTCGGCACATTGGTGGCCATGCCG
Organism: Alloprevotella sp.; assembly: GCA_051868755.1. Taxonomy (GTDB): domain Bacteria; phylum Bacteroidota; class Bacteroidia; order Bacteroidales; family Bacteroidaceae; genus Alloprevotella. Next base: position 5,097 of record JBJEAF010000069.1, read on the forward strand.
ACCGCAATGCCGCTGGCACCGTTCACCAGGAAGTTCGGGATGCGTGTAGGCATCACCGTGGGTTCGTCGAGCGTGTTGTCGAAGTTGCGGTCCATGTCGACCGTTTCCTTCTCCAAATCCTGCATCATGGCCTCGCCCACTTGGGTGAGGCGTGCTTCGGTATAACGCATGGCGGCTGCGGAGTCGCCGTCCATCGAACCGAAGTTGCCCTGTCCGTCGACCAGCGTGTAGCGCATGTTCCACGGCTGGGCCATGCGGACCAGTGCTCCATATACAGAGCTGTCGCCGTGGGGATGATACTTACCGAGCACGTCGCCCACGATACGGGCCGACTTACGGGTTGGTTTGTCGTGAGTGATGCCCAGTCCCATCATGCCGTAGAGAATGCGGCGGTGAACGGGCTTGAATCCGTCGCGTACATCAGGCAACGCACGTGCCACGATGACCGACATGGAGTAGTCAATATAGGAGGTCTTCATTTCCTCCTCAATATTGACCTTGATAATTCTGTCTTCGTCTTCGATCATTATATGGGTTTATGTGTTTTGTGCAGCGTTGTGGTGGTGCATGGAGTGCCTTGCCGGCTCTCTTTGCCCCGGCAAATTTAAGCCATTCGGTTTTATGCAACAAATTTGACGGCTGAAAATAAGGCCTTTCGGAGGGCGGAATGTCCGAAAAGGCCCTTTTCAGCCCTTTTCAGCCACTTTGCCCTACCTTCTCGGCAAAAAAACAAGCGGGTCGGTGCGGGGGCATCGACTCGCTTAAAACAGAAGAGCAGTATAAAGAAAGGAGTGTTTGTAAAAGATTGCCGGGCGACCCCATATACAAGACTTTTGCGTTCAGTTTTTTGGGGCATTCCGAGAAGATATACTGCTATGGCCCGAGAAGATAT
>JBJEAF010000069.1:6088-18155 GCA_051868755.1 Alloprevotella sp.
GTTCAGTTTTTTGGGGCATTCCGAGAAGATATACTGCTATGGCCCGAGAAGATATACTGCTATGGCCCGAGAAGATATCTCCTATGGCCCGAGAAGATATCTCCTATGGCCCGAGAAGATATCTCCTATGGCCCGAGAAGATATCTTCTCTGCGCAAGTAATATATACTTCTTCGACCGTTCAGCCAGGGCTGAACGAAAAACAGGAATCATGCGGCGGAGAGAGGACGCTTTGGGCTGCCGGAAAGGAGATTGTCTCACTCCACAATGGTAAAGCGTGCGAACTTGACCAGAAGGTTCTTGACACCGGCCTGCTTAAAGTCAACGCGTACCTTGGCACTGTCGTCGCGCCCTTCGATACCCACCACGGTGCCTGTGCCAAAGCGTTCGTGGGCGATGCGCGTACCTATGGACAGTCGCGAAAGTTTTTGTGAAACATCCTGCGAAGTGGCCGCTGACGCAGCAGCCGGGGCGGATGAAACCCGCCTGAAGCCTGCTGGCGGTGTGGGTGGGACGACACGTCGCGGGGTGTCATCGCGCCCTGCCAGAGGGTCCGCACAGGTGTCGCCACGCGATGGATAGGGCCTTTCCTCGTGCGACGGATTGAACGGGGCGGCATCATCACTGGAGTCCGTCGTACGGCCTCGTCGCAGCCAGTCGCTGCTGAAACGGGGCTCGGTCGCCGCCTGATGACGTGTGCTTCGGCTGGAATCCAGGTCTTTCCGGTCCAGGTGTTGCGGTTCGATTTCATCGATGAAGACGCTGGGGTCGTTCAGCTGGAAATTGCCGTAGCGGTAGCGGGTGAGTGCGTAGCTCAGGAAGCAGTGCTTGCGGGCACGGGTGAGTGCGACGTAGAAGAGCCTTCGCTCCTCTTCCATCTCGCGCGGATAGAGCCGGGCATTGGCATTGGGGAAGAGATTCTCCTCCAGACCCGTGATGAAAACGGCATCAAATTCCAGTCCCTTGGCGGCGTGAATGGTCATGAGCGTCACACAGGGACGGCCATCGTCCTTCACGTCCGTATCGGTGAGCAAGGAGACAGAACGCAGGAACTCGTCTAACGATATGCGGTCACTCTGCTCGCGTTCGGCCAGCAGCTCGCGTTCGAAAGCATCGATGGAACCGAGCAATTCGTCGACATTCTCCCGGCGGCCCTCTCCCTCGGCTGTATGGTCGGCCAGAAGGTCACGGGCTATGCCGCTGCGCTTCACCATATCCTTGGCCAATTGTGCGGCCGACAGGGTCGTTGCGTCCTTCCTGAAGCTTTCGATGAGCTGGCAAAAAGCGGCCAGTCTGGACCGGGCTGCGCTGCCGAGCTGGAGGTTATAGGCTTCGGGCTGGCAGGCTGTCTTCCACAGGCTCACTCCCGCTGCGGCTGCTGCCAACTGCAACTTCTGGAGCGTGGTGTTGCCTATGCCGCGTGCGGGATAGTTCACAATGCGCCTAAAGGCTTCCTCATCATCGGGGTTGACGGTGAGACGCAAGTAGGCCATCACGTCCTTCACTTCCTTGCGCTGGTAGAAAGACAGTCCGCCATAGATGCGGTAGGGGATGCCCGAGGTCTTGAACACTTCCTCGAAGGGACGGCTTTGAGCGTTGGTTCGGTAAAGCAGGGCTATCTCGTTGAAATCCAATTCTTTCCGACAGAGCTTTACGATATGCATGGCTACCTTGGTCGCTTCTTCCTTGTCGGTGTTGGCCTTAAAGACTTCGATGGGGTCGCCCTGTGTACCGGCGGCATAGACATGCTTGGGTATCTGCCTCCGGTTATGGCTGATCACGCTGTTGGAGGCTTCGACAATGTGTGACGTGGAGCGGTAGTTGCACTCCAACTTGAAAGTGCGGCAACTCGGGTAATGGTCTTGGAAATGCAGGATGTTGGCTATGTCAGCCCCGCGAAAACTGTAGATGCTCTGTGCATCGTCGCCTACGACGCAGATGGGAGAGTCCGGGTCGGTGAGGAGGGTCAGGATGCGGTGTTGCGCCAGGTTGGTGTCCTGATACTCGTCGACGAGGATGTAGCGGAAGCGTTGCTTGTAGCGGTTGCGTACCTCTTCGTGGTCGCGCAGCAGGAGGAAAGTCTTGAGCAGCAGGTCGTCGAAGTCGAGCGCGCCGGCTGCCGCAAGCCGTTGCTGGTAAAGGCTGTAGATGCGGTGCATCTGCGGGATGCCTTCGCTGTGGTCACGGCTTTGGATGCTGCTGTCGGCCGCATACAGGTCGGGCAGGACCAGGCGGTTCTTGGCCTCTGAGATGCGGGCTGCCAAGCGGTTCGGCTTGTACACCTTGTCGTCCAGGTCCAGCTCCTTGGTGATGTTCTTGATGAGGGAGCGCGAGTCGGAAGTGTCGTAGATGGTGAAGTTGGACGGTATGCCCAGATGCTGGCATTCCTGTCGCAGCAGACGGGCAAAAAGGCTGTGGAAGGTGCCGCTCCACATGCCGCGGCATTCCATTTGGGCGCACAATTGGCCGATGCGTTCGTTCATTTCGCGGGCAGCCTTGTTGGTGAAGGTGAGGGCCATGATGTTCCAAGGCTGGCAGCCTTGATGCAGCAGCCACGCTATTTTATAGGTAAGCACACGGGTCTTGCCCGACCCGGCACCGGCAATGACCAGTTCGGGGCCGCCCATATAGGTGACGGCATCGTACTGTGACTGGTTGAGGGTATTGTGCAGCGTATGTTCGAAGGAGCTTTCGACAGTCGTATCGGCGGTAAAGTCGTTCATTATGGCGGATATTGGTGGGAGGATAGTGTGTGGAGGCTGAAAAGCCGCAGGTCAGGGTTTGGTCTTGCGGTCATGCTGTAATTTCCGTTCGTAGAATTGCACTTTGCGGCATGCCTCGTCGAAGTCGGCCTGTCCGACGCTGTCGGGCTGGCAGCGCATGAGGCTGTCTATGTTTGCCAGCTCGTCCTGTGCCGCCATCCAGTCGATGCTGTCCATCAACAGAATGGCCTTTTCGCGTGCATTCAACGCCAAATAGCAGTCCTTGCGCATTTTGTTGACGGTTTGCCGGGCGGCGGCGTACTGATGTGCGGCCAGTTGCCGGCGGGCAGTTTGCAGCCGGCCGACAGCCTCTTGTTCCATACGGGCACGGGCTTCGCTACAGTTGTCCAAGCTGTCGGACTGGCCGTTTGACTTGTTGTGGCAGGCAATGAGCGCAATCAAGCCCGGCACTGTCAGCAGGGACAGTGCGCGTGGATAGCGGTAATGGAGGGCGGAAAGAAGGTTCATGGAGCTGTTTTTGTTTTCTGTGGGGGTTGGGTTGTTTCGTAATCTGGGTTACGAGGTCAGAACACCTTGCCCGACATGATGCGGTAGAAGGTGATCCAGAGTATCTTCAGGTTGAGCACGAGCGAACGGTGTTCCAGATAGTAGAGGTCGAGTTCCAGGCGTTGCAGCATCTTCTCCATGGTGTCGGTGTAGCCGTTGTAGAGGGTGGCGTAGGAGGTCACGCCGGGCCGGACCTTGTAGAGCAGCACGTAGCGGGGGTCTTTCTCCATGATTTGACTGATGAAATGGGGGCGTTCGGGACGTGGCCCGACAAAGGCCATGTCACCGACAAAGACGTTCCATAACTGTGGCAGCTCGTCGAGATGATGGTCACGCAGGAAGCTCCCGATGCGCAGCAGGCGCGCCTGGTCATGCTGTGGACTGGAGAGCTGCGGCCCGTCCTGTTCGGCGTCGCGCTTCATGGTGCGGAACTTGTAGATGTTGAAGCTCCTGCCTCCCTTGCCAATGCGTTCCTGGCTGTACAGTACGGGACCGCCGTCTTCACGACGGATGAGGCACCAGCACAGTAGGAAAAGCGGCGAAAACACAATCAGGCTGACACCCGAAATCAGGATGTCAAGCAGGCGCGTCAGTGCTTCGCTGCTCTTGTTCATGGAGTGTGGCTTGTTTGATTTCATTGGCTTGAAAGGGGATTGATAATGTCTGATTTTAGTTGGTAGTTTATAGTTTAAGGCTTGTAAGGACAGGATTGAGTGGCTGACAACTGCAGTTCAGAGTGGCCTTACAAGCTGTAAACTCTTCAACTATAAACAATTGTGAGTATGCGTCCGCCTTCGGATTTTAATATTGAGATATACATTGAACAGTACAAACAGCACGATGTCTGTGAGCACAATGACACTGACCGATGCATTGGCTGCCACTAACAGCCAGTTCAAACCGCCAAAGGCCGCCTGCAAGAGCAGGATGACGCACAGTGTGCTGCGCATGGAGAAGCCTGCCTGCATACACTTGTGGTGGAGGTGGCTCTTGTCGGGATGGAAGATGGACACGCGGTGCCACAGGCGCATCAGTGACACGCGGACCAGGTCAAAGCAGGGAACAAGCAAGAGGGTGTAGGGCACGAGCAGGGCTGTGTTGTGCATGTTGTCGGGTTGGGTAGCCGTGCAGGTCATCATATAGCGGATAGACATGAAGGTGAGCGCATAGCCCAATGTCAGGCTGCCTGTGTCACCCATGAAGGTCTTGGTTCCTTTCTCGGCATTTCCAAACATGTTGTAGAGGAAAAAGCCGGCTACGGTGCCAAACAATCCGGCGCAGTAGAGGGCATAGAAGTACATTTCGTGTCGGAAAAACAAAGTGCCGAACACCACAATGGCCATCAGGCTCAAACCGGAAGAGAGTCCGTCGATGCCGTCTATCAGGTTGATGGCGTTGACAATGAGCAGCGAAACAAACACGGTGAGCGGATAGGCAAACCATGAAGGCAACTCGTAGAGGCCGAACAGTCCGTAGAGGTTGTGTACGTAGAGGCCGCAGAAAGGCAGGAACAGGGAGACAAAAAGCTGAATGCCAAATTTCAGACTGGCTTTCAGTCCGTACAAATCGTCAAGCAGGCCAATGAGATAGATGAGGAAGGTACCTGTCAGTACGAAACCGACAGACAGGCTGACGAAGGGCACCGACATGGACTGAAGGCTGATTTTGACCACTAATGAGGCTACCACACCCACCATCATCAAGGGGGCAAACAGCACACCGCCCAGACGGGGAATGTTGTTTTGATGAACCTTCCGTTCGTTCGGCAAATCGTAGTAGCCCTTGCGCCTGCAAAGCTTCAGCAGCTGGGGCATCATTACTACGGTAAGCAGGAAGCTTACCGCCAGTGTAAGGCACGTATAGCTAATCCAAGACAATTGTTCCATAACTTGCAATCCGATGGCCGTGCGGTTTGTGAAATTCCTATGAATTATCTCCGTTGGATGCGGCCGTTGTATGTAATAAAACGGCAACCATGCGTTTTTATTGCATTGAATGCGGAATAACCCAAAAAACAGGCTGGGAAGACTGCTCTCCCAGCCTGTCATACACTGCGCGTGGCCTGAGAGCCACGCGCAGCGTTGAAAACGAGCGGTTTATCCGCCAAAGTTGTCGTACATGATGCTTTCGGGTTCCACGCCCAGACTGTCGAGCATTCCTACAACAGCCTTCGACATCGGACCGGGACCGCACATGTAGTATTCAATGTCCTCGGGTGCATCGTGGTCTTTCAGGTAGGTGTTGTACATCACCTGATGAACGAAGCCCGCCGTGTACTTCACGCCTGCGGCATCGGCTGCGGGATCGGGACGGTCGAGAGCCAAATGGAAGTGGAAGTTGGGGAAGTCCTTTTCCAACTGCTGGAAGTCTTCGAGATAGAACACCTCGTTCAACGCGCGTGCCCCATAGAAATAGTGCATTTCGCGGTCGCGACAGTTCAAGGTGCGGGTCATGTGCATGATTTGTGCACGCAGCGGGGCCATACCGGCACCGCCACCGACCCAAATCATTTCCTTCTTCGAGTCGAAGTGCGGGTGGAAATCGCCGTAAGGACCGCTCATGATGACCTTGTCACCGGGCTTGAGCGTAAAGATGTAGGACGAGGCAATACCGGGATTGACATCCATGAAACCGCTGCGGTCAGCCTTGAAGGGCGGTGTGGCAATGCGCACGGTGAGCATGAACACGTCGCCTTCGGCAGGATAGTTGGCCATGGAGTAGGCACGCACCGTGGGTTCGGTGTTGACACACTTCAAGGGGAAAAGGCCGAACTTCTGCCAGGCCGGCAGGTATTCGTCGCCAATCAGGCCCTTGTCGATGTCCGTGTCGTAATCCATGGTGAATGCAGGGATTTTGATCTGGGCGTACGAACCGGGCAGGAAGTCCATGTGGGCACCGGCAGGAAGCTGCACCTTGAACTCCTTGATGAAGGTGGCCACGTTTTTGTTCGAAATCACCGTACATTCATATTCCTTTACACCCAGCACACTGTCGGGCACCTGAATGGCGAGGTCACCTTTCACCTTGCACTGGCAACCCAGACGCCAGTGTTCCTTCACTTGTTTGCGTGTGAAGTGGCCGCGTTCGGAGTCAAGAATCTCTCCGCCGCCTTCTACTACCTGACACTTGCACTGTCCGCAACTGCCCTTGCCGCCACAGGCCGAAGGCAGGTAGATGCCTTGTTCTGAAAGGGTGGAAAGCAGATTGCCTCCCTGCTCGACGCTCACATTGTCCTTGCCATTGATGCTAATGTTCACCTTGCCGCTTGGCGACAGGTATCGCTTGGCCACCAGCAACACAATGACCAGAAGGAGTATCATTACCAAGAATACTCCGATGCTTGTTAGTATAAGATTGATATCCATTGAGTTAATCTGTAGCTGAGGTTAAATGTTCAAGCCCGAGAAGCACATGAAGGCCATGGCCATCAAGCCTACAGTGATAAAGGTGATGCCGAGTCCCTGCAGGGGCTTGGGCACATCGGTATATGCCATCTTTTCACGAATGGCGGCCAGTGCTACGATAGCCAGCAGCCAGCCGATGCCCGAACCCAAGGCATAAACCAGGGCGTCGCCTACATTGCCTATAAACTGCGAGCTGCCCGGCTCCATGCCGATGCGCTGCTGCATGAAGAGACTGGCACCCATAATGGCGCAGTTCACGGCAATCAGCGGCAGGAAGATACCCAATGCTGCATACAGCGAAGGCGAGAAGCGTTCGACTATCATTTCGACCAGTTGTACAATGCCGGCAATCACGGCAATGAACAGGATGAACGACAGGAACGACAGGTCGACACCTTCCACCAGACAGTCAGGACCCAGCACGCGGGTTTGAAGCAGGTAGTCGACGGGCACGGTAATCATGAGCACAAAGGTTACGGCTACGCCCAACCCCAGTGCTGTCTTCACGGTTTTCGATACGGCCAGGTAGGAACACATGCCGAGGAAAAACGCGAATATCATATTGTCCACAAATATCGAGCGGACGAACAGACTGAATAAATGTTCCATTGATAAATTCGGTGTTAATGGCTTGCTGCCACGTGTTTCAGCCACGTGGCAGACCGTGCCTGTTCATTACTTCTGTTCCTTGGTCAATGCGCGGCTTGCCCAAATGAGGCATCCACACAGGATGAGGGCCATGGCGGGCATGGTCATCATGCCGTTGTTCACATAGAAACCGCCGTTCTCGGCATAAATGCTCTCGGGAATGACGCGCAGTCCGAGCAGGGTGCCGCTTCCGAGCAGCTCGCGCACGAAGCCTACGGCAACCAGCACCCAGGCATAGCCCAGACCGCTGCCCACACCGTCAAGGAATGACTCCCAAGGACCGTTCATCATGGCGAAGGCTTCGAGACGGCCCATCAGGATGCAGTTGGTGATAATCAGACCTACGTAGACCGAAAGCTGCACGCTCACATCGTAGGCGTATGCCTTCAGCACTTGCGACACCAAGGTCACCAGCGTGGCCACCACTACGAGCTGTACAATGATGCGGATGCGGTTGGGCACGGTCTTGCGCAACAGCGAGATGATGACATTGGCAAAGGCGGTAATAACCGTCACCGACAGACCCATCACAATGGCAGGTTCAAGCTGTGAAGTCACCGCCAAAGCCGAACAGATGCCCAACACCTGCACCGTCACTGGATTGTTCAGGTGGAGCGGGCCTATAAGGGCTTCTCTATTTTCTTTTGAAAACAAACTCATCGTTCTTTACTTTTTAAAAGGTTTGGGGCTTCTTTGTATACGAAGCCGTTTACTTGGACCTAACGGTTTATTGGACAGACTTGAAATAGCCCATATACTGTTGCAGGCCTTGTGTCACCATGTTGGCCACACCTACCGAGGTCAGGGTAGCGCCGGTAATGCCGTCCACCTGCCAGTTTTCCTTGCCGGGTTCCACCTTGCCGTTCTTCACCACGGTCAGTGCCACCTGTGCCGAATCGGTGTCGGCAAACAGGTGCTTGCCGCAGAACTTCTGCTGGAAAGCCTCTTCTGCAATCAGGGCACCCAGACCGGCCGTTTCGCTCTCATGTGAGAAATAGGCGCCATAGATGGTCTTCAGGTCAGCGTTTACTGCCATATATCCCCACAGACCGCCCCACAGGCCGCGTCCCGTCATGGGCACCACATATTTTGTTTCGCCGTCCACTTCACACACGTAGACAGGCAGACAGTCAGCCGAGATGTCCTTGTTGGCCACCTGGAAGCCGTCGTTCACCTTGCCGGCACCGTCTTTCACTACTGTACCGTCGGCACTTACCACCCGGTCTGCCTGTACTACAGCGTTGTAGCGTGCTTCGATCGAGTCGGCATTGTCCAGATTGCGGATGTTCAGCGCAGCCAATATCTGCTTCTTCTTGTCGAGTGCCACATTCTGTTCCTGAGTGGGCTTCAAGGCCGATGAAACGAATGCGAGCAGGAATGCCACGATCACCACCATGACCGAAGCATAAACGACTGTATAAGTGTTGTTGTTTGTATTCATAAGTAGAAATGTTACCGGTTTCATCGGTCTTGGAGCGTCCTGTACATGCAGGAGCGCCAAGCCGTGCAAACCATTTCACTGCTATTTGCTTGCTCTCTTCAGTCGTTTGTTGATGTTGCGCTGCACAAAGCAGTAGTCAATGAGCGGGGCAAACATGTTCATGAACAGAATGGCCAGCATCATGCCTTCGGGATAACCCGGATTCAGCACGCGAATCAGCACTGCCAGCGCACCGATCAGGAAGCCATAGATGAATTTGCCGTTCTCTGTGCGGGCACTTGTTACGGGGTCGGTGGCCATAAACACGGCACCGAAGCAGAAGCCGCCTGTGGCCAGATGTTCGTACCAAGGCATGTTAGCTACAGCGTTGCCCTCGCTACCAGCCATATTAAACAGTACAGCCATCAGAATGCCACCGGCAAAGACGCTGAGCATGGTGCGCCACGAAGCAATCTGCGTATATAACAGGAGCAGGCCGCCCAAGGCGATGGCAACGACCGAAGTCTCGCCGATAGAACCCGGAATCAATCCCCATACCATGTCGCTGAAGCTGGCCGTCGGGGTCAAGCCGGCAGCAGCTTCGCCCAGCGGCGTGGCCATGGTCGTGGCATCGGGCAGGTTGTAGCCCAAGCCGCACACCTCATGGGCAGCCACCCACACCTTGTCGCCACTCATGCTTGTGGGATAGGAGAAGAACAGGAAGGCACGGGCCACCAAGGCGGGATTGAAAATGTTCATACCCGTTCCGCCAAAGATTTCCTTGCAGAAAATGACGGAGAATGCCACGGCTACAGCCAGCATCCACAGGGGGCAGCCTACAGGAACAATCAGCGGAATGAGCATACCCGTCACAAGGTAGCCCTCTTGGATTTCCTCGTTTTTCCACTGTGCTACCGTGAACTCAATGCCCAAGCCCACTACATAGGAAACTACAATTTTGGGCAGTGTGAGCAAGAAACCATACAGGAACATCGACCAGAAGCCCGTTTCGGCCAGCTTGCCGGCCGCAGCAGCATTTTGATAACCGATGTTGTACATGCCAAACAGCAGGGCGGGCATCAGGGCAATCACCACGAACGACATGATGCGCTTCGAGTCGATGGCATCGTGAATGCTTACGCCCGAACGCGATGTGGCATTGGGCACAAGCATGAACGTTTCCATGCCATCGAACACAGAGCGGAAAGCCTTGAGTTTGCCTCCTTCCTCAAAGTTCGGCCGGATATTGTCAAAGAATTTTTTAAGCATTGTTGTTGTCTTTAATAATTAAGGTAGAGAGCGAGGCTCAGTTTGAAGTGAAATCGTAAAGGCCGCTCATGGAAAAGTCGAACAGGCCACCCCGGGCTGTATGCCTCAAATCTTCAAACCACCAGAGCGCATCGCGCTTCGCTCTTTAGGCATTCTCCTTGCGCAATACGTCCAATCCCTGGCGCACAATGCGTTGCAATTCGAGTTTGGACGAATCGATGAACTCAGCCACAGCAAAGTCCTCGGGAGCCACTTCATAGATGCCCAGAGCCTCCTGACGGTCAATGTCGCCGGCAATGATAGCCTTGATGAGGAAGCTGGGATAAATGTCCATCGGGAATACCCTTTCGTACTCGGCACTCATAATCATGTGGCGCTCACCACCCTTGATGCGACAGTCGAGGTTGTAAGCACGCTTTTTACCTAAGAGCCAGGTGAAATAGCTGCGGCTTGTGGAGTAATCATTCAGGCGCGGTGCTATCCAGCCGAAAGCCTCGTTCACATCGTCGCCTTCAGGAATGGCGCACACCTCGTTGTTGAACGCGCCCAAGAAACCGGTCACATCAGTCTTGTAGCCCACAAGCGGATTACCGTTGATAATGCGCACATGGGCATCGGTGTCGAGCTGGCCCTTCAGCAGGTCTGCCAGGGGAGCACCTGCCAATGTCTCTACATAATGAGGCTGGCGCACCTGTGAGCCTGCCACAGCCACCCGGCGTGTAAGGTCAAGCTTGCCTGTACGCAGCAGGCGGCCCAGCACAACGGCAATTTCGGGTGACAGCGTCCACACTACTTCGCCCTTGTTTACAGGGGCGATGCGGTTAATGTGTACGCCCACATTTCCCGAGGGATTCGGTCCGTCGAACACACTGACCTCTGCCTCGCTGATGGGGAGCAAATCCGAGTTGATTTGAGCCGGGCAGATGCCCAGATGCACCTTGGCCAGCTTGGTCAGTGCCCTTACGCCGTTCTTGAAGTCCTCTTCGTGGCCTTTCACCACAAAGCTGAAGTCTGCAGCCAACGGCATTTTGCTGAAAGCCGAGATGAAGATAGCCTTCGGTGTGTCGTCAGGACTGGCAATCACGTCGTAGGGACGTTGGCGCATGAACCCGAACAGTCCGCTTTCGAGCAACAGCGCCTTCACGCTGTCAGCCGTCAGATGTGCTGTATCATACTTTGCACCGAAATCCTTGAACGCCTGTTCCTTGTCGGCCTTCACGCGGAAGCGCAGCAACTTTCTGCGTTCTCCACGTTCCACGCCGACCACTGTTCCGCTGACCGGCGAAACAAAGTGGATGCGCTCGGTGGCCTTGTCCACAAACAGGGCCTCACCAGCCAGCACCCGGTCGCCTTCCTTCACCACAGCGCGGGGCACAATGCCTTGGAAGTCGGTAGGCATCAGCGCATACTCCTCGCTCAGGCCGGCTTTCACCAGCTTAAGTTCAGCCTCGCCCTGCAATCGCAAGTCCAAGCCTTTTTTAATTTTATACAATGTTTTCATTCATCAAAAAAATTATTCCGCGCAAAGATAGTGCAAGGCGAGCGAAGTGCAAAAGAAAAGCTGAAAGTTTTTCATTTTGCACTTCCGAGGCCGAGCCGCAGCCTATAATGAAGAAATGAAGCGAAGCTCTCAATAACAATATCAGGGGATAAGAGGCGACGGTGCACTGGGAGGGCGTGGCTTCCAGCCCGCCCTGTTGCCAAGCAGACCTGAGGCAACGGTGCACTGGGAGGACGGACTTCCAGCCCGCTTGTTTTGTTGTTTGATAACAGACGGGCGTTTGCTCGCCCTTCCAGTGTTCCATTACTTTAAAGTAGCTTGGCAACAGGGCGGGCTGGAAGCCACGCCCTCCCAGTGTTCCATCACTTAAAAGTAGCTTGGCAACAGGGCGGGCCTTTGCTCGCCCTTCCAGTGTTCCATCGCCTCAAATTAGCTTGACAACAGGGCGGGCTGGAAGCCACGCCCTCCCAGTGCACCATCGCCTCAGATTGGCTTGGAAACGGGCGGGCACTTGCTCGCCCTCCCAGTGCAACATCGCCTCAGATCAGCTTGACAAC
>JBJEAF010000070.1:0-18086 GCA_051868755.1 Alloprevotella sp.
GGCGGGAAATGGCTTCTGACACATAGTATATGCTGCGCTTCTTGAAGAAGGACTGCCCGCGGTTCTGCATCTCGACGATGATTTTCTCTCCGTCGCCTGTCTTGCACAGTATGTCGTAAATGAGCGAACGGTCATCTTCAAACACCGCGGTCTGTTCCTTGTCCAGAAACGTGATGTCGTCGATTTTCCTCTCTCCCTTAAGCAGGTTGTTGAGGAAATCAATCAGCAAGGGCTTTGACAGCTCTTGTCCGAAGAGCATCTTGAAGCCTATGTCTGTGAAGGGGTTGATGTATCTTCCCATAAATCATGCCTGTTTCCGTATGATTATTCTTTGCCTTGCGCAAAATAACCAATAAAAAGCGAAAGTACCAAATACTTCTTTGTTTTTCCTGTTTTTGCATCTCCTTCTTGTGGCTTCTTGTGGCTCAAGCCTTCTTGTCTATGGCCGAGTAACAAGAAATGTCAGTCAACCCTGTCTTCTACGGGTAGAACAGGCGACAATGCACTGGGAGAGCAGCCTTCCCGGCCTGCTTAAACAATTACGATTCCATTCTCCATCGGTTGTAACTTGACCACAGCAGACCGGGATGCCTGCTCCCCCAGTAGTACATCTATGCCGAAGCAGTAGAACCCCTCCGCCGAAGCAGTAGTACTTCAATGCCGGTAGAAGTAGTACTTACACTCCAGTTTCAGCTATCTGAAACTGGAGTTTCAGATAGCTGAAACTAAAAAAGAGACTGTAGTTCCTTTTTGACACCTATTATATGAGACACTCGCTGGAATGTTCTGAAGCGTTGGGAGCAGTGCATCTGCTGCCGTTTGTCTGTGAGCCGGAACAGGGGAAGGACATACGTACGCGACACGGACGGCATGGCTGGAAAGGGCGTGCCGCTCGCTGACTTCGCCGTTCAGCCCTGTTCCCTGTAGGCCAACGGAGAGCAGCCCATGGCGCGCCGGAAGTATTTGCCGAAGAAGGACTGGGAGGGAAAACCCAGGTCGATGCTGATCTGCTGGATGGTACGGGAGGTGCTTTTCAGCTGGGCACACGCCTCCTTGGCAACCAGTTCCTCTATCAGCCGGGCCGGCGACTTGCCGCTCACACGCCTGACAACCGTGGAAAGGTAGCCGGCAGTGATATTCAGCCGGGCGGCATAGAAGCTCACCTTGCGCGCTTGCTTGTAGTGGCTGTTTAGTTCCAGCTAAAACGCCGCATGCTGTCTTCTTCGTTCGTCAAGTTGTCAGTGCCGGTCAGTTGACAGAGACAGCTGCACACGCCGTAGAAGAATTTACAATCCCCAACCGTTCACGTCCGCACCCTACCCCAACCCGGACAAACGGGCAACGCCCTTGGCTCTATGCTTCGAAGCATGGAACCAAGGGCGTCAGCCTATGGGAGAATAAGGATATACGGAACGGATCAGAGTCCGTAGCTGAACTGCTCGATGTAGGTGTAGAACACACCGCCCAAGCCGAACACGATGACACCCAGCAGGCTCAATGCAAGGGCCAGACGGGTGTAGCCGTCGCTCTTGAACGTGGCTATCGGGCTCTCGTTGGGCTTGATGTACATGGCCTTGACGATGAGCAGATAGTAGTAGAGCGAGATGACGGTGTTGGCCAAGGCGATGAACACCAGCAGGGGGTAGCCGGCATTGAAGGCTGCCATGAACACGAAGAACTTGCTGAAGAAACCGGCGAAGGGAGGTATGCCGGCCAACGAGAAGAGGCAGAGGGTCATGAGGAACGCCAGCTTCGGGTTGCTCTGGTAGAGTCCGTCGTAGTCGCTGATGTTGATCTTTCCGCTGTTCTCCTCGACTGAGGTCATCACAGCAAAGGCTCCGAGGTTGGACACCATGTAGACCAGCAGGTAGAACACGAGCGAGGTCATGCCCTGGGCCGTGCCGTCCATGATGGCCAATACCAGATAGCCTGCCTGCGAAATGGCGGAGAAGGCCATGAATCGCTTGAGGTTGTTCTGGCGAATGGCAAAGAGGTTGGCCACGGTGATGGAGGCTACGATAATCCAGTACATGCCGGTGTTCCAGCTGTAGAACAGGTCGCTCTGGGCAAAGGCTTTCATCAACACGGTGAGCAGCACGAAGGCTGCAGAGCCTTTGGAGATGACGCTGAGGAAACCGGTCACCACGGTGGGCGCACCTTCATAGGTGTCGGCAGTCCAGAGGTGGAAGGGTACGAGCGAAATCTTGAAGCCCATGCCGGTGATGAAGAGCACAAGGCCGAAAATGCTGAGCAGCGATCCGTCGAGCAGGGCACCTATCTCATCGAAGTAGAGGGTACCGGTGGCACCATAGATGAGGGAGATGCCGTAGAGCAGGAGGGCACTGGAGAAGAGGGCCAAGAGGATAAACTTGGCACCGGCTTCGGCACTCTCCATGCGGCGCTTGTCGAAGGCTACCAGGGCTGTCATAGGCACAGAGGCCAACTCCAGACCGATGAAGAACATCAGGAAGTGGCCGCTCGAAATCATGAAGTACATGCCCAACAGGGTGAAGAGCACGAGCAGGTAGAACTCACCCTGCTTCACTAAGTTTTCCTCACGGCTCAGCCACTTGTGGGCCATGAGGCAGACAATCAGCGTGCCGACATTGAGCACACTCTTCATGACGGTCATCATGGGGGTGTAGAGATACATGCCACCGAAGGCCTCGCAGCTCTCCGCACTGCAACAGGGCAGCAGGTTGAGCGCGGTGTGGACGGTGAGCAGCACCACGGGCAGGCAGGTGTTGTAAACTCCCTTGCCGCTCTTCTTGTCGGGACACATGAAGAGGTCGGCTATGAACAGGACCAGAATCACTGCCAAGAGCGACAACTCTTCGTGCATATAGAGAAATTGTGAATAATCCATATTGAGACTTGAGAGTTGAGGAGTTATTAGTTAAAGGGATTGCAAGTGGACAACACGTGGCTCGATGCGTGAATATGGTCTACGATGGGAGCTACGCCGGTCGTGATCATGTCGCTCACCCAAAGCGGAGCCATACCGAGGGCGGCTACGGCCAGAATGAGGCAGATGACGGAGAAGCGTTCGTCCCAAGTGGCATCGGTGAGCTGCAGGTGATGCTCGTTGGTACAGGTGCCGTAGAGTATCTTACCGACTACACGCAGAATGTAGACGGCGGTGATAACGATACTGCTGCACGCTGCAATGGTGAGCACGCGGTGGAAGGTGTCGGCATTCTGGAAGGAACCTACGAAGATGGTCATCTCAGCAATGAATCCCGAGAAACCGGGCAGACCCAAGTTGGCCAGACCGGCCAGGATGTAGCCCACTGAAAGGAAGGGCATGATGCGCATGAGGCCGTTCAGCTCACGGATGTCGCGGGTGTGGGTACGGCCGTAAATCATGCCGATGAGGGCAAAGAAGAGGGCGGTCATGAGACCGTGGCTCAACATCTGGAGCACAGCACCCGTACAGGAGGTCTGGTTGAGCATCAGGATAGCGAAGAGCACCAGACCGCAATGGGACACGGAGCTGTAGGCGTTGATGTACTTGAGGTCAGTCTGCACGCAGGCCGAGAAGGCACCGTAGACTACCGAAATGCCGGTGAGGATAAGGAAGATCCAACCCAGTTCGTGGGTGGCTTCAGGCATCAGGTACATGGCAATGCGGAAGCAGCCATAGCCTCCGAGCTTCATCAACACACCGGCATGGAGCATGGACACGGCGGTGGGTGCCGAAGCGTGACCGTCGGGACTCCAAGTGTGGAAGGGGAAGAGGGCTCCCAGTACACCGAAACCGATGAAGGTCAAGGGGAACCAGATGCACTGCTGGGCGAAGTCGATGGCATGGGCACCGCCTGTGTGGTTGGCGATATCGACGATGTTCATCGTCTGGCCGCCGGCTCCATAGAAGATGCCGAAGATGCCGCACATGAGGAAGGCTGAACCGCCCATGAGCATGAGGGTGAGCTTCATGGCGGCGTATTCCTTCTTGCCGCTACCCCATACGCCGATGAGGAGGTACATGGGGATGAGGGCGATTTCGTAGAACATGAACATGGCGAACATGTCAACGGAAATGAAGAAGCCGAACACACCGAGGCTGAGCAGGGTGAACCAAAGGAAGTATTCCTTGGTGAGGGGCTTGAGCTGCCAAGAGGCAAAGGTGCCGGTGAACACGATGACAGCGGAGAGCAGCAACATGGCCACACTGATGCCGTCGACACCCACCGAATACTTGATGTGAAGCGGTTCGAACCAGTTGAACGAGGCGGTGTAGAGCATTTCTTCGGTTGCTCCTGCCGCACGGTCACCCAGGAAGGTTACGGTGAGATACCCAGCCAGCACGAGCAAGGCGGTACTGCCGGCTACCATCACTGCACGCACTCCCTTCACATCACGGGCCAGCCACAATCCAAGCAGCATGACCAGGGGTATGAGAACAAATAATGATAGAAAATTCATAGTGATGAAGTGAATTAAATTATGATGGGGATTGAGCGTTATGGTTATCGGGGTCTATCAGGCTTCTTGTGGGTTTTATGATGACTATTTGAAGGCTTTTGTATCGCCCATTCAAAAAGTTACTTTATAACCTCATAACCTTATAACCTTATCCCCAAAATCCTATGCCAGTGCCATAATGGCCAGCAGGGCCAGTGTGCCAAGCAGGAATACGTAAGCGTACTTCTGTACCGAACCGCTCTGGAATCCACGAATCTGGAAACTGAGGGCATTGGTGCCCCAAGCCAAGAAGTTGAAGAAACCGTCTACCACATGGCGGTCAAACCAGGCAATGGGCTTCGACACGTGGGCAAAGATGATGCGGTGGGTAATGTACTGGTATACTTCGTCGAGATAGAAGCGCTTGTAGGCCCACTGGTGGAGCTTGCTGAACTTCTCGGCCATGGCATCGGCCTTGGGCTGACGCTCGCCGATATACATATAGGTGGCCAGGAAGATCGATGCCACTGCGATGACTATCGAAGTGCCGGCTACGCCCCAGTCGAGGTGGATGTCGTAGGCCACACCGTCGGCACTGACAAAGTGGCCGAAGGGGATGAAACCTGCCACACAGGTCACCACTGCCAGGAACATCAGGGGAAAGGTCATGGTGAGCGGTGCCTCGTGGGGCGTGTGGTGGGCATGCAGCTCCTTGTTCTCCGTACCCCAGAAGATGCCGAAGTAGAGGCGGAACATGTAGAAGGCGGTCATGGCGGCAATGGCTGTCATGATCCAACCCATAGCGGGCATGTAGGCAAAGGCTGCCGTGAGTATCTCATCTTTCGAGAAGAATCCCGAGAAGGGAGGTATGCCGCTGATGGCCAGACAGGCAATGAGGAAGGTGATGTGGGTGATGGGCATGTACTTGCGCAGGCCGCCCATGGCCGACATCTCGTTGCTGTGGACAGCATGGATGATGCAGCCGGCGCCCAGGAAGAGGAGGGCCTTGAACATGGCGTGGGTGAAGAGGTGGAACATGGAGGCCATGTAACCCAACGAACCCACGTGCTCGTGGCCGGTGGTGTATTCGGTGCAGACACCGAGCGACACCATCATGAAGGCTATCTGCGAAATGGTGGAGAAGGCCAGCACGCGCTTGATGTCGCTCTGGCAGCAGGCCACGGCGGCAGCATAGAAGGCGGTGAAGGCTCCTACCCAGGCCACTACGTGAAGGGCACCGGGGGCATACTCAATCCACAAGGGGAAGAGGCGGGCAATCTGGAACACGCCGGCCACTACCATGGTAGCGGCATGGATGAGGGCTGACACAGGGGTCGGGCCTTCCATGGCATCGGGCAACCAGATGTGGAGGGGGAACATGGCACTCTTGCCGGCACCGCCAATGAACATGAGGAACAGGGCGGTGGGCAGCATCATGGCTCCCTGGGCAAAGCCTGCCTGATTGAACTCAAAGCCGAAGGAACGGCAGTAGTAACCGTAGATAAGAATACCGATCAGGAAGAACATATCGGCAAAGCGGGTTACGATGAATGCCTTCTTCGATGCGGCGATGGCTGCGGGCGAGGTGTAGTAGAAACCGATGAGCAGGTAGGACGAAACACCCACCAACTCCCAGAACATGTACATCTGGAAGATGTTGGTGGCGACTACCAGTCCGAGCATCGACATGGTGAAGAGGCTCAGGAAGGCGTAGTAACGCTGGAAGCCACGTTCACCGTGCATGTAGCCAAAGGAGTAGATGTGGACCATGAGCGACACGGTGGAGATGACAATGAGCATCATCACCGAAATGGGGTCGAGCATGATGCCCATGTCGAAGCTCAGCCCCTCGACAAAGAAGGGTAGCCACTGGAAGTTATAGGGCACCAGCGTGGGCAACACTCCTTCGGCCGTGCGGGCGGTATCGAAGAAGTAGGTGTATGCCGTGGCGTACGACAGGGCCGCAACTGCCAGCAGCACAGCCGTACCTACCAAGCCGGCGGCCTTATGGCTGAACCATTTTCCGAACACTCCCAAGAGGATGAACGAGAAGAATGGCAGCAGAAGAATTAGAATTGTTGATTCCATTGCGAAAAATGTTTTCGTTGTATTTCGGGGGGAGGCGATTCCTATAAGTTATGAGGAATTAGGTTATAAGGTTATATTATTGCTATTTGAGCGGATGATGTTCGAGCGTTACAACTGTAACTTAATAACCTTTTAACCTTATCTCTGATAACCTCAGCAACCGTCTTACGCCCCAAAATGTTACCACTTCATCTTCTCCAACTCATCCACCTGAATGTTCTTGATCATACGGTAGATGTTAATCATGATGGCTATGGCAATGGCGCTCTCGGCAGCCGAAATGGCAATGGAGAAGAGTGCGAAGAAATAGCCTTCATAACCGTCGGGATAAAGCATACGGTTAAACACTGCGAAGTTAAGGTCGGTGGCATTGAGCATGAGTTCCACCGAGAGTAGTATGGCCAATGTGCTGCGACGCGTCAGGAAACCGAAAACGCCGGCAAACATCATGACAGCCGATACGATGAGGAGATATTCAATCTGTATCATACTGAATGGTCTGTTTTTCTGAGAGTTTTACGGTTTATCGCTTGCGCGCAATGAGCAACGCACCTACAATGCAGGCCAGCAGCAACACACTGACTGCCTCGAAGGGAAGGAGGTAGCCGCCTTCGCCGGTGGAGAGCATGTTGGTGCCGATAGAGCTGATCGACGTGACAGCACTGGCGGTCTCGCTGGGTGCTTCGAGCACATACGACTTGAACTGATGGGTGAGCACCACGCCGAGAAAGGCCAGGAAACCTACCAAGCTGAGCAGGAAGCCCCAAGAGGCATCCTTGGCCTTGCGCTTGAAGGTCTCGTCCTTGGCTCCTTCCGTCAGCAGAATGGAGAACACGTAGAGCACAATGATGCCGCCGGCATAGACCATCACCTGGACCGAGCCGAGAAACGTGTAGCCCATCAGGAAGTACATACCCGCCGTGCCCAACAGCACGAAGAGCAGGTATGTGGCTGCACGCACAATGCTCTTGGTCATCACTGTGGCCAGCGACGAGAGCATGATGAGTACCGCCAATATGACGAACATGATATTTTGAGAATTCATTACGTTTGGTTTTATTTTCGTTGGAGAATCGAAGGGGGCTCTTGCAGGGTGTCTTGTCTGGACGCATCGGGAAAACCCGGAAAGCGGTCTTACACCCTTTTCCTACCCGTCAATCCTAAACTAAAAATTATTCCTTCACACACTTGCTGCCCTCGTGGTTGAGCACCTTCTTGAGCTTCGAGCGGTCGAACACGGCGTTTTCGTAGCTCTGGTCGAAGGCAATGGCTCCGTGGGGACAGGCCCGGGTACAAAGCTGGCAGAACATGCAGGAGCCAAGGTCGTACTCGTACTTGACCAGACGCTTTTTCTTCTTGCCGTCGGCTGTTTCGTAGAACTCGCTTGTCACCTTGATAGTGTCGTTGGGGCAGGCCATCTGGCACAGTCCGCAACCGACGCACTGGTGCTCATTCTGCTCGTTGTGGGGCATCGTGAGTGAACCGCGGAAACGGTCGAACATGACGTTCGTGGCGCGGTTTTCGGGATATTGTTCGGTAATCTTCGGGGTGAAGAACTCACGCATCGTGGTCTTCAGACCTGTGGTGAGGCTCTTCAGTCCGTCAGCAATACCGCCTAAATAACTTTTTTCTTCCATGAGTCTTTACCGATTAAAAGTGCCAACCCATTGCCACACAGAGGGCCATGAGCACAAGGTTTACCATGCTGAAGGGCACCAGATACTTCCATTCGAGCGACAGAATCTGGTCGATACGCAGACGCGGGAAGGTCCAGCGCAGCCACATCAGCAAGAACACAACAAAGAAGGTCTTGCCCAGGAACCACAGTGCACCGGGAATCATGTCCATCACTCCATTGAAGCCGTCGAGCCCGTAGATGTGGAGCGGTGCCCAACCTCCGAGGAAGATGGTCGATGCCATACCGGCACAGATAAAGAGGTTCAGGTACTCGGCCAGGTAATAGTAGCCGAAGTGCATACCCGAATACTCGGTGTGATAACCTGCGGTAAGTTCGCTTTCGCACTCAGGCAAGTCGAACGGGCCACGGTTACACTCGGCATTGCCGGCCACCAAATAGATGAGGAAGGCAATGACGGCAGGCACATGGCCGCGCACGATGTTCCAGCCGTTGACGTACTGGTCCTGGCAGATTTCGCTGAACGACATGCTGCCCGTGAGGCAAATCATGGCGAGCATGGTCATGCCGATGGAGAGTTCGTAGCTGATAATCTGTGCGCCGCTTCGCATGGCACCGATGAGCGAATACTTGTTGTTACTGCTCCAACCGGCCAGCAGGATACCCACTACACCAATTGAAGAGACAGCCAGGAAGAAGAACACGCCGACATTGAAGTCGATGATGTGCGCACCCTTGTTCCAAGGCAGGCAGCTGAAGGTGACCATCGAGGCTGTCACAACGAGGAAGGGAGCCAGGTTATGCAGGAAGAGGTCGCTCTGCCGCATACTGATAATCTCCTTGGTCAGCATCTTGAACACGTCGCTGAACACCTGGAGAAGTCCCCACTTACCCACACGCATCGGGCCAAGGCGGCACTGGAAGAATGCACACACCTTGCGCTCCATGTAGATAAGGGCGATGGCAAACACGGCATAGAGGGTGATGATGGCCAATGCCACGAGTACGCTCTCCGTCAGGATGGCACCCCATTCGGCAAAGCCACAGGTTCCTGTCAGAAAGCCATGTAGCCAATTAGATACTATTGAAAAATCAAACATTGTCGTTTTGAGTTTATGAGTTTAGATGTTTAAATGTTTATCGGGGCACAGGCGGCTTGACCGCCCTTGCATACCCATAAACTTTAAACTCTCCACTTTTCAACTTAATAATCTATCTGTCCACATCGGGGACTACGTAATCGACAGTTCCGCCAATGGTGATGAGGTCTGCCAACATATTTCCTCGGCAAGCGGTGTCCATCACGGCCACGAGGGGCAAACCCGTCGAACGGTAGTGCAGACGGTAGGGGCTCTTGTCGCCCTTGCTCTCGATCAGCACGCCGAAACGGCCACGCGAGCCTTCCACTTCGCTGTAGAAAGTGCCGGCGGGCAGCTTGATGATGGGCTTCATCTTCTCCTGGAAGTTGCCTTCGGGGATGTTGTCGATGAGCTGTTCAATGATGTTCAAGCTTTCGAGGATTTCGTCGAGACGGATCATGTAGCGGGCGAAGGAGTCGCCTTCCGTGCGTACCACTTCGTTGAACTGCACGCGGTCGTAAGCTGCGTAGGGACGGAGCTTGCGGAGGTCGTTGTGCCAACCCGAGGCACGGCCCGTACCGCCGGTACAACCAAACGAGATGACCTGCTCCTTGGTGAGCACACCCACGCCTTTTGAGCGGTTCTGGAAGATGACGTTGCCCGTAAAGATGTCGTGGTACTCCTGAATGTTCTTGCGCATGTAGGGGATAAATTCCTTCACGCGCTTCACGAAGTTGGGGTGAATGTCGGCCATGACGCCGCCAATCGTGTTGTAGTTCAGGATGAGGCGGCCGCCACACGTTTCCTCGAAGATGTCGAGAATCTTCTCGCGGTCGCGGAATCCGTAGAGGAATGCCGTAGTGGCACCCAAGTCCTGACACAGACAGCTGAAGAAGAGGATGTGGGAGTCAATACGCTGCAGCTCGTCCATAATCGTACGGATCACCTGCACGCGGTCGCTCACCTCCACACCCATGGCCTGCTCGATACACATGCAGAGCGCGTGGCGGTTCTGCATCGCACCCAGATAGTCCAGACGGTCGGTCAGAGCCAGCGTCTGCGGATAAGTCATCTGTTCGCTGATCTTCTCCACGCCACGGTGAATGTAGCCCAGATGCGGGTCAATCTTGGTGATGCGCTCGCCCTCCAAGGCCACACGGAAGTGAAGCACACCGTGGGTCGAGGGGTGTTGCGGACCGATGTTCACCACATAGTCGTCCTTGTCCCAGATGCGGTGCTGCACCTTCTCTACAGTGCCGTCCTCGCCGAGGCGGTACTCCGTGGTGAAGTCGCTCAGCGGCTCGTTGGTCATGCGCAGCGGATTGTTCTCCTCCGTCGCGTCGTCCTTGCGGAAAGGATAGCCCACCCAGTCCTCGCGCATGAACAGGCGGCGCATGTCGGGGTGGTTCGTGAAGACGATGCCGTAGAAGTCATACACCTCGCGTTCATAAGTGTGGGCAATGTCCCACAAGTCACTGACCGAAGGCAACATGGGGTTCTCCCTGTCGGGACACACACATTTCACACAAGCCTGCTTGCCGTTGGCGGTGTTTTCCAGTTGGTAAACCACACCCAGTCCTTCCTCCATCCAGTCTTCGCCGGTGAGGTTCAGCAGGAAGTCCATGCCCTCCTTGTCATGCAGGCGCACCAGTTCGGCACGCAGGGCCGCAGGCTCCACAACGGTAGGCTTCAGCTCGTTTACTGCAGGTTTGGCAGGAGCGGCGGACTTGGCAACTGCTGCACGGGGAGCAGCAGGTTTGGCAGCTGCCTGCGGGGCAGCGGCCTGAGGTTTCAGTTCTTCGCTCATGCCAGTTCCTCCTCTTTATATATTTCTTCGCCCTTCCGTTCGGCCTCAGCCTTGAAGGGGTCTTTTTCCTTGCGGTTGGTGGTGCCGAAGAAGTTCTCCACCTTGACAATGCGCTGCAGCTGCATCATGCCATACAGGAACGATTCAGGGCGCGGCGGACATCCGGGCACATACACGTCGACAGGAATAATCTTGTCCACACCGTTCACCACGTGATAGGACTTGGTGAACGGACCGCCCGACACGGAGCAGCCGCCAATGGCCACCACATACTTCGGGTCAGCCATCTGGTCGTAGAGACGGCGCAACACGGGAGCCATCTTGGTGGTGATGGTGCCGCAAACCAGAATCACGTCGGCCTGACGGGGACTGTTACGGGTCACCTCAAAGCCAAAACGGGCTATGTCGTAGCGCGCGGCGCACACGGCCATAAACTCGATGCCGCAGCAGCTGGTGGCGAAGGTCAGCGGCCAGAGCGAGTTGGAGCGGCCCCAGTCGATGAGGTCGTCCAGCTTGCGCACAACCACGTTGGCACCGCCGGCATTCAACTCTTCTACGAGCTTCTCGTAGGTTTCGTTGTCCTTGAATTCCTCATAGGGAATGGACTTGATTTTTGCTCTTTTCATTGCCATTTCAAAGCTCCTTTCCTCCAGGCATAGGCCAGGCCCAGAACTAAAATGAACAAGAAGAAGAGCACGCTGATCAGGCCGGCCGGGCCTAATGAGCGCATCACGACGGCCCAGGGGAACAGGAACATCGTTTCGACGTCGAACATCAGGAAGAGTATGGCAAACAGGTAGTAACCGATGCGGAACTGCATCCAGGAGCGTCCGCGCGTCGGTATACCACATTCATAAGCCTCCTCCTTCTGAGCGTTGTAGCTGCGCGGCGAAATCAGTTTGGCCAGAATGGTCACCACGCCCACGAACGCCAACCCTGTCAACAAAGCAGTGACAAATAAGGTAAAGTTCATAGCTCTTTAAATGTTATGGTTAATAATGATGTTATAAATCTCAAAAACGGAAAAGCCAAAAGCGACAAGACACCCCGAGCGCCGGCTGCCGGGGAAAAACGGAACGAGAATGTCCGCCAGCAGGGCATAGGGCACCCTGACTGGCGGACACGAAAAAGGAGCGAAGCGGCACGCCTGCCGTTCGCCATACAGAAGATTTTACCAGTTGCGCACCGCTGCGGTGCGCTCACATAGCAGCCCTTGTTCACGATGTCTCGTCTTTTTTCCGCTGCAAAGGTAATTTAATCTCTACATTTATTGGCAAATTTCCCGTTTTTTTATCAATCGCAAAACGGACTTTACAAATGGACCACAGAAAAGGATGTGAAGCTGAATATTTCCGAAAACGTTGCACATCTCCCTCTTAGACCAACTAACCCTGCATAGCTGTACGCCCCTATTCCTTATTATATATGGAGAATTTATAGTTGAAGAGTTGAGAAGTTGAGAGTTGAAGAGTTGAGAGTTGAAGAGTTTGTATGGTCACTATGAAGCGCAGTAATCATCCGCTCAGTGAGCATAATTATCAACTTTTCAACTATAAACTCTTCAACTATTTATCAATTATAAACTCTTCAACTCTTCAACTCTCCTTACTACAGCAAGGGGGGCAACTTGAACAGCCGGGTTCCGTTCGAGCCTTTTACCAAGATGAGCTTGCCTTGCGGCTTCGATTCGGCCAAAGCGGACTCGACTGCTTCCTCATCGGCAAACCATCGCGCCCCATCGGCATAGGGCCGGAACGCTTCGCCTACCAACCA
Source organism: Alloprevotella sp. (assembly GCA_051868755.1). Classification (GTDB taxonomy): domain Bacteria; phylum Bacteroidota; class Bacteroidia; order Bacteroidales; family Bacteroidaceae; genus Alloprevotella. The sequence goes on from JBJEAF010000070.1 coordinate 12,788, forward strand.
CACGGCATCACAACCAAGCTGCTGCGCCTGTGATGCAACACGGCGATGCTCCTCGGCCGAAGCTTCGCCCAACTCACGCATCTCACCCAGAATGAGCATCTTGTGGGCGTGACGCATCTGCGCCATATTGTCGAGTGCGGCCTTCATGCTGGTGGGATTGGCGTTGTAGGCATCCACAATCAGTTCGTTCCGCTCCGTACGCATCCACTGGCTGCGGTTGTTGGTGGGCTGATAGCCGGCCACTGCCTGCGCGGCCTGCTCCACACTCACGCCAAAATGCACGCCCACTGCTACGGCGGCCAACACGTTCAGCAGGTTATAGCTGCCTATCAGATGGGTATGTACCTCCTGCCACTCACCGCCCCGCAACCGGAAACGCAAGCTCATAAAGGGAGAAGCCGGCGGCAGCAACTCTCCCTCCACCTGACAGCCCATGCCCGGTGCGCCGTAAGTTACCGCCGGCAGGCCCACCGCACGGCAGGCCAAATGTTCATTGCCAGCATCCAAAAAGATGAAACCGCCCCGGCGCGTGCGCAGGTTGTCGTACAGTTCTGTCTTGGTGCGCAACACGCCTTCAAACGAGCCGAAGCCCTGCAAATGGGCCGTACCTACATTGGTAATGAGGCCACAGTCGGCCTGCACGATGTCGCTGAGCTGCGCAATCTCACCGGGATGATTGGCACCCGTCTCTACCACAGCCAACTGATGCTGCCCGGTCAGCCGCAACAGGGTCTTGGGCACACCGATGTGGTTGTTCAGATTGCCCTGGGTATAGAGCACCTCATAGCGCGTGGCCAGTACGGCAGCGGTCAGTTCCTTGGTCGTCGTCTTGCCGTTGGTGCCTGTAATCTGCACGACTGGGCCGCCCCACTCCTGCCGATGACGGGCTGCCAGTCGCTGCAAGGCTTCGAGCGCATGGTCCACATGCAGCAGGCGCGGGTCGCCGGACAGGGTGGCATCGTCTACCACCGCATAGGCGCAACCATGCTGCAAGGCCTGCAGGGCAAAGTCATTTCCGTTGAACGTTTCGCCGCGCAGGGCGAAAAAGATAGAGCCAGGCGTACATTCGCGCGTGTCGGTCGTACACACGGGGTGCTGCCTGTACAGGGTATAAAGTTGTTCGATAGTTGTCATGTGGCTCGATTGTTTATTTCGATTCAACGCGCAAAAGTACTGTTTTCTGCCAGCACTTGTACCATCTTTGCCCACAAAGAGACGACATCTTTGGCTTGCCGATGCGGCATACAACGGATTTTATATACATTTGCACCGAATTTACAACAAAAGGAGGTCTGGGCCAGACAATCCGGCCGACAGGCATAACAGCTTGGCCGGCAGGAGGGTCTTCTTGCCCAGACTGACTGAAAGGTATCTGACTTCTATCCAAAACTTTAAATCTCCCATGGCTTCTATACATACGCTGAACCTTCGCGGCCGCCTGCTTGACCTGCAAGAGCCGCGCATCATGGGCATCCTGAACATTACGCCTGACTCCTTCTTTGCGGGCAGCCGCACGGAATCGGAAACCGAGATTACCCGACGCCTGCACGCGCTCATGGAACAGGGTGCCGAGATGATTGATGTCGGTGCCTATTCTTCACGTCCCGGAGCCGACGATGTGAGCGAAGAGGAGGAGATGGAAAGGTTGAGACGCGGCCTGCGCATCGTGCGCAAGCTCTATCCTGACGTGCCTGTGTCGGTCGACACGTTCAGGGCCAATGTGGCCCGTATGGCTGTCGAAGAGGAGGGGGCCGACATCATCAACGACATTTCGGGCGGCGAGATGGACAGGCTGATGTTCCGGACTGTGGCCCGTATGGGCGTGCCTTACATACTTATGCACATGCAGGGGACTCCACGGGACATGCAGCAGGACCCGCAATACGACAACGTGCGGCGCGAAGTGTTGCTCTACCTGGCCGAACGCATAGACCGCCTGCACCAAATGGGCGTTTGCGATGTAGTGGCTGACCCTGGCTTCGGCTTCGGCAAGACGCTGCAACACAACTATGAACTGATGGAGCACCTGGATGACTTTGCCGAACTCGACTGTCCGCTGCTGGTGGGCATTTCGCGCAAGTCCATGATCTACAAGCTGCTGGGAGGCACACCCCAGACCGCACTTAACGGCACGACGGTGCTCAACACGGCAGCACTGATGAAAGGGGCCGACATCCTGCGCGTACACGATGTGGCCGAGGCTGTCGAGGCCAAACGGATATACTTACAACTAAAAGCATTCGCGCAATGATTTCGTTCGGACTGAAAGACATTGTCGACATTCTGCTGGTAGCACTGCTGCTCTACTACATCTACCGGCTGATGAAGGAGAGCAGCTCGGCCAACATTTTCGGCGGTATCATCGTCTTCATCGTGGTGTGGATCTTCGTTTCCCAGATTTTTGAGATGCGCCTTTTGGGCGGCATACTCGACAAGCTGGTCAACGTGGGTTCGCTGGCCCTCATCATCCTGTTCCAAGAGGAGATACGCCACTTCTTCTCCACTATCGGCACGCGTCCGAGTGTGAACTTCCTGGTGAGGCTGTTTCGCGGAAAAAAGGACGAGGAGGTGGTACACCGCGAAGAAATCATGCCTATCGTGATGGCCTGCATGAGCATGAGCAAGCAAAAGGTGGGTGCCCTGATCATCATGGAACGCTTAGTGGGACTGAACGAATACATCAACTCGGGCGACCCCATCAATGCGAACATTACCCAGCGGCTGATCGAGAACATCTTCTTCAAGAACAGTCCGCTACACGACGGGGCGATGATTATCGCACACAAGCGCATCAAGGCTGCCGGCTGCATCCTGCCCATATCCCACGATACTGACATCCCCAAATCGCTGGGCCTGCGCCACCGCGCTGCCCTGGGCATCTCGCAAAAGAGTGACTGTCTGGCCATTGTGGTGTCGGAAGAGACTGGCGGCATATCGATAGCCGAAAACGGGAACTTCAAGCTGCGCCTCTCGGCCGAGGAACTGGAAAGCGCATTGGCCAAGAATATACAGTAAAAAAACAGGGGACTGCCCCCATACTATCTCCCCTATTCCGCCCAAAATGCACTTTTACACCCCTTTGTGCTGTCAAAACCAACAAAAATGCCTACATTTGCGGCCACATTTCCATCACACCCAACTTACAACCCCTTATAACCCCTAAGCGGAATGGCTTCTCCGAACACGCACGGCACTCCCCCGCCCTGGCTTCGGAAGTCATGTTCCGCAATCGGCTCATAGCATGGCAAGACAACGTAAAATAAAGAAAATCCGCCTGCACAGCGAAGGCAACGAAATCCTGCGCAATGCACTGATTGGCATCCTCGTCCTGAATGCCATCCTCTACCTCCTGCTGCACCATATCTGTGTGGTGCCTGTCTACGTGGTAGCTGTAGTGTGCATCGTACTTTATGGCGTTGCTGTGAACTTCTTCCGCTGTCCGCTGCGCCAGTTCCAAGGCGATGTTGAAGGCACAGTCGTTGCTGCTGCCGACGGCAAGGTAGTGGTCATTGAAGAGGTGGAAGAAAACGAATACCTGCACGACCGCCGGCTGATGGTGTCCATCTTTATGTCTATCACCAATGTCCACGCCAACTGGTTTCCGGTGGAAGGCACAGTGAAAATGGTGGCCCACCACAACGGAAACTTCCACAAGGCCTGGCTGCCCAAGGCCAGCACGGAGAACGAGCGGTCAACGGTTGTCATCGAAACACCCGAAGGCCATGAAGTGCTGGTTCGCCAAGTGGCCGGTGCGGTAGCACGCCGCATTGTCACCTATGCACGCGAGAACGAAGAGTGCTGCATCGACGAACACATGGGCTTCATCAAGTTTGGCTCACGTGTCGATGTCTACCTGCCCCTTGGCTCAGAAGTGCTGGTAAAAATGGGGCAGGCCACTGTGGGCAACCAAACGGTCATTGCCAAACTGCCGCCCGCTGCCACGCACTAACGGGGGCGGCAAATCAGGCTTTTATAGTATTATCCTCCTATGGGTCTGCAATCCCAGCCGGCCAGCGGCTCTCAGTCCCAACTCAAACACATCACCCGCGCGCAGCGCCTCCCACATGAATTTGAAGAAACACATCCCCAACACACTCACCTGTTGCAACCTGCTGTCGGGCTGCGCAGCCACCTACTTCGCCTTTCAGCATGACTTCCCACTCTCTATGCTGCTCATTGTGGCAGGTGCAACATTCGACTTTTTCGACGGCTTTGCAGCGCGCCTGCTTCACGTGAGTTCCTCCATCGGCAAGGAACTTGACTCGCTGGCCGATGACATCACCTTCGGATTTGCTCCCGCAGCCATCGTGTTTGCCATGCTGCAACAGCTCGTTGCACCCGCCAACATGCCCGAAGGCTGCCCGCTGCAGCAAGTTGGCGGCATGGAGTACCTGCCTTATGCAGCCTTTCTCATTGCAGCCTTCTCTGCCTTGCGTTTGGCGAAATTCAATCTCGACGAACGCCAGACCGACAGTTTCATAGGACTCCCCACCCCCGCCAATGCCCTGTTCTGGGCCTCACTGGCTGTCAGCCTGCAAAATGGCGAATGGCTCACGGGCGAACCTTGGTTGATATTCGTCGTTCTGGCCGGCATTCTGCTGTCGTGCTACATGCTGGTAGCCGAGATTCCCATGTTTGCCTTGAAGTTCAAGTCGTTCGCCCTGCGCGACAACGTGTTGCGCTATAGTTTTCTGGCGGCCAGCATTTTCTTTCTGGTCACTTTACAAGAAGCCGGCTTCGCCATAGTCATCGTGTTCTACGTGTTCATGTCGGTCATGAACAATCTGATTGGCACGAGAATTGTTGAAGAAGCAGAATAAAAGCGTAAGGGCAAAGCCTCACACGTGCCGTTCGGCACGGAAGGCAGCGCGCCTCAGCACTGACCACAACACAAAACCAGCAAGCAATGAACGGACTGATAGGATGCCTTTTCATACTGATTTTCGGTGGAATCCTGGCCATCATGGGCTTTGCCTCCATGATTTTCCAACTGCTTTTCGGCCCACGCCGCACACGCCGCAACGCTCCGCACACGGAAGCGCACACACAACGTTCGCACACCTCGACTGGCAACGCACACCACGAGAGCAGCCGAGGCAACTCCCGACAGCGGCGAAGCGGAAAGATTTTTGAAAAGAACGAAGGAGAATACGTTGACTTCGAAGAAGTGTGACTTTCTTAGGTTATAAGGTTCCCTTCTTAGGTTACAAGGTTTTAGGTTATGAGGGATAAGGTTATGAGGTTATAAGGGCTCAAGCCGAAATCCCGGTGCATTTATAGAAATCGAGAGGATAAAGTG